>NZ_CP091740.1:314445-628890 GCF_022014595.1 Solitalea lacus | reverse complement strand
TTGTTTTAATAGGCATTGGCATAGCTGTGCTTTTTGCTAAACGTGAAGAAATCCTTAATAAAACAATAACAAAAATTACAAAGGCCCAGCTTACAAGGAATCAACTCGATATTAAAATTGAGAATGCCCGTTTTGTTGGTCTTAGTTCTGTTCGGTTTGATAAAATTACTGTTGTACCGCTTCAAAAAGACACCTTACTTTCCATTTCCAACTTTGAAGTTAAGGTGCGGCTTTTACCTTTAATCCTGGGAGATGTTAAGCTTGCTTCTGTTCAACTTAATAATGGAAAACTGAGCTTGGTTAACCGCAACGGGGTTAAGAATTATGACTTCTTACTGAAAGAACATAAACGCGATACCACTCAAAAATCAGAACTGGATTTAGCCAAATTGGCTAACCGGCTTATTAACCAAGTGCTTTATAAAGTGCCTGACAATATGGAGCTGCGCAATTTTGAAGCTTCATTTACAGAAACTGACAGCTCCAGAACCACAAGCATAATAGCCAAAGAAATTTTAATAGACGATCAGGAACTTAAATCCACTTTTATAATTAATAGAGGCGAAGCCGTTTGGCACTGCTCAGGTACGGTTGATGGCGGAGATAAAGAAATGGACGTTAAACTTTATGCTGATGGAAAAAAAGTGGAACTTCCCTTTCTTGAACAGAAATTCGGCCTAAAACTAAATGTTGACACCGTTATGACTCGCATGGATGGAACCAGTTACCATAGAGGGGAACTAACCATTAAAGGAGCCTGGGGAGTTCGTAACTTGTTAATTAACCATCCGAAAATTGCCTCAAAAGATATTGTAGTTGATAATGGTTCCATTGATGCCACTATGGTTATTGGTAAGAACTTCTTATCACTGGATAGTGCTTCAACCATTCATTTACGAAACCTTGAAGCTCATCCGTTTATAAAATACACTTTAAAACCATCAAAAGTGTATGAACTTAAAATGAGTACCGATTGGGTAAATGCTCAGGATTTTTTTAATGCATTCCCTATAGGTATGTTTGAATCCTTAGAAGGATTAAAGGTCTCAGGAAAACTTAAATATGGATTAGATTTTTACTTGGAAGATAAGGATCCTGATAACTGCCGTTTTGATTCTCGTTTGGAGAAAAAAGATTTTAAAATCTTGAAATTCGGAGTAGTAAACCTTCAAAAAATCAATGCTCCGTTTGTATATACTCCTTACGAATATGGCAAGCCAATGCGTAATATTACAATAGGACCTGAAAACCCAAATTACACCCCTTATAATCAGATTTGCAATTATTTAAAAAATGCTATCTTAACAGCCGAAGATTACGCGTTCTTTAAACATAAAGGATTCTTTGAAGAGGCAATCAGAAAATCAATTGTTACCAACTACAAGGCCAAAAGCTTTAAGCGAGGGGGTAGTACAATTTCTATGCAATTAGTAAAAAATATATACCTGAGCCGACAAAAAACAATGGCTCGTAAGATAGAAGAAATGCTAATTGTTTGGCTCATTGAAAACAACCGACTCACCAGCAAAGAACGTATGTACGAGGTATACCTCAACATTATTGAATGGGCACCAAACGTATACGGAGTTGGAGAAGCGGCTAGGTTTTATTTTGCTAAGAATCCCTCGGAATTAAACCTTGGGGAATCAATGTTTTTGGCTAGTATTATACCTAGTCCAAAGCGTTATCGTTATCAATTTTACCCTAATGGAGCATTGAAGCAACGTATTAGCGGCTATTATTTTAATTTAATAAGCGGGCTAATGCTAAAACGAGGAATGATTACCGAAGAAGACCGTGCTTCTATGTACAATGTAATTCTTCGTGGGCCTGCTCGAAATTACGTTATAACTGATACATCGGCAGTTGATACAACGATTAACGATGTTGACGAATTTGCTCCTCAACAAATAATGGAAGAGGAGCCGGTTAAAACTAAAACAGAAACTATTGACCAACAAGAAACAAAGTCAGTGGTTACAGAGCCTGTTATAGAAAAGAGTAAAGCAGAAATACGACGTCAGGAACGTGAGGAGAAAAGGAAAAAGCGTAGGGAGGAAAAAGAAAAGGAACAACAATTAATTAACCAGTAACAACCTAAATATTAAACATAAACTCGAAAGCCAATGAAGAGAAGTTTACACTTAATCTGGATTTTTCTTACGTTTTTTATCTTTACTGCTAATGCACAAAATGTCACATTAAAAGGTAAGATAGTTGAAGATGTTCCTGAGGCGTACCCAATTCCGAATGCCACTTTAACAATTTCTAACACTAAACTTATTTATTCGGCAAATAAAAACGGAGAGTTCTCCATTAGCATCCCTGAAAAAAACAAGGTAGATAGCTTAATAATCACCTCATTAGGGTATAAAGCCAAAGTCATCAGTATTAAAGATATGCTTAAAACGCAGTTCTCAACTGTAAAGTTAAAATCGGCGTTTCTTCAACTTGACGATGTTGTTGTAAATGCCAAAAAAGCAACAAAACTTTACGTAGGAAGCGATAAGGAAAGAAGTTTCGGCAAGTACTGTCCCTTCCCTGAACTTCAGCATGCATTTTATATCCCTAACGACAATAATACTACCGGCATTATTCGTTCTGTTCGCTTCTTCATTCGAGAATGTGAAAACGGTGTAATTGACGCTCCTTTCCGTGTAAAGCTTTATGGGAAAGCCGACATGCGTGATTATCCAGGACAAGAGTTAATTCAGGATGCGATTATTGCACGTGCACAAAAAAACAATGAATGGCTTTCTGTAGATATTTCACAGTATAATGTTGAAGTCCCTTATGATGGATTCTTTATCGTTCTTGAAATTCTGCCATTACAGTACTATTCATCGGAGGTTACTAGTACCGAAACCACTTATGATGGCAACAAAATCACGGTAATGCATTACCCTGCGCCTGCAATTGGTTATGAAAAACTAGAGGAAGGATTGATTGCTCGTTCATGGAGACGTTACGGCATTAACAAATGGGAAAAAGTTGATCAATACAACTACATGATGGGGGCCAATATCACTGCCGACTGATTTATTTCTACAATTAATTATCAATTAATATTTCAAAAACGAAACAGGGGCTTAATGTCCCTGTTTCGTTTTAAATCAAAAATATTCTCCAACACTATCTATTTACCTTTAAAAATTTCTCCTGAATAATTTGCTGAACCGGCTTATTATTGATCTTACTTTCCAACCACGAAATAATGTCCAGATACAAGAAAGGGCGTTTTTCATATGGGTGATTTTCATATGGCACCAACCTATCGTGCAAACGTTTAAACTCACGCTTTATATCTGTTGCATAAATATTTCCTAGATTCTTCAAAAAGTTGATAATTTCTACTTGAACCTTGTGTAAATCATCCATTTTTACCAAAAACCGATATACAGATTTAATTTGATATTCAAGATTTGAGTCATTACCTGCTTCATAATTGGCAATCAAATTTAAAATGCGGGCAAAGCATTGAATATCCGACCGCACATCGGTGTCACGCGTACTGATTATTTTATTCAAATAAGCAATCGCGTTTTTATTGTCACCACTACCAAAATACAAGCAAGCAATCTTATAATAATAAACTAAGACATGATGCTCATCAATCCGTTCACTGTGATGTGATAAAAAGGATTTCAATTCAGGAATCAGTGCAAGCCCCTTGGTAAAGCTACCCTCCATAAAATGAAGATTCACCTTATGAGTTAAAATACATGACTGAACCAACATCTTTGCATTATCATCAAAAAAGTCATTTTCATCTTCAACTTCGCTTTGCAGGGTTGTAAGTACCTCCCAAAACTTTGAATAGTAGCGCAGGTAGAATAATGATTCAAGCAGATAATTATAAGCCTTAATGTAAAAGCTGATCATGCTTTGCTTCATTTGAGGATTTTCATTAAAGAGATCAACCCAACGTTGAGCATAACGATAACACGAGACAAAATCCTGAATTATAGAATAATACCAAACATAAGATTGATACAAGTACATTTTCTCAGAAAACCCCAGCTTATCCGCATCATATTTAGGCAGGTTGAGCTCAAAAAAGGTTTGAACATAGGCAACATCCTTGCTATTACGGGCATAGCCCACCTTTAAATACAATCCGTAAAGTTGCAAGGCAAGGTTAGAGAATTCATTAGCAGTTTGAATACTGGTATTTAATCCAATTGCCTCATTGGTCAAAATATCTGCCCTATTAGAAATACTTCTTGTGATGTATTGAGATTCGATCATCTTCTCGAATTCAACAATTTCAAGAGCTATGGTATTCTGCATCAACTGCAAGGCTACCTGCTTAGCCTTATCTAAAATTTTTAAGCTTTGACGATATAAGCCTTTATTATAAAGAATTTTAGCAAAATCAACCTGTTCCCGCAATTGTAAATCGGGGTAGTGTTGCACATTCATTAATCGCAAACTGATAAGAATCTGCTTATACAAATGGGCTTTCATGTTTGAAAGTTGAACTTTCTTAACGGGTGCCTTTTTCAGTATTCGTTCCTCATCATAATCATCTATTCCGTCAATTGCATCAAATAATGCGAGAAACTTAGCATCTTGATTGCCTTGTAAACGGGTAGCGAACAGTTTAAAGTTCCGCTTTTCTGATTTCGACATCGACTTTATCAATTCAAACACAGGCTCATTCTTTCCATTAGCCATTGTATATAGACCTCCTTTAAATATCTGATTTAATGATAGTTATCAAAAATATACCAAAATTGAAAATAGTACAAAATACTCAATAATGGTTTCCAAAAGCTAATCTTAGTGAATACTTTAGAAATTCCAAACACAAATCTAACAATGTCAACAAGAAAGATTCAGATATTCGATACAACCCTACGTGATGGGGAGCAAGTGCCGGGTTGCAAATTAAATACACCCGAGAAGGTAGAGATTGCACGTAACCTGGAGAAACTGGGGGTTGACGTAATCGAGGCAGGTTTCCCAATTTCTAGCCCTGGGGACTTTAAATCAGTAGTGGAAATATCAAAAGCTGTAACCGAACCAATTGTGTGCGGTTTATCTCGTGCAGTACAAAAAGACATTGAAACAGCTGCTGAGGCATTAAAATATGCTAAACGCCCTCGGATTCATACCGGAATAGGAACTTCGGATTCTCATATTCTGCACAAATTTAATTCAACCCGTGAAGAAATTATTGAACGTGCCGTTGCTGCTGTAAAATATGCCAAACGCTTTGTTGAAGATGTGGAATTTTATGCTGAAGATGCCGGCCGTACTGATAATGAATACTTAGCACGAGTTTGTGAGGCTGTAGTTGCGGCAGGAGCAACTGTCCTTAATATTCCTGACACAACAGGCTATTGTTTGCCACATGAATACGGTGCAAAAATCAAATACTTAAAAGAAAACGTAAAAGGGATAGACAAAGCCATTTTATCAACACACTGCCATAATGATTTAGGATTAGCGACTGCTAACTCAATTGAAGGAGTAATAAATGGAGCAGGACAGATTGAGTGTACTATTAACGGCATAGGTGAACGAGCAGGAAACACTTCTTTAGAAGAAGTAGTAATGATTATGCGTCAGCATCCGTACCTAAACCTGATTACCGGAGTTGAGTCCAAAATGCTTTATCCAATCAGCCAACTTGTTTCTGAAAAAATGCAGATGTTTGTGCAGCCAAACAAAGCCATTGTCGGCTCAAATGCATTTGCGCATTCTTCGGGTATTCACCAAGATGGCGTCATTAAAAATCGTGAAACATACGAAATTATGGACCCGGCTGATGTTGGTGTCGATCAGTCTTTAATTGTTCTTACAGCTCGCAGCGGTCGTGCAGCATTGGCTTATCGTGCGCACAAAATTGGCTACTTGCTTACCAAAGATGCTTTGGACGAAGTATATACTCAATTCTTAATAGTAGCCGATCGTAAGAAAGAAGTTTACGACAATGACATTCATGAATTGATGAAAGACGTGAAGATTGAGCTTTCGGCTTAATTACTTAACTAATAACGACTGTAAACAAGAGTAATGAATAATTCATTGCTTACTTAACTATATTGAAAAGATGGGTAAGACCTTATTTGACAAAGTTTGGGATGCACACGTTGTAACAACTACCGAAGGCGGTATCGATGTGTTGTATATCGACAAGCATTTAATACACGAAGTAACCAGTCCTCAGGCATTTGCAGAACTGGAACAACGGGGTATTTCTTTATTCCGCTCTAAAAAAATGGTGGCAACCGCCGATCATAACGTTCCAACTATCGACCAGCATTTACCAATTAAAGATGATCTATCACGCTTTCAGGTTAACAAACTAACCGAAAACTGTAACAAGTTTGGGGTTGAATTGTATGGACTTGGTCATAAATATCAAGGCATCGTGCATGTAATTGGTCCGGAATTAGGTATTACACAGCCAGGCATGACCATTGTTTGCGGTGATAGCCATACCTCAACTCATGGTGCTTTTGGTTCCATTGCATTTGGTATAGGCACAAGTCAGGTTGCTATGGTAATGGCTAGTCAGTGCTTATTGCAGCAAAAACCTAAAAAAATGCGCATCAATGTGAACGGCAAATTAGCCAAAGGCGTTCTTCCCAAAGATGTTGTATTATATATCATTGCAAAACTAAGTGCTAATGGAGGAACCGGGTATTTTGTAGAATTTGCCGGTAATATTTTCCGAGAAATGAGCATGGAAGGCAGAATGACAGTATGTAACATGAGTATTGAAATGGGAGCCCGTGGAGGAATGATTGCCCCTGACGATATAACCATAGACTATGTTCGTGGACGTGAGTTTGCCCCTCAAGGCGAAGCTTTTGAAAAAGCATCTGCATATTGGAAATCATTGACAACAGATGCCGATGCTGTTTTTGATGCAGAATACTCATATATTGCTGAAGACATTGAACCAATGATTACCTATGGTACCAATCCGGGTATGGGAATTAAGGTTACAGATACCGTTCCAACAGAAGATACATTCTCTGGTAAAGAAAGTTTTAATAAAGCATTAAGCTATATGGGGCTTGAAGCCGGCGAAAACATGATTGGCAAACAAGTTAATTATGTTTTTATTGGAAGCTGCACCAATTCTCGAATTGAAGACTTACGAATCGCGGCTCAAGTAGTAAAAGGTCATAAGAAAGCTGAAAATGTTCATGCCTTTATCGTTCCCGGCTCTAAGCAAGTAGAAGCACAGGCGATAGCAGAAGGATTGGACAAGATTTTTGAAGAAGCAGGATTCCAGTTACGCGAACCAGGCTGCTCAGCTTGTTTGGCCATGAATGACGATAAAATTCCAGCTGGCGAATATTGCGTTTCTACTTCAAATAGAAACTTTGAAGGCCGTCAAGGTCCTGGAGCCCGTACTTTCTTAGCCAGTCCTTTGGTTGCGGCTGTTGCTGCTCTGGAAGGCAAGATTGCTGATGTAAAACCGTATTTGAATTAATCAGGATGTGATTTAATCACGTACCTCAAATCAGAAATGATGAAAGCATTTAAAGAATTAACCTCAACGGCAGTTCCAATGCCGATTGAAAACATAGATACAGATCAGATCATTCCGGCTCGTTTCTTAAAAGCGACAAGTCGCGAAGGGTTTGGAGATAATTTATTCCGCGATTGGCGTTACAACAGTGAGGGCCAGCCAAAGGCTGATTTCGTTTTGAATGACGCTCGTTATAGTGGTAAAATTTTAGTAGCAGGCAGAAATTTTGGTTGTGGTTCTAGCCGTGAACATGCAGCATGGTCAATTCATGACTACGGCTTTAAAGTAGTAGTATCAAGTTTCTTTGCAGATATCTTTAAAGGCAATGCGTTAAACAATTTCTTACTGCCGGTTCAGGTTACTGAAGAGTTTTTACAAGAAATTTTAGCTGCTATAATTGCCGATCCAGCAACCGAACTAAAAATAGATCTGAAAACCCAATCCATTGAATTGGTAAACACAGGCAAATCAGAGAATTTCGTAATAGACGGATACAAAAAAATGTGCCTCCTTAACGGTTTTGACGATATTGATTACTTGCTTTCTCTTAAAGACAGGATTGAAGCCTTCGAGCACCAAGCTGTTAAATTTTAAACAAGCATCATCATAAGGTTAATTGATAGGCCGGGGAGAAGCCCCGGCCGCCCTTAGGGGTAACCTTTTAGATATATAAGAAGAAATACTCTTCATACATATAACTTTAATTCAATTACATAGTCCCCAACAGGGGATTTTTAAGTTTATGAACAAGAAAATAGCTGTACTTTCCGGCGACGGGATTGGACCAGAGGTTGTAGCACAAGCCATTAAGGTGTTAGATGCCATCGCAAAAAAATTCAATCACACATTTGAATATTCTGAAGCGCTTGCAGGTGCCATTGCAATAGATAAAACAGGCAATCCGATGCCTGATGAAACACTAAAAATCTGTTTAGATTCTGATGCAATTTTGTTTGGAGCCATTGGCGATCCGAAATACGACAATGACCCGAACGCAAAAGTTCGTCCGGAGCAAGGTTTATTAAAGATTCGTAAAGAAATGGGGTTATTCTGTAATATTCGCCCGGTAACTACTTACGATTCATTAATTAGTAAATCACCTTTAAAAGAAGACCGTATTAAAGGAGCAGATCTGGTTGTGTACCGTGAATTAACCGGTGGAATTTACTTTGGAGATAAAGGTCGCAAAGGCGATGGGTCAATTGCTTATGATAACTGCGAGTACTCAGTTGAAGAAATTGAGCGCATTGCCAAATTAGCATTTGAAGCAGCCCAAGCTCGTCGTAAGAAACTAACATTAGTTGATAAAGCTAATGTTTTAGAGACTTCTAGATTATGGAGAGATGTGGTAAAGAAAATGGCTCCACAATACGCTGATGTTGAAGTGGATTTTTTATTTGTTGATAATGCAGCAATGCAAATGATTGTATACCCAACACAATTTGATGTTATTTTAACTGAGAACATGTTTGGGGACATTATTTCAGATGAGGCGAGTGTTATAACGGGTTCACTTGGCTTATTGGCATCGGCATCAATTGGAGCCCAAACCGCCATGTTTGAACCTTGTCATGGCTCTTACCCACAAGCAGCAGGCAAGAACATTGCTAATCCGGCTGCAACCATTTTATCGGCTGCAATGATGTTGGATTATTTTAAACTTTTTGAAGAAGCTAATTTGATTCGGGAGGCGGTACAGTACTCAATCGATAAAGGTTTGTCAACTGTTGATGTTAACCCGGAAAATCCGCAAAGCACCTCTTCTGTTGGAAATATTATTTCTGCTTATATTTCTGAAGCAACTGTTACTGCATAAAATTTTTCAATTTTAGTAGTTTAATCCTGCCATTCAACCGTGGCAGGATTTTTTTTTGATAACCTTTCATTTCTCTGTAACGAAACTTTAGTTTGATATACTTACTGGTAGTCAAACTTAAATCAGTTTATAAAATGAAAACATCACGATCTGCCATTTCGCCTGCAGGCTTCCTTCTATTAATTCTAGGTGTAACCTGTTTTGATCAACATACAGTTATGAAATACACTTTTCTTATTCTGTCGATTATTCTCATAATAGGGCGGATATTTCTTACATTAAGAACAAAAAAAACAATCGAATTGTTAACTGTTCATAATCCACCAATTGGATAATTAAGTATGCTACAAGGAATATAATTCATATAAAATAAGAAGCGCAAGAGTTGAACTTTTGCGCTTCTTATTTTATTAAATATTTCTTGTTATCTTCTTCCTTTTTTCTTGACTGGAAACTTCATCTTATAATCCGTTTTAATGTTTCCTTTAGAAATAGCATCCAAACGGCCTCTCAACATAGCTTTTTTTAACGGATTCAGATAATCGGTAAATAATTTACCCTCAATGTGATCGTATTCATGCTGAATTACACGTGCTGCAATTCCCGAATAGTCTTCAATATGCTCATCCCAATTCTCATCATAATACTTAATCTTGATATTTGCCGGGCGCATCACGTCTTCCCTAATATCCGGAATGCTTAAACATCCCTCTGTAAAAGCCCATTTTTCACCAGTCTGTTCAAGCATTTCTGCATTAATAAACACCCGTTTAAACCCTTTTAGCTCTTTTGATTCTGCTTCACTTACCTCATCATCGTCATCATCTCCAAATGGTTTTGCATCAATAACAAATAAACGGATTGAAAGACCAATCTGAGGAGCAGCAATACCCACACCACTGGCATTATACATGGTTTCAAACATATTGTTAATTAAACCTGATAAATCAGGGTAATCCTTATCAATAGGTTGTGCTTTTTTTAATAATACAGGATCGCCATAGGCGGTAATTGGTAATATCATCTATTTAGTACTTATAAGTCGTGTTGAATTTGGTTGTGTGTGTAGAAATTCAACAAACCGCAAAAGTACAAAAAACCGTCGTGATTTTTTTCCGTGCTTTTAGAACCCAAACGATCGCTTTTCCATATACGATTGCAGGATAATGACCGCACTTACAGTATCTATTAATTCTTTTTTTTGCCTGACGTTTTTCTTCAAGCCACTTTGGGCAATACTTTGACTGGCCATTTTGGAGGTAAACCGTTCATCCATTCGCTCAATCGGAATCTGCGGAAATTGTTTTTTTAAAAGATTAATGAACGCTTCAACGTGTCGAGCTGATTCTGAGGGTGAGCTATCCATTTGCTTCGGCTCTCCGACAATGAAAGTTTCTATTTGTTCGGTCAGCAAGTAATTCTTCAAAAATTCAACCACATCTTTTGGGTGAATTGTTGTTAATGCAGTAGAAATAATTTGCAAAGGATCCGTTACCGCAATACCCAAACGCTTGGTACCAAAATCAAAAGCCATCAATCGTGCCATAAGCCAAAATTTAATGCAAAGGTGTAAATTGTAGCGCATAATTAAGAGTGTTTGCATTAATTAGTATTGCATTAAAATATTTTAGAACTTTACAGCATGCTGTTTAAAGACATTGAAGGCAATAAAGAGGTTAAAGAACAATTAATTAGATCGGTAAAGGAAAACCGGATTAGCCATGCACAATTATTTTTGGGTCCTGAAGGCTCAGGCGCTATGTCCTTGGCTATTGCTTATGCGCAATATATTGCCTGCGAAAATAAGCTTGATGATGATTCCTGCGGGCAATGTTCCTCTTGCCGTAAATACCAAAAGTTCATTCACCCAGATCTGCATTTCTCATACCCGTTTATTGCCAGTAAAACGAACAAGGTTGAAACCAGCATTGATGTAATTGAGGAATGGCGCAAGGCTTTATCAGCCGACAATTACCTTTCTTTGAATGCTTGGTTAAAATACCTTGAAGTCGAAAACAAGCAACCTAACATTCCTATTGCCGAATGCCATGCTATCATTCAAAAGTTAAGTTTAAAGCCTTTTGAGTCAGAATTTAAGGTACTAATTATGTGGTTGCCTGAGTTCTTGGGTAATGAGGGAAACTCATTACTGAAAATTATTGAAGAGCCTGCACATAAAACCCTGTTCTTATTAGTAGCCGAAAACCGTGACAAGATGCTGAATACTATTCTTTCGCGAACACAACTTATTAAAATCAATAAGCTAAGCAATAAGGACATTCAACAGCACTTTATAGATAACCACCAGAGCGACTCGGCACAAGCGAATCGTATTGCTTATTTATCAAATGGCAACATGGCTACAGCCTACTCGATTTTCAATGAGGAAGAAAACAAGGAAACCGGCAGTTTCGCCGATTGGATGCGCTTATGTTATACTGGCAACGGAACCGGAATTGTAAAATGGGTAGAAGATTTTGCCAAAATTGGGCGCGAACGTCAAAAAAACTTCATCCGCTATGGATTGAACATTATTCGTGATTGTTTGTTATATGGAGACGGGGCCAAGGAAATGATTTATTTAGAGGGTGAGGAGCTCGACTTCGTTAGCAAGTTCTCAGCGTTGGTAGGCATTCAAAAAGGCGAAAAGTTGATAAAATGCTTTGAAGAAGCAATCTATCATGTTGAAAGAAATGCTAACCCTAAAATTTTATTTTTAGATGTATCTTTGCAAATTAATCGTTATTTGCGAAGTTAAATTTTTAGATTTTCATAATCTGTTTGGGTATAAATTTCCCAAACAGATTATTCATTATATAAATTATGGGATGTAGTACCTGTTCAACCGGAGGATGCACACCGGCCGGATGCAAAAGCAATGGTTCGTGCTTAACCGATGGAGGATGTAGTAAGCTTGATGTTTACGATTGGCTGGCCGACATGGACCTGCCATCACACTATAAACCATTTAACATTGTTGAAGTAAAATTTAAAGGCTCACGTAAAGATTTTTACTTGAATCCTAGTAACTTTTACCTCGAAATGGGAGAAATGGTAGCCGTTGAAGGTAATCAGGGAGGATATGACCTGGGACATGTTTCCCTTACTGGAGAACTGGTTCGTATGCAGATGAAAAAGAAAGGGGTAAAAGACAGCGCCGAATTCAAAAAAATCATCCGTAAAGCTAACCAATCTGATATTGATAAGTGGAAATTAGCCAAAGGTCTTGAGTATGAAACTATGCACAAGGCTCGTACCTTGGCCCTTGAACTCGGCCTTAAAATGAAGCTAAGTGATGTTGATTATCAAGGCGATAAAACCAAAGCCACTTTTTACTATACGGCTGATGACCGTGTGGACTTCCGTGAGTTAATTAAGCGTATGGCCGAGGCCTTTAAAATTCGCATTGAAATGCGTCAAATAGGTATGCGCCAAGAAGCTAGTCGCCTAGGAGGAATCGGCTCCTGCGGTCGTGAACTATGCTGCTCAACCTGGCTTACAGATTTTCGTACTGTTTCAACAGCTGCAGCCCGCTATCAGAATCTTTCCCTTAACACGCTTAAACTGGCAGGTCAATGTGGTAAGCTAAAATGTTGCTTAAACTATGAACTTGATACTTACATTGACGCCCTTAAAGATATTCCGGAAAATGTAACTGGCTTACAAACCGAGAGAGGATTTGCCCGATTACAAAAAACCGACATTTTTAAACGTATCATGTGGTTTAGCTATGAGGGTGTAACTGACTGGATTCCATTGGAAGTTGGTAAGGTAAAAGAAATTTTAGCCTCAAACGCCAAAGGCCAAAAGTCTGTTGACCTTAAAGCAGTTGAATATACCACTACAACAACAGGAGTAAAAGATGTTGCATTTGACTTTGAAAATGTTGTTGGGCAAGATTCATTAACTCGTCTCGACGAGAAAAATAAGAAAAAGAAGAAAAAGAAAAAATCAAAAGGTGATTCAAACGCTCCTCGTCAGGAGGCTCGTGAGCAACAACCAGTTCAGGAACGTCAACAGCAAGGAGGTGGAAAGCCGCAACAACAAAGTCGTCAGCAGCAGTCCAACAATCCACAACAACGCAGCTCAAAACAAGGAGAAGGACCTAATCGTCCACAACAAGGAGGGGGTAATAAAAACCAACAGCGCCGTCCTAACCAACAACGGAATAATCAAAAACCAACTAACAACAATAATTCAACCAAGCAATAAATGTTTCGTTCAAAACTATTGTTTAGCAGCCTTTTGGCTATTATATTAAGTTCACTGTTATACTCCTGCACTGATAGTGCTGTTTATAATAACACTCTAACCATAGATCCTAAAGGCTGGTTTTCAAATGACAAAGCCGTATATGATGTTAAACTTGATCAGACGGGCAAGTATTCACTTTATTTGAACCTAAGGCATACAGATGATTATAAATATTCGAATATTTTTTTCAGGCTGTATGTAAAAAACCCTGATGGGAAGATGCAAACCACCCGTATTGTTGAGGTTAAATTAGCTGAGAATGACGGTAAATGGCTGGGTTCAGGTACAGGGAAACTACTAGCGAAAAAAATATTTATAACCAACGGGATTGACTTCTCTAAACCTGGTCAATATCGGATTGAATTGGAGCAATTCATGCGTGATGATCCGTTAAAAGAGATATCTGATGTGGGCATTCAATTATTCAAAAATTAAACACCCAACCACATCCGGTTAACAATCTCTTTGAAATTGTGTTTTGAAGAAAGGGTTCCAACAAGGCTGTGATTGTTGACCAATCTTGATTCAACAAATGCCTCTGCAACATACTCAGGTGAATAACGAGTCAATAATGATGCTTGTAATAGCTTCGCCATGTGCTCAACTAATGTTCTACTTTCAGCTTCATTATTTTCCAATAGTGAAGCTGAACTTTTTTTAACAAAGTCCCTAATAAATTTATCTAACAGAGGATTTATTCCTAAAGCCAACTCCAACTCTGAAATAACACTTTTCAATGAATTGGATTGAGTTTGCATTGCACGAATAACATCGAGGCAAATAACATTGCCTGAACCTTCCCAAACTGCATTCAAAGGAGCCTCTCTGTAAAGACGAGGCAAGATAGATTCTTCAATAAAGCCAGCTCCACCTAAACATTCCAAGGCTTCATATACCATTGCTGGTGTTCGTTTACAAATCCAGAATTTCGCGATAGGTGTAACAATACGTTTAAAGACCTCTTCCTGCTCTGATTTATTTTCATTATCAAATGCTAAGGCCAATCGCATAGCTAATTGAGTGGCTGCTTCGGTTTCGAGACATAAATCGGCTAATACATTGAGCATAATAGGCTGATTAATCAACTTTTTGCCAAACGCCGAGCGATTTTGACAATGGTGTATTGCCTGAACTGTAGCCTGATGCAGTAACCCCGTTGAGCCTATAGCACAATCTAAGCGAGTATGATTTACCATTTCAATTATAGTGGCCACCCCACGACCTTCCTCGCCTAATAAAACCGCGTAAGCATCAGTAAACTCAATTTCTCCTGAAGCATTGGATCTGTTGCCCAGCTTGTCTTTCAAGCGTTGTATAGAGTAATTGTTAAGCTGACCATCAGGAGTATATCGAGGCATAAAAAAACACGACAAACCTTTAGGAGCCTGAGCCAGCACCAGAAATGCATCCACCATTGGAGCTGAACAAAACCACTTATGCCCAGTCAAAAGAAAGTCCGTATCATTTATTGATTTAGCCCATGAAGTATTAGCCCTTACATCCGAACCACCTTGTTTTTCAGTCATGGCCATCCCACACAAAACACCATTTTTTTTATCAAATGGCAAATATCGGGCATCATACTCATTGCTCAATAGTTTACCCAACCAATCTTTTAAAGCTTTCGGAGCCTGTTTATTCAGCACAGGATAAATAGAGAAAGTCATTGAAATAGGACATAGATGACCAAACTCAACCTCCGAAGCCATCATCATAAGTGCAGCCCTAACACTATGACAATATGGCTGTTGGTCAACCCAAGGCAGGTTATGCAAGCGATTAGCCATTGCCAAATGCATAAGTTCATGCCAAGAGGGATGAAAATCAACCTCATTAATTCGGAAACCAAATCGATTAAAAGCTTTTAGAGCAGGAGTGAATTGGTTTGCCAGAAAGCCCCATTGTATTACTTTCGAACTTCCCATTTGTGCACCGAATTTAGTTAGTTGAAGATGAGCCCAGGACGCATTAAACTGCTCAACACAACCCTTCAGAATTGGGTTGGTTAAATAGAGATTATAATCTTCCAATGGAGGAGGCTGGTTAAACACATCATGGGTTTTATAACCCTCTATCATTTTCCTTTCAATATTCACTTTCTTATGATTTAAAATCCTTCCAGAATCATTCCTAATCTATTAATATTAAGCAGATTATCAAAGTAAATTAGAATAACAGAAGCACACATAACATTAACTATCATTCTTGTTTTTTTAATAATAGTTAGGATAATCAATCCGAAAACAATTACTTTAGGACCATAAACTATTAAACCATCTATTTAAAATGCTAAGCTTAAAATCTCTTTCCCAAAAAGGTTCAGTGTTGGGCGTTTTGGCAATCAGTACTTGTTTGCTATGTTCATCTTTTACTACTAATGTTATTAATAGTAATGCCCTAATTGTTGTCAACCATACTGAATCGCAACAACAGAGCGACGATGATGTATACCTTTATGTAGAAAACCCGCCAAGATTTCCAGGAGGCAACACTGCATTGGTGAACTTCATCAACAGAAACCTTCAATATCCACAGCGAGCATTGGAAAAAAACACTCAAGGAAGAGTTTCTGTATCATTTGTAGTTAGAAAAGACGGAACTCTAACTGATATTAGAGTCATAAAAAAACTAAAAGACGGTTTATCTGAAGAAGCTGTCCGAATAATTAAAGCGATGCCTAGATGGACACCTGCTGTACATTATGGTAAAAGAGTGAATGCTAAATACACACTTCCAATTGACTTTAAATTAAAAATGAGCTAAAAAAGCAACGGCAGTTTACAAAGTAGACTGCCGTTCTTTATTTTACCAAATCCAATCTGATTATTTAAGGCTTATTCAATTTGATTATAAGCTTTCTAATTCTTGTCTGAAATCGTATTGTAAGTCCTCATGCAACTTATCAATAGCTTTGTTTATATTTTTAAGCTGTTGCTGATATAAATTGAATAAAGCTGTACTTGATCCTATTTTAATCCCCGAATGTTTTAATGTCTTACAAAAATGTATTAACAACTCCGCCTCAGTTTGCTTATCGCCTGAATATTTAATATACTTTTTAGTTATTCTTAATGTTTTTCGAATTGATTTAAGCGACAGGTAAATGTTAGATTTGGTTATTCCGGCAAAGTACTCATCAATTTCCTGTTTAACTGATTCAATATATGCTGGTTCATTATCCGCTTCAAACAACAAATAGGTCAACAGCTCCTTATTTTCCTTTTTGTATTTGGCAATTCTCAAACAAATGGCAGTAAGCTGTACCGGCGATAATTCGACTAGTTCTTTTTTAAGTTCATTAAGCGAGGCTGCTTTCATTGACGAAAATTAATCAACTTTTTAATTATATATCGAACTTGATACCTTGAGCAAGCGGCAGGTCTGTCCCGTAATTAATCGTATTAGTTTGTCGACGCATATATACTTTCCATGCGTCAGAGCCTGATTCCCTTCCTCCACCGGTTTCCTTCTCACCTCCAAAAGCTCCTCCAATTTCTGCACCCGAAGTTCCAATATTCACGTTTGCAATGCCGCAATCTGAACCCGCATGCGACAGGAACTTTTCTGCTTCCCGCAAATTAGTTGTCATTATTGCAGATGAAAGTCCCTGAGGCACCCCATTCTGAAGCGCAAGGGCTTCATCAATGGTTTTATATTTCATCAAATAAAGTATTGGAGCAAAAGTTTCATGTTGCACTATTTCAAAGTGATTTGACGCCTCAAAAATCACAGGCTTTACATAGCACCCCGATTCGTAACCGTTTCCGCTCAAAACACCACCTTCTATCAACAAGGTTGCTCCTTCGGCTTTTGCTTTTTCAATGGCCTTAAGGTAGTTTTCTACGGCTAGCTTATCAATCAACGGACCAACATGGTTGTTTTCATTCAAAGGATTACCAATTCGTAACTGGGGGTAAGCACTAACCAATTTTGCCCTAAATGCCTCATAAACTGATTCATGAATAATCAGTCGGCGTGTTGAAGTACAACGTTGACCGGCAGTTCCAACAGCTCCAAATACCACACCGGGAAGAGCCATATTCAGATCGGCATGCTCTGAAATAATGATGGCGTTATTTCCACCAAGTTCTAATAAACTTCTCCCTAAACGTCTTCCTACTGCTTCCCCAACAGCTTTGCCCATACGAGTTGACCCTGTTGCCGATACTAATGGCACACGAGTATCATTGGCCATCAATGATCCAATTTCTCTGTCGCCAATAACGAGGCAGGAGACCCCTTCTTCAATGCCATTATCGTTTAAAATTTTAGCAATAATCTTTTGACAGGCTATAGCTGTCAAAGGTGTCTTTTCTGAGGGTTTCCATATACAAACATCTCCACAAACCAAAGCCAATGCCGCATTCCAAGCCCAAACCGCTACAGGGAAATTAAATGCAGAAATAATACCCACCACTCCCAACGGATGGTATTGCTCATACATGCGGTGACGAGCCCGCTCAGAATGCATAGTTAATCCGTATAACTGGCGTGAAAGGCCAACTGCAAAATCGCAGATATCTATCATTTCTTGCACTTCTCCCAAACCTTCCTGAAGACTTTTACCCATTTCATAAGAAACCAAAGATCCTAATGACTGCTTTTTCAACCTTAACTCTTCTCCAAACTGACGTACAATTTCTCCACGTTTAGGAGCCGGCAATAAACGCCAGCTCAGAAATGCTTTTTGAGCTGCTTTAATTACATAATCGTAGTTTTCAGCATTGGCAAATGAAACTTTAGCAATGGCTTTACCATCAACAGGAGAATAAATGGTTTTGGATTCAGCATCTGCATCCGCTCCCCAGGTTAAGCCTGTACTCCAGGCTAAATTATCTTGTTCGATATTCAGTTCTTGCAGAACTGAAGGGATATTTATAGTGTTCATAATTTGAATTGGTATAAGATAAAAATAGAAAAAGGAGTTGAATTGAAGAGCTTCAAAGACGTTTATTCATCAATAAAATAGAGCATTTCACTTATCTTTGCTGCATGAAAATTTTAATGGTGTGTTTGGGGAACATTTGCCGCTCTCCAATGGCAGAAGGCATTATGCGTGATTTAATTGAAAAGAACAGACTTAGCTGGCAGGTAGACTCATGCGGAACTGGTGACTGGCACGTTGGCGAAGCTCCCGATCGAAGGGCACAAAGAACCACCCAAAGTTTTGGAATCGATATTAGCGATTTACGTGCTCGTCAATTTTCGATTACTGACTTTGATTTATTTGACCGTATTTTCGTAATGGACCAGTCGAATTACAAAAATGTTCTTAGGATGGCTCGCAATAATAACGATAAAGAAAAGGTGGATTTATTACTAAATATCTCAATCCCAGGACAAAATTGCGAGGTCGCTGATCCATGGTATGATGAATCTCTTTTTATCCCTGTATTTAAGCAGATTGAAGATGCCTGTAATGAAATTATTAAAATACAAGTAGGCGCTAGAAATTAAAATATTTCATTTCCTGCTGAAATTTAAAATTAACCTAATTTTACCCATTAAAATAAGCATTCAACACTTATCATCCATAATATACAACGAATGAAACCAAGCATCCCAAAAGGAACCCGTGATTTTTCGCCTGTTGAGGTGGCCCGAAGAACATATATTTTCGATACTATTAAACGTGTTTTCCAAAAGTTCGGCTATCAGCCTATTGAAACACCGGTGATGGAAAACCTAAGTACCCTAACTGGCAAATATGGAGAAGAAGGGGATCAACTTATTTTCAAGGTGCTTAATTCCGGTGATTATTTGTCAAAAGTAGATTCAAATAAACTGGAAAACCGTAACTCAAAAGCCTTAACATTCGAAATCTCGGAAAAAGCATTACGTTATGATTTAACTGTGCCGTTTGCTCGATACGTAGTAATGCGTCAAAACGAAATTGCCATGCCATTTAAGCGCTACCAGGTTCAGCCTGTTTGGCGAGCAGACCGTCCTCAAAAAGGTCGTTATCGTGAATTTTACCAATGCGATGCCGATGTGGTTGGCTCTGAATCTTTATTGAATGAAGCCGAGTTTATCTGCATTTATGACGAAGCCCTGTCTTGCTTAGGCTTGAAAGATTTCACCATTAAAATCAACAATCGCAAAATTTTAAGCGGCATTGCTGAAATTATTGGAAAACCGGAATTAATTGTGGACATGACTGTTGCCATTGATAAGCTTGACAAGATTGGGTATGATGGTGTTACTAAAGAGTTAATGGAACGTGGATTTACAAGTCAGAATATTGAAGTATTAAATCCGTTTATTGAACTAAAAGGTTCAAATGAGGAAAAGCTTCAAGTGATGAAGCAAAGCTTGGCTACTTCAGAAATTGGGAAAAAGGGAATTGAGGAATTAGAGTCCATTTTCAATTACCTTTCTTCTTTTGAGTTAAAGAATGCCACAATTGAATTAGATATTACATTGGCCCGTGGTATAAATTATTATACCGGAGCTATTTTTGAAGTAAAATCAAATGAGGTGCAGATGGGCTCTATTGGTGGAGGAGGTCGTTACGATGACCTTACCGGCATGTTTGGACTTAAGGGTGTAACCGGAGTTGGTATTTCATTTGGTGCCGATCGTATTTACGATGTAATGCTAGATTTGAACTTGTTCCCTGAAAGTGCAATAACATCAACTAAAGTACTAATTACTAATTTTGATTCTGCTGCAGAAAAGTATGCACTACCCGTATTAGTAAAATTGAGAGCCAATGGAATTAATTCAGAATTATATCCAAGCTCAACTAAACTTCAAAAACAGATGAAATATGCCGATTCCAAACGAATTCCATTTGTAATTTTAATTGGAGAAGAAGAAATGCAGTCGGGAAAATTAACACTAAAAAACATGACCAGTGGCGAGCAAGAGAAACTGACCATTGACATGATAATAGAGAAATTAGCATAAATAAAAGCCTTGATAAATTAATATCAAGGCTTTTATTCTTGATCAAAATAACATCTAGCGGTTTAAAACCTTGACTTTACTGTTTACCAACTGGTTCATTTCAGGTGATAACCTGAACCAATAAACCGCTCCCATGTATATTGCTGTAATCAATCCTGATCGCACTGCTATGTCCACGATAAAATTAGGTAATGGTGGTAACAAATAATTTAAAGCTAAAACAACTAGCCCAATAAACAAGATTGCTACATTGTTAACACTAAACGGCTGCAGACCAAACTTTGCCCACACAAAAGCAAAACGGAATAAATTAAACAAGAAGGTTCCTAAGGCAGCTGCAATGGCGGCGCCAGTTAATCCATATTTCGGAATAAATACATAGTTTGCTCCAATAATAACCAGAATAAGCGCCACAAAAAAATAGGTATCAAATTTAAAATACTTTGAGGTGGCTAAAATTACCCCATTCACCCCCGTTGCCATATCTATCAAACTCCCTAACCCCACAAACAAAATAACGTATTTACCTGTTTTATAGGCCGGTGGCAAAATATGAAACACGTTATCAATATTGGCCCAAATACCTATAAACAGCAACAAACCTATTAAAAGTTGATTAATACAACTTTTACGGTAAAGGGATAAAACTCCGGCGTAATCTTCGTTTTTCCAATGCTCTGCAATAATGGTTCCTGCAATTCTGTACATTGAACGGGCAGGCATTGCAATTACCACTGCAAAATAAACAGTAATATCGTATACCCCGGTCTCCTTAGTCCCCAATAGATTAAAGATCATGAATTTATCGATATACTGAATAATCATAGTAGTGAAACCGCTCAAGATGGCAAATGCACTAATACTAGCCATGCCTGCAACCAGTTTTTTGTCCGGAAAAGAAAGGTCCGGAGTAAAATCCAACTTTTTCTCTTTTGCCAGCTTAAACGCTATGATGAAAGTTGGGAATGCATTGGCAAATAGCCACACATACAAAAATTGATCGAAACTTAAGGTAAATACTAACAGTAGAGCCATTGAAAGGCCTACAAAGAATTTTTGGTAAAACTCTCGTAATGCAGTACCCGTAACGGTATCATAAAGCGCTCTATTGTAGTTGTCAAGTACACTAAAAAACTGAAGAAAAAAAGCCAAAGCCCATAGTATTGGTCCATATTCCTTAAAGATCAATTGGTTTTTAGGGCTATTCGACCAGAAGAAATCCCCTCCAATACTAACAATTACCCAACAAAGTATAAAACCAATTAATGATACTATAACCGACAGAAATAAGAAACCATGATTGTTTTTCTTTGGATTCCGAAAGTAAGGAAAAAAACGTACCGAAGCCGACTGAAAGCCTAAACTCGACACTTGTACCAATATGGAAGAACATGCTAAAATTACTGCCAAAAGACCGTTTTCCTCTTCTGACAAACAGAATGGCCGTAAGAATATTGTAGTAACAAATCCTACGGCCACACCTAAATAGGAGTAAATAGTGCCCTTTATTAATTGTTTTTGAATTATTCCCATCAGGAAAATTTAAAAGGCAAGCTATTTATTATGATTTACGCTTTGTATAAACAAAGCTTGGAATTTCATTTACCGTGGTTTCTTTCTCAAACTCAAACCCCGAATGTTCAAAAGCCCGTACAGAAGCCATGTTTTCTTTGCGAATATAAGCCCTTACCAAATCACCCGGAAAAAGATTAAAGAAATAATCACAGGCATCCATGATCATTTGCTTAGCGAGCAGACGTCCTCTAAAATCTTTATCAATAGAGATACGAACAATGGTATCACTGTTATGACGTTCAAAACGGATTTGTCCGATAGCCATTCCAGTTTCATACTCAAACACAAGCATAATAGAGTTTTCGTCTTTTAATGCAGCATTAAACCAGTTAACATGGGTTTGGTAGTCAATCTTTTTTTGGCTGTATGAGTTTTTACGAGCCTGATCTTCGTTGGCCCATTTAAAATATAAATCAACGTCTGTAGACTTCGCGAGGCGGTGGACAATCATAAAGTAAATAAATATACTGCTACTATTGAATTTATTTTAATGCAAGCAACAGTTTTCGGTAATGAATTTGTACTTGAAATTAAACCGCTAATATAAAAAGGCTTATTGGATTTATGCTATTATATTCGTTCAAAAGCATCAATATAACTTTTTTCACTCCAATTTTTGACCTTAACTCCTCTGTATTTAGCGTATTTAGCAAGCACTTTATAACTAAAAAAGGCCTTTGCTAATGATGCGAAGAAGCTATGAACACCATATTCAGCCGTATTATTAGCATGCGTGTTCATTACTATACTTTTTCCCTGTTGATTATAAAAATGTTTATCTATCGTCACCAGGTTATTGTTTTCATCAAGGGCAATTTGTTCGTGCCATGAATGATCTGCTCCTAATAAAAAAACCTCTTTAAACTGCATATTTGTGGCGATGAAAATACATGCCCCTAAAATATTTTGGCATTGTGGCATTGCGAGATTTCGCTTAAAAAACTGAAACTTAACTTCATTAAGACCATCAAAAACCACATAGTTATAAAAGCTTATCTTAATATTAGGATTCTGCTTTACCAATTGCTGTAAAAATAAGTTTTTACTAGCTCTGGCCGGCAAAAACAATGTCATTTCCCAGCTTACATCATTAAGCAAGTGTTCATACGTTTTCTTTACAGCATCAATAGGGGTTGAAACGCCATTATAGCTTGCAAAATATGGATCCAGAAATACGTAATATTTTGGTTTAAGCTCAACAAAAAGCGGAGAAACAGCAAAACTATTTACAACAAATAGAGAAACTGAGGAGTCTACTAACTCTGCATGTCGTTTTTCAATAGATTGTTTTAATGATGGGCCATTACCCAAAATATAACACTTTGGGGTTGTTGCCTCAGGTAATTTTAATCCGAATTTTGAACGAACTAAGACCTTTAGCACCGAAACTATGGTTTGTAAGGCTGCACTTACTTTATCACTTATGAAGGTTACACTATTTTCAATCATTACAGCATTATTTCTTCTTTCCCCATATCACAATATATGGTGAGAAAATACGGCTTTCAAAATTTAGCAACTTTGTAATCATTTTTCCGGCTAACCAAACGGTTCTGAACAACATCTTTACTGCCATATTTTGTTGCTGACGGTTTTCAAGCCAAATGGAAAACTTACCATAATAACCACAATGTTCAACTTCAAAACCTAAGTCCTCAAAAATTCGCGTCAGAAGCATTGGGTCCATCGAAGAAATATTGTGTTTGTCGTAATTTTCTCTATCAAATTTACGCTGAAACCATCCGTTAACCCCCGTAAAATTTGGCAATGTTAGCAGCAAAATGCCATCATTGCTTAAAAAATCAACATGGCGACGAACCACATCTTTCGTATTTTGAAAATGCTCTATCAGGCCACATGAAAAAACAAGGTCATATTTTTCTCTTTCGCTTTCGTCAAATAAATCACCCTGAATAAAACGAATACTATCTTTAGGAACATTATTAAATACTTCGAGCTCGTTTATAATTTTTGGATGAATAAAAAAATCTAATAGAGTAGCTTGTTTATTCAAGTACTTTGTTAAAAAAAGGGAAAAATAGCCAGGAAACCCTCCCAATTCAATGGAATTTTTAATTGAATGTTTAGCAATAATTTTTCTGAAAACATCAAAAAAAACATAATGTGGCCCAATTTCGTGCAAAATATCTGTCTTAGAGTCCCAATAGTTTGCCCAAAATTGCTGATCGGTTAAATTGTTTTCAATAGCTTGCGTTTCCATTTTTAACACACGAAATTACGTATTTGAATATGTACTTTTGACAGATTAGTAAATTGTTTTACAAAGGTGTAAGAATACTGATAATTTAAGAATAGCGGATTAATTTTTTAATGAAAATACTGCAAATAAACAGTTATGATGGTAATGGAGGCGCTGCCCGGGCAGCCGCACGACTAAACGAGGCTCTAAAACTGCATAATATAGAAAGCAATCTTATTGTAAATTATAAATACGGCAGTCATCCCGAAATCAAAACCTTTTCTGCCAACCCTATCACTAAACTTTATACCTTTTCCCTTATTGGGCTTGAACAGGTATTAACTAAACTTCGGCTGAAGAAAGAAAAAATTCCATTTTCTATCCCATTTATTGGAAAATCAATACAAAAACATACAGCTGTTAAAGAGGCTGATATTCTACACTTGCACTGGACCAACCAAGGTTTTTTAACAATTAAATCATTAGAAAAACTTTTGGCACTTGGAAAACCCGTTGTATGGACCTTTCATGATAGTTACGCATTTACCGGCGGTTGCCATGTGCGATATGATTGCGAAAACTATAAACTCCAATGTGGTAATTGCCCTGTTGTAAAAAATAGTACCTCCAATGATGTTTCGCATCAATTTTGGAAGAAAAAACACAACTTATACTCAAAGTACCGATTTCAGATAGTAACCCCAAGCAATTGGATGGGTAGCGCCGTTAGGAACAGCTCATTATTGAACAACTTTCCAATTTTAACTATCCCAAATGCTATCGACGCCAATTTGTTTAAACCATTAGACAAGGTAGAAGCACGTCTAAAACTTGGGCTATCAGCTGATAAATTTATAATGCTAAGCGGTTTTATGCCTTCAAAAGTTGATAAACATAAAGGTGTTTCCTATTTAATTGAAGCCTTGGACTTATTGGCTGATCGGCATGATTGCAAAAATGTTGAACTTGTTATTTTTGGCAATAAACCAGGTACGGAAACACCACAAATGAGTGTTAGCACTTCATATTTGGGCACCATTAACAATGATGAACTGTTAGCAACAGTATATGCCGCCGCTGATATTTTCCTAACAACTACCTTGGATGATAATTTACCCAATACAGTTATGGAAAGCTTGGCATGTGGCACCCCGGTAATTTCATTTTCAACTGGAGGGGTACCAGACATGGTAAAGCACGAAGAAACAGGTTATCTTGCAAAGTACAAATCATCAGAAGATTTTTGCACGGGTATACTTTGGGCAATTAATCATCCCAATAGGAAAGAGCTAAATGACCAAGCCCGACAGCTGGTGCTCGAAAGCTTCAGTATGGAAGCTGTCGGTAAGAAACATGCCGACTTATATAAATCACTTTTGCACTAAATCATCACACTAATCTCGACTTAAAATAACAATGCAGGGCGGATACCGACTACAACAAATAGCATCAAAAAAGGACCTTCAAAAACCAGTTTTAAGTATAATTACAATTGTTTATAACGGTGCTCCATTTATTGAGCGGACATTAAAAAGTGTTACAGAACAAACCTACGCTAACATTGAATACATTGTAATTGACGGGGCATCAAGGGACAATACACTTGACATAATAAAAAATTATCAAAACAATATTGCACTTTGGCAATCTGAGAAGGACAAGGGAATTTACGACGCGATGAATAAGGGATTGCAGTTGGCCACTGGCGACTTTGTACTTTTTATGAATGCAGGGGATTGTTTTTACCATCCGTCAACTGTTGAATCCATTTTTTATGAAAACTCACTTGCTGATATTTATTATGGAGATGCCTTAGTTGTTGATAATGAGAATAAAAGTCTTGGACCCCGCCGACTGAGACCGCCTGAAGTATTAACATGGAAAAGCTTCAGAATGGGAATGCTGGTTTGTCATCAATCTTTTATTGTTAAACGGTCAATTGCGCCGTTGTATAACCTTAACTATAAAATTGCCGCTGATATCGACTGGTGTATCAGTTGTATGAAAAATGCTCAGCAAATCAAAAACACTCATTTATTTATTTCGAGGTATTTGGCAGGAGGAGCATCATGGCAAAACCTAAAAAAAGCATTAGCTGAACGTTTTGAGATTATGCATAATCACTATGGATTATTAAGCACAATTGGGTCGCATATAATCATTGCACTACGAATAATTACACAGAAAATCCGTGGAACGAAATTCACTAACTAAGGCTTATAAAAACAGAAGCAGCAAGCGATTAACACTTGCTGCTTCTTGTTTTATTATAATTCCAACAGAATAGGCTTAATTCTTCTTTAACTTTTTTCTCATTCGATCAAAGAAAGAACCATTCTGCTCCTCGTCTTTAACCATATCAGTCTTTGCACCTGAAACTGAATAACTATCTACCAGTGTTATCAGTTTTAGGTTACTTTTTACCTGTTCTAATGTTAATCCCGATTTGAAGGTAATGATTCGAACTTCACCAGGTAATAAATCGAAATAGTTAACATCAAACGCTGAATGCTGATCGTTGGCCAGTAACAGATATAGGTTTTTGGCTAATACATCAGAGCTTAGTTTTATTGAAAATTGCGATCCTGTCTGTTGGATTTCAGATTTAATAACCGGTTGTGGCAAGTTAAGAGCCTTAAGGGTATCTAGGTACAAAATGTTCTTCGAAACTGATTTACCCTCCACCAACAATTCCGCAACTAATAAATGTGAAGTTTTATCAACCTTTTGGAGGTGAATAGCAGTTGGCTCACTATAAACTACTTTACTTTTATTAGCTTCCAATTGAACAATTTCAGATTTTGACCAGACCTGATTTCCTTTAAAATCCATCAGTTTGAGTTTTAACTCGGCAGGTTTGCTTTCTTTTAAATCAGAAATGGCGTAAACAGACAATTTGTTATTCTCCATCTGAGGATCAACCAATACAGGAGTGAACGCATCTTTTACAAAGTATTGCAAAGCCTTCCATCGGCCATAATAATCGATACTACTCCATGATGCCACTGGCCAGCAATCGTTCAATTGCCAATATAATGAGCCCATGCAATAAGGCATGTTTCGACGATGAGCCTCAATGGCAAGCTTTATTCCCTCGGCCTGCAAAAGTTGTCCCACATATAAAAACGACTCAAAATCTTTAGGCGATTTATAATATCGGTCCATATAAGTTTTGATTAACCCATTGCCTTTATAACTCTTTTGATGAGCTTTCATCACGGCCGAATTAATATCGAAATCTTCGGATTTTGCAAACCGATTGATCGTTACAACATCAGGGAACGATTGAAACCCATACTCACTCATAAAGCGTGGGACATGAGTATTATAGGCTTCAAAAGGCATTTCGGCATGCCAAACACCCCAGAAATGGTTGTCTCCTCTTTTAAAATCTTCAACTTTCCCCCAGTTACTTATAGGTGATGAACCAAAGTAAAATCGGTTACTATCAAATCGTTCAACAGCTTGCGGCAATATCTCGTCAAAAACCTTTTTATACCCATTTATAAGTTCATTACTGTCTAGTTCGGAATAGTTATATGATTTTTGCCATCCCCAATTTTTCCAGGCGACTGCAATCTCATTATTACCACACCATAAGACCAAACTCGGATGCTTGCGTAAGCGTTTAATATTATATTCAGCCTCAGCTTTTACATTAGCCAAAAACGCCGAATCAGAAGGATACATAGTACAGGCAAACATAAAATCCTGCCAAATCAAAATACCATTTTCATCCGCAAGGTTATAGAACTCATCACTTTCATAAACGCCACCACCCCAGACACGTAACATGTTCATGTTTGACTGCTTTACATCTGCGAAAGTTTTTTGAAGCCTGTCGACAGTAACACGAGGCAGGAAACTATCCGACGGGATATAATTTGCCCCTTTCATAAATACCGGCACCCCATTTACCTTAACATAAAAGCTTTCTCCAATAGAGTCAGAAGCATTTACAACTTGAACGGTACGCAACCCCACATTTTGAACTGTACGGTCGCCTGCTTCATCTGTAAACACCTCCATCATCACTTTATACAGTTTTTGTTCACCTAAACCATTGGGCCACCACCGTTTTGGATTAGGTATCTGAAAGGAAACTTTTACATTCTGACGACCAGGAGTGAGGTATTGGTTCATGTAAACAGTTTCAAATTCATTATCAGGACTCGAAACCTTTAACTGAACCGTTTTGTCTAGATCAGATTCTAAATCGATAATAGCTTCCAGTGAAGCCTGATTGTTGTTTAAATATAGTTGTTGTACATGTGTATCAACGATCCGAACCTTGTTCCATGCATGCAATCGTACAGATTTCCAAATACCGGAGGTTACAAAACGTGGTCCCCAGTCCCATCCGTATTGATAAGGTGCTTTTCGGGTGAAAATGCTAGTTTTTATGGGTGATTGCTCATTATCTGCAGGATATTTAATTTTTGAAGCTTGATAAATAGGCATCGCTTTATTTACCGGAGAGTGAAAATAAACCCTCAATTTATTTTCTCCAGCTCTAAGAAAATGCCTTACTTGCACCTGATGGCCAATAAACATGTTATTGGAACTTAACACCAAAGAATCATTCACAAAAACATCGGCATAAGTATCAAGGCCTTCAAAATCCAAATCGATATTTTCGTAAGCATTTAACTCCTCATCAATATTGATATCGGTTTCATAGATCCAGTCCTTTTGCTCAATCCATTGAACTTCCTTTTCGTTTGTACGATAAAAAGGGTCTCCAATTACTTTATTGGCAAGTAAATCCGTATGAACCGTTCCCGGCACTTCAGCAGAACGCCACTGAGATGCATCAGCTTGTTTGAACTTCCAATTTTTGTTCAGTTCAATTGTTTTTACTGCTTGTCCCTTAACCATCGTTATGGAACATGCCACAATGGTTGTGAGAAGCAGTTTCCTGAAAAATTTCCTCATGTTTGGTATAACGTTTTTATCACTGCACAACTTGCTCTCAACAAGCTTTTTAGTTGCCACTTAACTGATTTAGCTTTTGATGCATTGCTTTTACTTTTTCAACATCAACTATTGCTTTTTCAAACTCCGATAATTGACCTTCCTTGCCCATTTTTATATTTGGATGCTGAAATTGCATTTCGGTTTTAACAAATTTCATTGCCGAAGAATGAAAGTGCCTAATTCCAGCCTCATACAGCAGTTTCATATTGTCAGCATTTACTCCGCTACCTGCCATAATATTTACTCTATTATCTGCTTGCTGAATAATCTGTCTAAGAACCTCAACACCCTCGACAGCAGTATTATATGTGCCGGATGTCAATATTCTTTTAATACCACAACCATATATCTTTTCCAAAGCATCAAAAGGATCTTTTGACATATCAAACGCCCGATGGAATGTTATATCCATTGGAGACGCCAATTCTACCAGCTGTTTAGTCCGTTCAACATCCACTGATCCGTCTGGCAATAAAAGTCCAATCACGACACCGTCAGCTCCTAGGCGTTTCGCTTCCAGGACATCACGTTTCATTACTTCGAACTCAATATCATTATAACAAAAGTCACCTCCACGCGGACGAATAATTACATATAGTTTGATATTGTCTGCCTTACGGGCTAAGGCTATAGTTCCACTACTTGGAGTCGTACCGCCATCCTGCATGCTATCGCAAAGTTCAACTCTATCAGCTCCGCCTTTTACCGCTTCCACCACCGATTCCGCCGAATAACAGCATATTTCTAAAGAAGATTCAGTCATTTTATTTCTTATGTTCTTACTTTAATCAATAAATTGCTTTAATACTCAATCGTCAATTCATCCATAAACATCCAGGCTATATTACCAGCCCCAGGGTGCCACCCCGGCAATTTCCCGGCATTCTCAACTTCTATTTTTATAAACTTAACCTTCTCCTTCGCATTATTTTCCTTTGAAAATTCCTTAATAACAATTTCTGGATGAGTTAAAGGCATTTCATTTTTTATTGTTCCTAAATCCACATAATTACTACCGTCTGCTGAAACCTTGAAACGTATACTCTTAGGAATAAAAATCCAAGACCCTGTATTCTCCATAAAACGAATATTGAGCTTCTTTATAGCGATTGGTTTTTCAAGTTCAATCGTTAAGCTTAACTGTCCATTGTCGGTTGCAAACCACTTTCCATCTCTGAAATCGTAAGAGCCTAAAGTGCCATCTAACAATATATCAGCCGTATTCTTGTAGGTATTTCCTGGTGTTACGTTTGACTTTATTTTTGGGAATGATCCTTTTGATGTTTTAACGATAGCCCTGGTAAAATTGATAGTTGAAGGCTCACTTTGATTACCGTCTTTATCGATAGCAACTGCATTGACAATAACACTTTTATTTACCTCAAACGGCTTGGTATATATTTTTGATGAGGAAGTTGGAACCGTACCATCCACCGTATAATAAATTTTAGCCCCTTGGGTCTCTGACTTCAATGTAATAAGTTTTTTCCCGAAAAAAATCGTTTTACCTGAAGCTTCATATGGCTTAAACATTAGCTTTTCGCCTTGCTTTTGGCTAACATTAATGGCTTGTACAGGACAGTCTTCAGGCTTTGTACCCCGAGAGTGATTCGGTTGATTCACCATTGAAAAAACAAATGCCCCCCCTTTAACCAAATCCTTATGCGTAACATACGTTTTTGAGTAGGGTTGATTATTTAGCAATGTCCCCTCTACGTAAATATTATCTTCGAAAACATCATTTGCTGAAATTGTAAATGATGTCTCAGAATCAGGGTTGAGGGTAACCGACTCAAACAGTGGACTCCCTAAAATATATTGTCCGGAAGCTGGATTTACTGGATAAAAACCTAAAGCCGAAAACACATACCATGCTGACATTTGTCCGCAGTCTTCATTTCCACATAATCCAGCCCTTTCAATGCTGTATAACCCATCCCTAATTTCATGTACTTTTTGCTGGGTCTTCCAAGGCTCGGCGGCATAGTTATATAAATAAGCAACATGGTGACTTGGTTCATTTCCATGTGCATACTGCCCAATAAGACCACTTACATCTAAAGCATGTTCATTATCTACCAGAGACTTTTGAGCAAACAAACTATCTAGCTTTGCTGCAAATTTTTTTGCTCCTCCATATAATTCCATCATCCCATTTACATCCTGTGGTGCAAAAAAACTATATTGCCAAGCATTTCCTTCTGTAAAGTCACCGCTTCCGAATATTGAAACCTGCATAGGATTAAAGTCAGGATTCCATTGCCCATAACTATTGCGACCACGCATAAAACCAACTGAAGGATCAAAAACATTACGATAATTTAATGCACGACCTAAAAAATATTCGTAATCATTTTGCTTACCCAATTTGAGCGCTACCTGTGAAATGCACCAATCATCAAAGGTATATTCCAGTTGTTTAGAAACTGAATTAGCTTCAAGCTCCCGGGGAATAAAACCATTCAGCTTGTAGTACTTTAATCCTCTGTCATCATCCAGTGCACTTTTTTTCATTGCCTCATAGGCCAGGCTTACATCAAGCGAGCCAATTCCTTTTAAAATCATATCGGCAATTACAGGGACAGCATGATAGCCAATCATTGTTCCGGTTTCATTTGAGGCAAGCTCCCAAATGGGCAGTCGACCGGATTGTTTATAATCATCTAATAATGACTGTACCATTTCAGTGTTCCTTTCAGGTGCAATTAAAGTAAACAAGGGGTGTAACGCTCTAAAAGTATCCCAGAGTGAGAAAACAGTATAGTGATTCGTAGTAGTTTTATGGATTTGCATATCCATTCCACGGTACTGCCCATCAACATCACTATAAATATTAGGGTGAATAAAGCAATGGTAAAGCGAAGTATAAAATATTGTTTTTTGCTTTACTTGAGAGGAATCCAGCGAGTCAACTGGCGCATTAACCTTTATTTTGCTCAACTGCTGTTCCCAACTATTTTCTGTTTGGGCTCTGATTTTTTCAAAATCCCATTCGGGAGCCTCGGCTTCCAAATTTTTACGCGCCCCTTCAACACTCACCGATGAAATGGCCACTTTAACCAAAATAGCCTCATTTTCTTTGGTTGTAAACCTGAAAATGCCTTTCACAGCTGTACCTTCCATTTTGCGACCATCAACAGTCATATCTTCGTCGTTGGCCACTGCAAATTTTTTAAAGGGCTTAGAAAACTTTATAATAAAATAAACATATTGGTCGTTTGCCCAACCTTTTGATCGTCGTAAACCAACAACTTCATCGTTACCACTTATTTGAATAAAACTCTCCCGCACATCATCAGAAATACCATGCTCCAAGTCGACCACGACATTACTCACTGATGATTTGGGGAAAATGTATTTATGTATGCCCACGCGGGTGGTCGTTGTCAATTCAGCTGTTATTTTATAATCATCCAGAAAAACACTGTAATAGCCGGGTGAAGCCTTTTCTGTTTCATGACTGAAACGAGAACGGTAGCCATCATTTGATTTATCTTTTGCTCCTGGTTGAACTTTCCAGGCTCCTATTGTGGGCATTAATAAAATATCACCATAATCTCCGCCACCGGTTCCACTCAAATGAGTATGTGAAAATCCAATGATAGAACTATCAGAGCTATGATACCCCGAACACCAATCCCAGCCTTCAGTCCCCGTGTCCGGACTCAATTGCACCATACCGAAAGGCACCGTTGCACCTGGAAAAGTATGCCCATGTGCGGCCGTACCAATGAACGGATTTACATAACTTATCAGTTTCTGACTGTAAGTAGAGAGGGTAATAGTACTTAACAAAACACAAAGTGAGGTTTTGATAAATGCTCGATTCATTATGAGTTTATTTGGTTTGATTCTTCTAAAATCGAGATTCTATTATAAAATGACAAAAGGAATAACACTTATTCCATTTTCATAAAAGTAGATACATTTGAAATGGCAGCAATTAAGCCTTATTTTTCCGTTTTTTTACCACAGGTAAATTGATATAAAATGTAGTACCAATACCGGCAACTGAGTTGAAACGAATCATTCCACCTGCATTTTCAATAGAGTTCTTCACAAAAGCAAGTCCAATACCCATACCCGAACTTTTTGTGGTAAAGTTGGGGGCAAAAACTTTCTCTCGAACCTCATCAGGAATCCCGCTACCCGTATCAGAAATGGTAATAGACACTTCATTTTCTGAACCAGTTAGATCTATCATAACCATTCCGCGCTCATCGGTCGGCATTGCCTGCAATGCATTTTTCACCAAGTTGTTGAACGATCTAAGTAACTGATCCTTATCAGCAAATATTTTAGTATTACTGTAATTCCATGAACGGAAAATCACTTCGGCACTTTCAGTTTCTTTAAAAATGTTAACTGTTTGTTCCAAAATTTCTTTCACATCAAACACTTCATTTTTGGTTTCAGGCATTTTGGCAAAACTAGAGAACTCTGAAGCAATAAAAGATAAACTGTCAATCTGCTGAACAAAACTCCTACTGAATTTTTCAAATTTCTGATCAAAGTTCGGGTCTTTGTCACGCCATGAACGCTCCAGGTGTTGAATTCCTAAGCGGAGAGGAGTTAACGGATTTTTGATCTCATGTGCAATTTGCTTTGCCATTTCTTTCCATGCGTTTTCGCGCTCCGACATGGCCAGTTTATGCGCGCTAACTTCGAGCTCGGCAATCATATTGTTGTACTCATGCACCATCGCTCCAATTTCATCGTTATTTTGCCATTCAATTGGTTTATTACGTCCAATCCGTGTGGTCTTAAAATTTTGCAGCAGCATTTCAAGCGGAGCTGTTATCGAGTTGGAAAACACAAATGCGATAATACCGATTGCTAAAAACACAAAAGAATAAACGTTAATAATAGAGCTCAAAAAGATTGATATTTTCCCTCTGTAGTCTTCTTCATTTTCAAAATAAGGGATATTGATGTACCCTAGAATCTTATTTTTTGAATTTATAATTGGGGCATATGCAGAAAGGTAATTTAATGTCCCTAGGGATTCTCTTTCTGTTATGTACTCTGTGAACCCATTTTTGGAAATATCATGAAACGGCCTTGGATTAATGTTTTCAGAGATCAATCCCCTATCAAATAGTTTTGGTTGTGTAGTACGAATTAGCCGACCATCAGGTCCATAAAGATTTACATCCGATGAACTGATATCAGCAAAAGAGGCAAACTTAATAGGAAACTCATTATCCAGTACCAATGAATCATCTTTAACCAGTTGTGCATTAAAATTCACACTAGCCAAATTGATCCTTTCAATGATTAACCCATTTTGTTGATCTCGGTATTGTTTCCGGACATTCAATAATGTAACCCAACCGATTACCAAAACTGAAGCCATTACAGCAATAATCATTGATAATTGAATCCGGGTTTTAAATAAGAGGTTGAAGGAATTTAATAGCTGTGTAAAATTAAACTGGCTAATGTTTTCATAATTCTCCTCCAGGTAAGTACCAATGTTTCTTAAGAAGAAAATTGCAGCTGCAAAAAGAATTGAGAAACCTAATATATATGAAAAGATAGCCAGATCAGTTAAAAAGTCATGATTTCTGCGGCTAACAATTATCTGTGTGTCTTGTCCAACCCGATAGACAAGGTGGTTAAAGTTGTTTAAGTTGAAAAAGTAGCTGTCTGTACTTTTAAAGTCGGATGTAAAATCTGAACTATTTGCTTTATATTGATAATCCCCTCTATTTATCATCAATTTGCCCTTATTATACAAGGCATATGAATAGTTTTCAAGTTCCCGATTTACGTTTACATTACTTTCCAATAATACCTGAGGATATTTGCTTCCTCTTTCTGCTAGTTTGGAACGAATATCAAAGAACAGCTTTGCCTCTGTTATTCCTTCTTTAATGCTTATTGCTCCTATGTATTGCTGAATACCCGGAATTCCTTTAGGTTGAAAGAGGGTGTCGGTCCCAGCAAGCGCCTGATTAAAATCGAGCCCACTATTTTTAAACAACAAACGTATGCTCGAGACCTCCTGATTGTCTAAGGTATCTGCAGGATTCTCAAGCGGATATGTGTTTACTTCGTAGCGAGAAAAATACCCTGTAAAATAAACCTTTTGCAATCTATCATTTAAAGCCAGCCTATTCTTTTCGGCAGAAAGAAAGTAATTAATTACAATTGGGTCTGTCTTTATTTTCCTTTTTATATCCGTAAAAACAATTTCGGCAATTGGGTCATGGGCATCCTCTAGTTTTAACGCTAATAACTTACGGTTTTCCTTTTCCTTTTCAGCTAAGAAAATATTTAAGTTTGATGCTATTATTGTTGAGAATATAAGCAAAACTAAAGTTCGTTCTGGAAAGGTGAGCACCGCCCTTCCTTGTTTTGTACTACGTTCAACAACCAAAAGAAAAAGTGCAATCAATAAGTAATAAACATTGTAGTTGCCTTTTAGAACAAAATAGATCGTTACAGCAAAGATTGACGTTGTAAATACAGCAAGCTTTTCATTCTCATGAAAGTTCAATTCCGCAAAAAACCTCACTATCAATATTGAAATAAGGAAAAATGTATATACTGTTATGCCTATTATAGTTAGACCAATAATGCTATATCCACTTATATCGAGTATCTCAGATAGATCAAACTCAATTTTGGAGTTCAAAATCAATCCTTCAAAGATATCGTACAGCAGTTTACAAAGCTGAAATATGAAAAACAGAAAAATACCCGAAACCGCATAGGCTGCTGTTTTGTGACCGAAGGATAAATCAATAGGCTTGATTTTTCTACTGTAATACCAAACAATGCCGAAAACCAGCAAAACATTTAGTAAAAGATCTCCTAATGAATTATTGGGATAAGATGAGGCGTAGATTGTAGGAGCGAACATTTCACTTCTGTAGAATTCGCCTGGAATAGCAAACTCTAACAATAACAATCGAAATCCAATCGGAACCACCACGATTAGTAAAAAGGCTTGCCATTTTTTCTGTCGCTCATAAAGCTGATTCCCAATAAAAACAAACAGAATAAATAAAATAAGAATCATTAAGCTCTCGATTACGATTTTCGGGATCGATATAGTTTGATCTCGACTAAAACTGTCTATTTTTAGTCCGAAAAGAACTATATCGGGCTCAATAACCACGTAAACAATCCGCTTCTCATCTAAGCTGGAAAGCTTAAAGTAATCCGGTATGTTAAGTTCTTCTGAAAATGTGTTTTTTAAGAAACTATTTTGAAACGAGTATTCTTTTTTCACCAGCATTAAAAACAAGCTGGAAATATTTTTATTGACCTTCTTATTTATGAAATACCAACCATTGGAGAGTTTCACAAATGAACTGCCACTTTTTATCTGACTTGGATTGTCAATAATTACATTGTTGCTAGTCCAAAAAATTAGATGGTCACCCTTAAACTGCAATAAATTAAGATTCTGATCTTTTAATTTTTGAATAATCTCAACAGAGTTAACGGCAGGGGAGTTTAAGTTTTTACCATCTATCGAGTATAGATAGAAACCGTCGATAAACTCCAGCTTTTCAGTCAGCAAACGTCCAACTCTGTTAGCTACCATTCTTAGCTCCGTATCGGGCTTTGAAAAGTAGCTAACAGTATAGTTTACAATAAACAGCGCACCAATTAGCGTTAATGTATAAAAAATAAACTTGGCGTTGCTTTTTAACATATTTTGGTTTTGGCAATCCTATATCCTTTTATCCCTCTAGATTCTCCATTTACCGACCTTTATCTCAAATAATAACCGAAGTATAATCAAAGAAATTCCGGAAACAGAAAATTAATACACTATTAAATTTAAAAAATAGCTGAACTTTTATAAAAAAACAAGTTTATTTCTACTCGTTATTTTTGAACAGGGCATAAAAAAAGCAGTCGTTGCTTTTCCGACTGCTTTTACTATATCTTAAAATTGATATTATTTTTTTGCGCTATCAACTGGAGCAGCAACAGGAGCTGCATTATTACCTGCAGGAAGTTTTGCAGGAGCTTGCGACGGCATGTTAGTATTATCAATTTGTTTTTGTATTGCCGACTCACCTTGCTCACCTCCACGGTTGATAAAGAAATTTGTAGAAAGACTTACAACCAAAAGGGCAATAACCAGTGACCAAGTTGCTTTCTCAAGAAAATCAGAAGTTTTTTGAACTCCCATCATTTGGTTGCTACCACCAAATGCTGAGCTTAAACCTCCACCCTTAGGGTTTTGTACCAATACAATTAATACCAATAAAATCGCTATTAAAATTGCTAAGATCACTAATGCCAAATACATCTTTCTATTTATAAATTAAAGTTCGTTTTCTTAATTAATTAGTTGACAACTTAGCTATTATGCTTAAGTTTCTCAATTTGAGCCGCAAAGTAAGTATTTTTTTCCGGATATTTCAAACACAATTTTTCGTATACCACAATTGCTTTTTCATACAAATGCTGATCTGCATATATTTTAGCCATTGTTTCGCTGACAATTGCCATTTCATCATTTGTGCTTTTTTCCGACTTATCTTCAAATGATATCTCATTCAACTGAACCGCTCTTATCATTGGCTCTTCCCTTATGAAGCGTTCAATTATCTGATCTTCTTTCTTCCGCAAATCAAACTCAATCACTACTGTTTGCTCAAGTTCATTTAGATTTGATACATGGAGTGCATTTTCCAAAAACTCTTTACCAATATCTGTAGTAACTACACGCTTAATTGGCACTGTTGTATCCACATGATCAGTCGCATAATTAACAGTATCCTGCACTCCTCTGATGCGACGAAGCCAGAAGGTAAAAGTATGAGGAAGTTTATCATCAATGCTTAAGGCTATCTTATTTTCGCCTTCTAATATGGTAGGCAGAGGCTCAAACACTTGAAGTGTTTCCTTTTTGTGAGGAATAACTGTATTTTCAGATTCTAGCTCTTCGCTCTTAACGGTTTCGGTTATAGAAGTATCTTTCTGTAATATTAGATTAACCGGAGTTTCTAAACTGTTTTTCCAACGATGAAATTCTGGCGGAGTGCTATAATCATCTTGCTCATCTTCTGACGCTTCATTAGACACCTTAATTTCTTCATCATGAACTAATGCTTCCGCATCCCGATAAGTTCCGGCAGGTTTTACATTTTGGAATTCTGTTGGTAACTGATCACTTACTTCAAAATAATCTTGAGGACTAACTGTTTCCGGCTGAATGGTTAGTGGTTCAAGCAAATCTTCAACTTCTGACTCGGCATTTAAAAAATCAATTGCCTCGTCATCTTTTATCAGGTTATCCTCAGCAACATTTGACTCAGTCACAAGTTGATTCTCATCAACTGACGTTTCAGTAAATATGTATGGTTTTTCTTCCTCCAAAACAGCTAAATCAGCAACTTGATTTAACGTAATGGGAGGGTTTAGAAAACAAAACAGGGCTTCTCTGCTTACTGCATAAGCCGCAGCTGTTCCTCTTAACGATTCATATTCGTTTGGGGCCAATTTCTTGGCCAACTTGGCACGCATAAAATGCAGGGTAGCACAATATGGATAGTTCAGCAATCCTTTACTTAGACTTTCTTCCATATTGTTCCCCAACTCAGCTGAGTTGCTCAATGAATTATTAAATATTCCTGCGTTCAAATTTTACCAGTTTGAGAATGCTCGATTATAAATATCAGTTGTTAACTTATCAATAATTGTTTGGTTAAGCTGTTGCTGTACCGATGCCAAGTTTTGCCCTTTTGGAAAGTTTTCAAATTGAGAAAACGACTGTTCAAAACTCTGCTTTTCATCTTTGGTGTTGGTACATTTTACTTGTACCGTTATGGTTAAACGGTTTTGTTCAGCAGCTCCAGTTGTTCCTTCCGAAGTAAAAGACACAGGTTCTACTCTGTATCCGATAATAGTTCCTTCAAAGTTCACATCACCTATGGAACGTGTCAATCCAAGTGGCGACTGGCGAGAGATTCTGTCTTTAAGTCCCTCAGTAAACTTTTGACTTAGGGTGGGATCTACTAATGGAGCTCTGTTTTCAAAAAACTGCACTGAATAGGTTTTAACTGTTGGAGGAATTGATGCTCCCGTAAATGAATAACACCCTGAAAGTGCATATGATAATAAAACTCCAAGAGTAAGAAATATTATTTTTCTCATTCCAATATTTAACACAAACGTGCAATTTACACTATAAATTTAGCTCTTTAATTTTACGATATAGGGTTCTTTCAGAAATACCTAATTCTGAAGCGGCATATTTCCTTTTACCTTTATGTTTTTTCAGAGCCTTCTTGATTAAATCTGCCTCCTGATCGTTTAGAGACAGACTTTCCTCCACCTCTTCAGCGATATTTATTGGATGATATTGCGACTGAGGGACAACAGGAGCTACAACGGGCTGTATATTTAATGGCGTAGCAATATCAATATTCTCATCTTCAAACGGTCGGACGTCGCTATACAATTTGGTAATAATCTGAGGATTTGACTGCACAATGTGACTAATCCCTTCAGGATGTTGAATAATTTCAACTACCAGTTTCTTTAAATCAGTAATATCTTTTCGCATGTCGAACAACACCTTATATAAGATGTCTCGCTCAGAGAAGTCATTCGTTGAGTTACTTTCTTTCCGTAACATAGGCAACGTGGTTGACTGCTCTACCGGAAGGTAATGTCTCAAAGTAACACCGTCCACCTCCCGATTCTTTTCTAATACGGCAATCTGTTCAGCCAAGTTACGCAACTGACGCACGTTTCCCGGCCATGAATAATCTTCAAGGATTTGACGAGCATCTTCTGTTAACTGAACCGAAGGGCTGCGATACTTCTCACTAAAATCAGCTACAAATTTCCTGAACAGCAAGTAAATATCTTCTTTACGTTCACGTAATGAAGGAATTCTTAATGGGACAGTATTTAAGCGGTAATACAAGTCTTCTCTGAACTTTCCATTTTGCACAGCTTCAAAAACGTCAACGTTGGTAGCTGCAACAATACGAACATTAGTTTTTTGCACTTTTGAAGACCCCACTCGTAAGTATTCACCAGTTTCTAAAACACGCAATAAGCGCGCTTGTGTTCCCTGTGGTAATTCAGCAACCTCATCCAGAAAAATTGTCCCTCCGTTTACTACTTCGAAATAACCTTTACGGTCATCAACAGCATTGGTAAACGAACCTTTCACATGGCCGAATAATTCAGAATCAACTGTTCCTTCGGGAATGGCACCACAGTTCACAGCGATAAACGGTCCATGTTTACGATGACTCAGATTATGTATAATGTGAGAAAACGCCTCTTTTCCAGATCCGCTTTCACCGGTTATAAGAACAGAAATATCGGTAGGAGCCACTTGTCCGGCAATATCAATTGCCCTGTTCAGCAATGGCGAATTACCAATAATCCCAAATCGTTGTTTAATTTCTTGTACGTTCATTAAAGATTACAATAATGAAGAAAGACTGAAAAATATTTTTCAGTTTTATATATTATTAATGAGTCAAATTAGAAACCAATGAGTTTTTAGAATGATGATTGAACTGACTAGGTGAGTCTAAATAAATTCTTTCATTTGGTCACCGATAATACAATCATCAATTCACTCCATTACTTTACTAACGTTCCTATCAGCGTGGCAGAGGTGCAACGTTCAACCAATACGTTTACATAATCGCCTGGTTTTATATTTTCTCTTACCGGGAAGATTACCATTGCATTCTGATCATTTCTTCCGCAGTAATCCTGATCCGATTTTTTAGAAAATCCTTCCACCAATACTTTCTGAACTTTGCCTATCTGTGCTTCGAGTTTTAATTTAGACAGTCCCAGCTGCTTATTGATAATCTCCGTCAACCTTCTGTTCTTCACTTCAGCAGGAATATCGTCGGCTAATTTTTTGGCAGCAGGAGTTCCCGGACGCTCTGAATACATAAACATATAGGCAAAATCATACTGTACAAAGTCCATCATTGAAAGCGTATCTTTATGTTCCTCTTCAGTTTCAGAGCAGAACCCAGCAATAATGTCGGTAGAAATTGCACACTCAGGAATAATTCTACGAATGGCTTCAACACGCTCCATATACCATTCACGATCATAGGTGCGGTTCATCAGCTCTAAAACGCGGCTGTTACCAGACTGAACAGGAAGGTGAATGTATTTGCAAATATTCTCATACTTACCCATGGTAAACAACACCTCATCGGTAATATCTTTAGGGTGAGAAGTTGAAAAACGAATTCGAATTTCAGGACTTACCAGAGCCACTCGTTCTAACAGTTGTGCAAAATTCACTTTCTCAGAACCGTCTTCACTTTGCCATTTGTAAGAGTCTACGTTTTGACCTAGTAAAGTTACTTCTTTGTAACCGCTGTTATATAAATCTGTTACTTCCTTTACAATTGAATGTGCATCACGGCTACGCTCACGCCCACGCGTAAATGGAACTACACAAAACGAACACATGTTATCACATCCTCGCATAATTGAAACAAAAGCTGAAATACCGTTACTGGTAAGTCGAACAGGATTAATGTCGGCATAAGTTTCTTCACGAGAAAGCAACACGTTAACGGCCTTATTTCCTTCATCAACACGTCCGATCAGATTAGGCAAGTCTCGGTAAGCATCCGGCCCTACAACAATATCCACCAATTTCTCTTCTTCCAAAAACTTCGCTTTTAGTCGCTCAGCCATACATCCCAATACTCCAACAACCATATCTGGCTTCCGAACCTTAGCAACAGCAAAGTCTTTTAAGCGGTTACGAACACGTTGTTCAGCATTTTCACGAATAGAACAGGTATTGATAAAAATCACGTCCGCTTCTTGATAGGTACCGGTGGTTTCAAAACCCATATCAAGCATAATGGAAGCTACAATCTCCGAATCAGAGAAGTTCATCTGGCAACCGTAGCTTTCAATATAAAGTTTACGTCCGTTATTTTTACCAGATTGATTTTCTAACAACAACGCCTCGCCCTGACGCGCTTCATCATGCTCCTTAACCGTAATGCCCGAGTTAAACATATCTCTTCTCTTTTTATTAATCTAAACGTCCTCTTACTTCCAGTTAGTCTATTCTTTATTAACTGATTACCAACTGTGTTTCAAAAAAATAAGACGGCAAAAATAAGCATTTACCCCGACAAATGACACTTTGGCAGTAAGATTGTCTTTACTAATTATTAAATTACGCACTGAGTATAGACAAATGCCTGAAAAAAAACGAAAAACTCTTTATTGGTTGGCAGGAATAATTGTTTTTATATTGCTCACTATGGGCAGCATTGTGATTTTTTATGCTTATCATTATGAACACATTTTAAAAACGAAGCTTCAGAAAGAGGTTTTTGAAAAATCAAAAGGCTTATACCGACTGGAGATGGACCGGGTAATAATAAGACCTTTTATCGGTAAAATTAAAATAAACCAACCGCGATTACTGCCTGACACCAACCGTTATAATCAATTAAAGGAATTGTCCTTGGCGCCTCCTTCGCTATATACTGCTTCTTGTAAAACAATTCAGTTAAGTAACGTTAATTTATGGGATTATTTCAAATACAAAAAGCTATCTATACGGCTTTTACTAATCGAACAACCTAAACTGGTTTTGGTTAAAGATTTAAATATCCAGTTGACCAAAACAACAAAACCGATTGAAAATCTTTATCAAATGATAGCTTCTTTGTTTAAGGCAACTCAACTTAGAGCAATCAAAATCATTGACGGCGATTTTACTTATAATCGCAAAACCCAAAACAAAACCACTTCAATTCACATAAACAAATTCACCATTGAGGCTGACGATTTCCTAGTTGACTCTGTGTCCGAAATGGATACCACTCGATTCTTTTATTGTAAAAACATTCAAGTTCAGGTTGCAGATTATAATTACTTAACGCCCAATAATCGCTATTCATTTAGCATTGGTCAGTTTAACCTCTCAACAAGTGATTCCAGTATAACCCTCGTCAATGTAAACCTAACCCCGAGGTTTAAAAAGGAAGTCTTTGCACAAAAAGCAGGCGAACAAACCGACTGTTTCACGCTAACTACTGATTCAGTTTACTTAAAAGGTGTTCAACTTAGAACTTTACTTTTTGATGAACGCATTCGAGTAAAAAATATAGAAATAATTAAGCCTCAATTTGAATCCTACAGAGACAAGAATGTGAAGCGAAAGAACTTTAAAGAGAAACTATTATTCCATCAGATGCTTCAGCAACTACCCCATGAGGTTTTAATAGCCAATCTTAAAATTAAAAACGGCTACATCAACTATGAAGAGGTACCTGAGAAAGGCAAACAAGCTGGAGCAATTTATTTCACCAATCTTTATGCTGATTTCACAAACATTAACAATATAATAAGTACGTCAATACCCAAAAACATCAATATAAATGCTCAAGCATTTCTAATGGGTTCAGGTGATTTACATGTTAAATTCATCCTTCCCGTGAACCCTTCGGAAAAAACTTTTAAAGTTAACGGTTCATTGAAAGCAATGGACATTGACAGAATGAACACGGCTTTAGAAAAGCTGGCTTATATACGAGTAAGAACGGGAAGGGTTAATCAACTGAATTTTGACATCACAGCCACTCCTGACGTATCAAAAACTCATTTAAAGTTTCTGTATAGTAATTTGGAATTGCAGCTATTAAATAAGCAAACAGGAACTACTGAGCGCCAAGGGCTTGCATCAACACTTGTTAACGCTTTAATTATTGATGAGAGCAACCCTATTGCGGGCCTTCCTCCTCGTATTATTAATGTTTCCTATCATAGAGATAAAACAAGGTCTGTGTTTAATTTTTTATGGAAAAGTTTATTCATGGCTATAAAACCGGCTGTTGGAGTAACCGCTAAAAAAGAAATCAAAATTGCAGACCTGAAAACAAAGTTCGAAGCGTATAAAAATAAGTCAAAACGAAAGCGTGAAGCACGAAAGTTACAGCAGGAGCTTGAAAAGCAATCCAATCGAAAGTAACACAATGATGAATACTGGGCTTTTTAATAAAAAACACCCCGACTTTTTAAAGCCGGGGTGTTTTTTTTATTAAAAGGACATTGAATTAAACTTTGTAAATCCACCCATGGGTATCAGTAACAGTGCCTGCTTTAATAGCATCAAGATGTTTGTGAACCTTGTTCGAGAATTCTCGGCCGGCAGGATCAGGTAAAACGTAATCTTTGCTACCATTGGTAATCTGCGCAATTTGACTGATTGTGGCAGCTGTCCCAACACCAAATGCTTCTGTCAATCGACCTTCTTCAATAGCATTTACTACTTCTGAAACTGCAACCGGACGCTCTTCAACTGTCATTCCCCAATCGCGTGCAACAGTTAATACGCTATCACGGGTAATGCCCTTCAAAATAGTATCCTTGGCAGGAGGCGTAATCAGTTTGCCATCAATTACAAACATTACATTCATTACTCCCGACTCTTCAATAAATTCATGATTACTCGAATCAGTCCAAATTACCTGGTCAAAGCCTTCTTTCTGAGCCAGCATAGTCGGATACATTGCCCCTCCGTAGTTAGCTGCTGCTTTAGAATAACCAATTCCTCCAGGGCATGAACGAGAGTAAGTAGTTTCAAACTTAACTTTTACAGGTTTGCTGTAGTAAGCTCCTACAGGACAAGTAAAAATAATGAATAAGTATTTAGAAGAAGGACGCACGCCAATAAACTCATCCGTTGAAAACATAAACGGACGGATATATAATGCGCTATCAGGTTTATTTGGAATCCAATTTTGATCAATATCAATTAACTGCGCCATGCCTTTCATGAAGATTTCTTCAGGAACAGTTGGCATACACATACGTTCTGCTGATAAGTTGAAACGTTGGAAATTCGCCTCAGGGCGAAAAATCACCGCTTGTCCTTGCTCATTTTTAAAAGCTTTCAGACCTTCAAATATAGCTTGCCCGTAGTGAAGAGCAGCCATTGCAGGTGTAAACTCAATAGGTGCGTATGGTTTAATGGCTAAATTCTTCCATTCGCCATCGCTATACTCTGCCACAAACATGTGGTCTGCGAAAACCTTTCCGAACGGTAAGTCATTAAAATCAACACTGCTGATTTTTGATTGTTCAATTTTTTGAACGTCAATATTCAAAGTCTCCAACATTATAAACTTATTTAGTTAACTGTATGCAAGATTAGTCATTTTTTGACAGCTTTTCTAATTTATCTGCCTCATATGCAGCAAGAAAAGGCTCTTTTTATTTCTATTTCTTTACTGGCACAAATTCATCAACCCAACTTTTACCCCAATTTTCAATCTCATCGGAAGTCCATAGCTCAGGATAGAAAACTAGTTTTTGGAAACGTGGCGGCAAATATTTCTGCCAGTTGGTACCACCTGTTGCTTTAATATCTTCTGGATCGCGTTGCATATAACGCACAGCCGAACGATAATGCATCAGCTTCCAATTTACGTTTACATAGGTATCGAAGCTGCGCAACAACTCTTTCAATTGGGATACATCCTCACCTTTACTTTGTAAAGACAAATAACATCGCCAAAAGTTGTTGGTTTGAAGATTCGTTGCCAAATCAATAAACCTCTGACTATATTTTTGCTCAAATTGTTTTAACGTAAGCGTTTTTTTACCTGTTGATAATTCTGTCGCACCGGTTTTCCAATACAAGTTTTCGTAAAGATCAGTTATAGATGCATTTTTTAAACTCTCTCTTTTTTCTGCGGGAACAAGTGTTAAGAAATCAGATGCATAAATTTCAATCATCCGGTATTGTCCCGATTGGAAACCACTGGCCGGTAACAGCGACATACGAAATGCCAAGAACTGTTCTTTTTCCATTCCATCAACCATCACATCAAAAGAGTCAATCAACGCTTCGAAATAACGATTTACACGTTTTAAACGTGCAGCGAAGAAATTAACGCTTAACTCACTCTTTTGTGCAATTTGTTCGCATTCATGTAAAATCAAATTCAGATACAATTCCGTAATCTGATGGTACATAATAAATATTTTCTCATCCGGAAACTGTGTTTTAGGATGCTGAAGAGTTAAAAGGGTATCGAGATGTATATAATCCCAATAGGTTAAAAAATCGGCATAGAGCAAACCATCAAGATATGAATTCATATCCTGCCCCATTGCATCATACTTTTGCTGCAATTGCTCAAGCCGTTTCAAAAGTTCATCAGTAAGTTGCATAATAATTTATTGATTTGTTTAGGCTCTGCAAAGGTAGTTCAATGCTTTCAAAAAGCCACATATTCATTCGGTAATTAATTGCAGCTTGTTATCTTCGCATTGCAACACATATATGGCCACTGTTGATGAAAGTACCAATCATTCGAAAAAAATCCATATTTCTCTCAGACCAGCTCATACTTTTAGGGTATTTAATTAAATGGCTTTTAATATGCCTGCTGGTTGGAATAATTACCGGTTCAGCTTCGGCAGGCTTCTTGCTTTCGTTGGATTGGGCAACCTACTGGAGGGAGAATCACTTTTGGGTAATCTTTTTTTTGCCCTTAGCCGGATTATTCATTGGACTGCTTTACCATTATTACGGGCAGGACGTTTCAAAAGGCAATAATCAACTTTTAGAAGAGTTTCACAATCCGAAAAATATTGTGCCTTTTAAAATGGCACCGCTTATTTGGCTTACAACCGTTCTGACGCACCTTGTTGGCGGGTCTGCCGGAAGAGAAGGAACAGCCGTACAAATGGGTGGCTCGTTGGCTGATCAGTTTACTAATTTGTTCCAACTGAAACCGCGAGATCGCAAGGTGATTCTTATAGCAGGTATTGCAGGTGGTTTTGCCTCAGTATTTGGCACTCCATTGGCTGGTGCCATTTTTGGATTAGAGGTTTTGGTTGTAGGGCAAATCAGTTACACAGCTATTTTACCAGCTTTACTTTCAGCAGTTATTGCAGATCAAACCTGCCGCACCTGGAATGTTGATCACAACCATTACCATATTGATAAGACTCCTTTATTAGATGCTCCAGGCATATCTTATGCCATTATTGCAGGCATTTTATTTGGCATTACAGCCATGATCTTTTCTAAAACAATGCATAAAATTACTGATGCTTTTAAGGAAAAGGTATCATATGCACCCATTAGACCAGTCATTGGAGGCTTTGCAGTTCTGGGCGTTTTCCTTCTGATAAATTGGCTAGCCCCAACCTATGGAACGCGGTACACAGGTTTGGGTCTTCCTGTTATTGCTGAATCATTTCAGCAGCAACAAACCTTTATTGATTTTGCTGCTAAACTATTATTAACAGCCTTTACTATTGGATGTGGATTCAAAGGGGGAGAGGTCACGCCCTTGTTTTTTATTGGGGCAACGCTGGGGAGCGCTTTATCACTATTTCTCCCATTACCTGTGGGACTTTTAGCAGGGATGGGATTTGTTGCAGTATTTGCCGGAGCTGCCAATACTCCATTGACTTGTATTGTTATGGGGATAGAACTTTTTGGCATCCAGACCGGCGTTTTTATTGCAATTGCCAGCATCGTTTCTTTCTTATTTTCCGGCAACTCCAGTATTTATCTATCGCAACCCACTAAAAATCACAAACACATTTTACTGAGATATTTGAATAAATAATTAATTGCATTTAACTATTTTTTTGCAGCTAAAATCGATGGCGAGTGAAAGTTTTATAATGAAGATATACTTCTAATTCGCTTGATGTAGTATAAAAAAGGTGAAATGTTAAAATCTGAACAAATAGCGCTGAACTAAATAAAAACGCCTTTGAAAATTGCTATTCAAAGGCGTTTTTATTTAAACTAAACTATAGAAAGTATTATTCTTTCACACGTTCAATATAATCACCGGTACGGGTATCAATCCGAACTTTATCACCTTCATTAATGAATAACGGAACACGAATTTCTGCTCCTGTTGAAACAGTTGCCGCTTTAGTTACGTTGGTTGCAGTATCACCTTTAACAGCCGGCTCTGAATATGTAATTTCAAGCGTTACATGGCTTGGCATTGTGGCCATAATAGGCTCATCATTTTCAAGTGCTACCATCACCTGCATTCCTTCAGCTAAAAATTTAACAGCGTCGCCAAACATTGCTTTAGGAACATAAATCTGATCGTAAGTATTATTATCCATTACAACCAAATTTTCGCCATCCTCGTATAAATATTGATAGTTTTGAGTTTCAACTCGAGCAATAGTAACCTCTTCATCAGTACGGAAACGGTACTCAACCAATTTATTAGTTTTTACGTTACGCATTGATGCCTGATAAAAAGCACGAAGATTGCCTGGAGTACGGTGAATGAACTCTTCTACCAATACCAATTCGCCATTAAAACGAAGAATATTACCAGTTTTTACTTCTGAAGCCTTAGCCATAAAATATTAAAGTGTTTGAAATTGAGCCGCAAAGATAATAAAAAGTTCAGAGTCTTGAATACCTAACAAAGGGCTATTTAAGATTATCTTAAACAGTTTATTGAACGAAATGATCTTATCTCAATGCATTACATCTTATAATTCATCACATTTATTTTGTGCTGACAAAAAGCATATTCATGCTCCTGATTAGAACAAACAATAGTAAGACGATTATTGGCAAAGCGTCCAATTAAACTTAAGTACCATTCGACGCCTTGGTGGTCTAGGTTTGATGTGGGTTCATCTAGTAAGAGCAAGGGAGCATCTGTGCAAAAGGCCAACGCTAGCTTTACGCGCTGCTTCATACCCGATGAGTAGTTTTTTATAAATCGATCCCTGTATTTTTCAAAGCCTAGCAGTTCAATTACAGCATGCTTATCAAATCCTGGCATGAATGATTTAAATCCGAAATGAAAATCGATGATTTCGTTGAGGGTAAAGTCCTCAACTAGTTCGAGATAAGGGGAAGCAAAGCTGAGGAGGCTAAAAACCTCTTCAGCTTCAATTTCCTTTCCTAAATATTGGTGAGTAATTTTTCCTTCAGAAGGGCTTAAACTGGCTCCGATTATTTGTACTAGGGTAGATTTACCCGACCCATTGGGGCCTAGCACCGCATAAGATTGACCTTGCTCAAATTGGTAGTCGACCCCCCGGAATATCCAATCCCGGTTAAAACGTCGACCGATATTTTGCAGGCTTATCTCCATTAATTACTTGAAAAGCCTTTCATAATACCGCGGTTTGAATTGCGCACAAAGTTGACAATTTCGTCACGCTCTTCAGTAGGGGTAATATCTGCTTCAATAATATCTAAAGCCTTTGTGGTATTAAAGTTTTTCATATACAGGATACGATAAACTTCCTGAATTTGATTAATCTTTTCAGAACCAAAGCCTCTTCTACGCAAACCAACAGAGTTAATTCCAACAAAGGACAATGGCTCTCTTCCTGCCTTGGTATAAGGAGGAATATCCTTTTTAACCAAAGATCCTCCTGAAACCATTACATGTGCGCCAATTGAAACAAATTGATGGATAGCTGAAGTACCTCCAATGATTGCCCAATCATTAACAGTAACGTGGCCGGCAACTTGCACTGCATTAGCTAAAATGCAATTATCTCCGATAATGCAATCATGTGCAATATGCACATAAGCCATCAGTAAGCAGTTGCTGCCAATGCGAGTTTCTTTACGATCGCTGGTACCCCGATTTACAGTAACACACTCACGAATCGTAGTGTTATCACCAATAACAGCAATAGTATATTCTCCCCCAAATTTTAAGTCTTGCGGAACAGCTGAAATTACAGCTCCTGGGAAAATACGACAATTTTTACCGATACGAGCGCCATCCATAATTGTCACATTAGGCCCTATCCACGTTCCTTCTCCTATCTCTACGTCTTTATGAATTGTTACAAAAGGTTCAATCACAACATTATCTGCAATTTTAGCCTGTGGATGTATATATGCTAACGGTTGAATCATACGTTTGGTTTTCTAGCTATTTGAGCCATCATTTCGGCTTCTGTTACAATTTTATCCCCTACCATTACAATACCTTTCATCTGGCAGATACCTCTGCGAATTGGAGCAGTCAAATCACAACGCAACACTAGAGTGTCTCCTGGAAGAACCTTTTCTTTGAAGCGAACATTTTCAATCTTCATAAAATAAGTAAGGTAGTTTTCAGGATCAGGAACAGTATTCAATACAAGAATACCCCCATTTTGGGCTAGTGCTTCAACTTGTAATACCCCAGGCATTACCGGAGCTCCAGGGAAGTGACCAACAAAGAACGGTTCGTTCATGGTTACATTTTTCACTCCTACTACGTGGCTTGAAGAGATTTCAAGAATTTTATCTATCAACAAGAAAGGAGGACGGTGAGGCAAACGAGCCATAATATCGTTTACATCATAAACGGGCTTTGCGTTAGTGTTGTATAGAGGAATGCTCTTACCACGACGCTCTTTTTTAATCAATGCTTTGATCTTTTTGGCGAAAGCCACATTAGCGGCATGACCAGGGCGTGCAGCCATGATATGAGCTTTTAACGGCATACCCGCCAAAGCTAAGTCACCAATAACATCTAACAGTTTATGACGTGCAGGTTCATTTTGATGACGCAAAGAAATATTATTTAAAATACCTTCTTTGGCTACAGCGATCTTTTCACGGTTAAATAAGGTTGCCAAATGTGCCAATTCACCGTCATTTACTTCACGATCAACAATTACAATGGCATTATTTAAGTCTCCTCCTTTTATCAACCCGTGTTTTAGCAATACTTCTAACTCATGCAGGAACACAAACGTGCGGCATGAAGCTATTTCACTTCTAAATTCAGAAATGTGAGAAATATTAGCATGCTGTGTACCTAAAACCGGTGAGTTATAATCAACCATTACGGTTAAACGATAGTCATCAGCAGGCATGGCGATCATTTCAACTTTACGATCAGCCTCAGCATAGTGAATATTCTGATTAATATGGTAGTATTCTCTGTCTGCTTTTTGATCTTCAAAACCAACCTTTTCCAAAGCTTCTATGAACTGAATAGAGCTTCCGTCCATAATTGGAGCTTCCGGACCATCAACTTCAATAAGTACATTATCTACTTCTAAACCTACCAAAGAAGCTAAAACGTGTTCGATAGTACTTATACGGCCGCCATTTTGCTCCAGGGTTGTTCCCCGTGAAGTATCGGTAACGTTATCAACATCGGCATCAATAATGGGGTTACCCGGCAAATCAATGCGTTGAAATTTATAACCATGATTTTCAGGTGCTGGTTTAAAGGTTAAAGTTACACTGGCGCCAGTATGCAAGCCCACACCTGATACTGATACAGGAGCCTTGAGGGTTCTTTGTTTAACGTTCATTAAAAGTAATTTTATCAGCTGTGGATAATAGGAGTAGCCTCCTATTTACTCTCTCTATTTAACACAGCGTATATTATTCAGCCTGCAAAATTACTAAAAACTAGATATGGAATAACGAAAAATGCATTTTTTAACCTTTAGTCTATAAACCAATTTAGACATTGGTACAAAAACTAGGCTATTTACGTCCCAAAAGTTCTTTTAATTGTTTTTCAAGCTCAGAAACTTTACGTTCAAGCTCTGGCAAACGAGGCAGACTATTTACAGTTTTTAAAGAGTGGAAATAAGGTACAATTGGAGAACCATTCCATTTCTTGCCTTCTTCCTCAATGGTTCGGTGCACACCTGATTGTGCCCCAAATTGAGAACCTTTGGCAATGGTAATGTGTCCAACAATACCAACCTGACCTCCAATAACACAATTTTCACCAACTTTAGTGCTACCCGAAACGCCTGATTGCGCGGCCAGCACCGTATTAGCTCCAATCTCTACATTATGAGCAATTTGGATAAGGTTGTCAATCTTCACACCTTTGCCGATAATCGTTGATCCCATTGTAGCTCGGTCAATTGAAGTATTTGAACCAATTTCAACATTGTCTTCAATCACAACATTTCCAATTTGCGCTACTTTGGTATAAGTACCGTCAGCTTGTGGAGCGAAGCCAAAGCCGTCGCTACCAATAACGGTTCCTGAGTGGATAATTACATTATTGCCAATCACACAATCTGAATAGATTTTAACACCGGCGAAAATGGTAGTATTATCTCCAATTTTAACATTATCTCCAATATAGGCCTGTGGATAAATTTTAACGTTCTGACCAATTTTAGCATTGTTGCCGATATAAGCAAACGCCCCTAAGTACAGATTATCCCCCACAGTTGCCGATTGGCTAATATAGGATGGCTGTTCGATCCCTGATTTATTTTGTTTAATAGTATTATACTTCTCAAGCAGAATTGAAAAGGCCGAATACGCATCATCAACCCTGATTAAAGTACACAGTACTTCACCAGTTAGCACTAAATCTTTATTAACAATAACTACTGAAGAGTTGGTGGTGTATAGATGTGGTAGATACTTTGGATTAGCTAAAAATGAAAGAGCACCTGTAGTACCTTCTTCAATTTTCGCTAAAGTTGAAACTGTAACATCCGGATTGCCTTCTACAACCCCATTCAATAATTGACCTAATTCCGCTGCGGTAAACAGGATCATGTATATGTGCTTTTTTTAAAAATTTTACAAAGGTGATGAAAAATCCTGCACATTAACAAATGAATATTAAGTGCAAAAGTAATGTTAACAAGTAGAATCCTATTTAAACGGCTGATTGTTTGAATAATTGTTAATGTTAATATGCTAACCTTTTAATTCAATTATTCATGCCACTCATTTTTTTTAAATTTTAACCGAACATAGGTAATATTTCTCAACTGTTTTAGCGAGTGCTTCAATATTAAAATTATCTGAAGCATCAGTTAAATCAATCACAGAGCCGTCTTTCCTCAAAATCTCTATGCTGTCAACTTTTTTATAGGCACTGTTAGAAATCATGTCAGTAAAAACAAAATAATGCACCTCTTCATCCGAAATATCAAAATATTGCTTTACCTGTCGCTTAATTTCTTCAATTCGAGTAATACCTATAGGTTCTTTTTGTATCTCGACCCGATACAGTTTACGGCTTATTAACGATTTACACAGATAAGAAAGTATCTTATCATCATGGTCGGCCCAAATTTTTATGCATGTATTAATATCATGATCATCTAACTTAACAAAATGATCCAGATAGATTTCATCAGATAGGAAACGAGCATGTGCTATCCGGTTGTATAGAAACAATTTAAACGAAGGTGTAGCAAATAATTCAACACCGCGTAAAGCAAGCTCCTTTGCCCTTTTTAAAACTTTGAAGAGCATTGTTTCACCAGCAATCACAGATTTATGCAAATAAACTTGCCAATACATGAGTCTACGGGCAATAATGAACTTCTCTACTGAATAAATCCCTTTTTCCTCTACCACAATCCGATCATTGGCAACATTCAGCATTTTTAAGATTCGGTCGTAGCTAATTACACCTTCTGACACTCCCGTAAAAAAACTGTCGCGGTTCAAATAATCCATCCGATCCAAATCCAACTGACTAGATACCAATTGATGTAAAAAGCGCTTTGGATACCGGTCATTAAAAATATCAATTGCCATGGTAAGCTTGCCATTAAACTCCTGATTAAGCTTATCCATAATTAAAGCTGATATCGTTTCATGATGCACATCTTCAATAATGTAGTTTTCAAGCGCATGAGAGAACGGACCATGACCAATATCGTGCAGTAAAATAGCCACTGTTACGGCTTCTGCTTCAGTTTCTGTAATTTCATTACCTTTTGACCGTAGGGTTTCAATGGCCAAACTCATCAAATGAGTGGCCCCCAAAGCATGCTGAAAGCGTGTGTGCATAGCTCCGGGGTAAACTAAATGCGTCATGGCGCATTGTTTGATATTTCTTAATCGCTGAAACCAAGGGTGCGATAATAAATCGAAAATAATTTCGTATTGTATATTAATGAATCCGTAAACTGGGTCATTTACAATTTTCTTCTTATTGAGCATATCTACATAAAGGCTACAAATTTGGTAAATTTACAGTTGAAAACGCAGCAAGTGTTTCACTGTTTGTTTGATTTATTGTCTTACTTAATCAATTTTAACAATTAAATACTACGAAATATGCAGGAACCTACAATTCTTTGGGCTGATGACGAAATTGATTTATTAAAACCGCATATCCTTTTTTTGAAAGATAAAGGTTATTCCATTAAAACCGTAACCAATGGCAGCGATGCTTTGGATGCTTTTAAAGCGGAACACTTCGATCTGATTTTTTTAGACGAGAATATGCCAGGCCTAACCGGTTTGGAAACCCTAACCGAAATAAAAAATATCAACACTGATGTTCCGGTAGTTTTAATTACCAAAAGTGAAGAGGAGTACTTGATGGAAGATGCTATTGGTTCAAAAATAGATGACTATCTTATCAAGCCCGTTAACCCTAAGCAAATACTGCTTACCATTAAAAAAATACTCGACAACAAACGCTTAATCGGAGAAAAAACGGCATCCGCCTATCAACAGGATTTTCGTAACCTTCTCATGACCTTAAATGACAATTTAAATTATGAGGAGTGGGTTGATGTGTATAAAAAACTTATTTACTGGGAGCTTGAACTGCAAAACCTGGAAGACCAGGGCATGCATGAAATTTTAACCCAACAGAAGCGTGAGGCCAACATGCAGTTCTGTAAATTTGTAGAGAAGAACTATATTAAATGGCTCAACGATCCGGAAAATGCCCCTACCCAATCGCACCAGCTCTTACGAACTAAGGTATTTCCTTTTATAGACAATACACCCACATTTTTTGTATTGATCGATAATTTGCGTTATGACCAATGGAAAATTATTAGTCCGATAGTGAGTGAATACTTTAGGATTGAGAGCGAAGAAACGTACTTCAGTATTTTGCCAACAGCTACCCAATATGCTCGAAATGCTATTTTCTCGGGATTATTGCCAATGGAAATGGAAAAAAGGCATCCTAATTTGTGGCAAAATGACGAAGATGAAGGCGGCAAAAATCTTTATGAAGAAGAGTTTTTGAGTGAGCAGTTCAAACGTTTACGTCGTGATGTAAAGTTTACCTACACTAAGGTTTTAAACTTTGAACAAGGAAAAGATCTTGTTGACAATATTCATACTTTAATTAATAATCCATTTAACGTAATCGTGTACAATTTTGTGGATATGCTTTCGCATGCGCGCACAGAAATGGAGATTATTCGCGAACTGGCATCAGATGAAAAAGCTTATCGTTCATTAACCTTATCGTGGTTTGAAAACTCACCGCTTTTTGAGGCATTGAAAAAGCTGGCACAAAAGAACATTCGCTTAATTATCACTACCGACCACGGAACAATACGGGTAAAAACACCAAGTAAAGTAATTGGCGATCGTAATACCAATACCAATCTTCGTTATAAACAAGGTAAAAACCTAGCGTTTGAGCCCAAAGAGGTTTTTCACGTTAAAAACCCTGCAGATGCCCACTTACCAAAAGTAAATGTTAGCCAAAGTTTTATTTTCGCCAAGGAAGATGAATATTTTATCTACCCTAATAATTATAATCAGTTTGTGAATTATTATAACAATACATTTCAACATGGGGGTATTTCTCTGGAAGAGATGATTATTCCGTTTGTGGTGCTGAGTCCAAAGGGATAATTAGATTATCATCACACAAAAAAGGAGTCCAGAACATTATCGAGACTCCTTTTTTTAATAGTTTAATTATTTTCCACTTTTCGCTTGTGCAATTAACTTATCATTAAGTGCTACATAATCATTATTGTTGGCCTTTGCAGCAACAGATTTTGATTGTTCTGCAGTAGCAATTGCTCCTTTATAATCCTTCATCTTATACTGAATTTTGGCTTTCAGATGCATAACCCAAAAGGCATCAGGCTGTTGTTTTACTGCCTCATCGGCCCAGGTTAAAGCTTGTTTCAAGTCACGATTGGTGTCAAAATAGTAAGATGCCGCCTGGAAATAAGGTTTTTTATCACCTTTCATTGCCTCATCAATTGAAGCCATGATCTTACTATCTATCTCGGCAGTTACAGTAAAATATACCTCAACATTATCCCACATAAGATCAATGTCAGCAGTATTAGCGGTCATATTATCAACCGTCATGGTGAAGGTTTCGACACTAAATGGCAGTTTACGGGTTTTGGCTTTGAATCGAACCACATCCTCTTCTTGCTTATAACCATCAACACCCCAGTTTTTTAAACCTTTATTGATGATTATTTCCCAGTCGCCTTCAGACGGAATGGTGTAAAGAACATATTCACCTGCTGAAATAGCCATGCCATTAATTTTCACATCTTCACCAAATTTAATTTTTGTTGCCGCATTGGCTCCTGTTCTCCACAGTTTACCATAAGGAACTAAATCACCGAAGACTTTACGACCCTTGATGCCAGGGCGAGAATAGGTGAGCTCGATTGACGATAAAGCAAAATCCTGTTTAATAGTTTGAGTAGGGCTTGGCGCAGGCATTTTAACACCTTGAGCCATAGTAGTTGCGCCAGTCATTGCAATAGCAATGGCTGCCAACATAGTAAATAGCGTTTTTCTCATGATGATAGCTTTGATTAGTGGTTCTAAGTTAAGAAAGTCTGTAGTATTAGCAGTTATTATTTTTGTTACTTGGACAATCAATCTTTTGCCCAACCAAGAGACTTTCAAAATCCGATTATAGGTGCTTATATTTTTTCAACTGAATGAATTTTGGTTGTTTCAAAGGCCTCATGTTATTATCTTCGGAAACATGCATAGCCCGCTTAACATAACTGCTCACAATGGCCGAACTGTATTACTAAACAACGAAGAGTTTCTTGTTTTTGCAGGAACTTCATATTTAGGAATTGCACAGAATGCTGATTTTAGAAGTTATTTACTTGAAGGCTTTGAACGATACGGCACCAATTATGGTAGCTCCAGAAGAGGAAACATAATTCTTCCAATTTTTGAGCAAACAGAGAGCTACCTGGCTCGTTTAATCGGCAGTGAATCAGCTGTCACCCTATCTTCAGGCATGCTCGCCGGTCAGTTACTGCTTAAACAATTTGAAGAGCATGCTCATTTATTTATTGCCCCCGGAATACATCCTGCTCTGAAACCTCAGAACTATCACTCTCGGTCTCATTCTTATGAACAATGGACAACACATGTTTTAGAAGAGCTCCATAGGCACAAATTCCCTGAAGCCGTAATCTTTTTAGATACAATAAATATTCTTCATGCAAAGCGATATGATCTTAGCTGGTTAAGCCAACTTCCAACAGACCTAAAACTAATAGTAGTCATCGATGACTCGCATGGATTTGGCTTACTTGGAGAAAAAGGGGAAGGTCATTGGCCTAAATTACCTCAGAAAGCTAACATTGAGCTTATAATGGTTACTTCAATGGGGAAAGCTCTTGGTGTCCCAGCTGGACTAATTGCAGGCACAACTGATCGCATAAATAAAATTAGAGCTGAAGGGATTTTCGGGGCAAGCTCACCTCCTATTCCGGCTTACTTACATGCCTTTATAAAGAGTGAAAAAATTTACACTAGTCAACGCAAGACATTAACCCACCTGACAGAATTATTCAGAATTTTAACTGAACCTATCAGAGATAAATTTATCTCCGAGGATTTGCCGGTCTTTTATATTGAAAACACTTCTGTTGCACCACAACTGCTGACAGACAAAATTATCATCTCTTCATTTCCATATCCAACTCTTCAAAGTAAATTGATAACCCGGGTAGTACTTAACAGCTGCCACACTGAGGAAGATGTTAAATTTTTAGCCAGTCACTTAAATATTTTACTGAAACCTTTGTAGGTCTTCAAAACTTATATCTGTCAACTCAAAGTCCTTCCAGCCATTAAAATCATAATGCCACCATTCTTCCTTATAAACTGTAAAACCGTTTTTTGACATAATTTCTTTAAGCATTTCCCGGTTTTTAAGCACTTTCTTCGAGAGGTTTTTATATTCCGAATGGGCCTTTTCAGTAAAATCGTCAAATGGTGTTGGCATTTTTAGCTCTTTGCCAGTCTTTAAGTTGATAACTGTCAGGTCGACGGCGCACCCTCGATTATGCCTTGAGCCTTTCCAAGGGGCAGCCACAAAGACTGAATCTTTTTGTTTTTCGTAAAAAGCAACCGTTACAGTATAAGGGCGATATGCATCAAAAACTTTCAACCCCAAACCTTTGCTACCCAGCTCCCTCTGAACATTTTGCAAGGCTTTTGCTACCGGTAAACGAGCAAATGCTGCAGCAGTGCTATACATCTTCTCTCCCATAAAGTTATTGGCAGATGCATAACGTATATCGAGTGCAATATTGGGAATAACTTTTTTCAAGTCTATTAAGGCTTTGTTCGAATCAATTTTCAACTCCTGTTTATACAAAACAGTATCTGCAACAACTTTCAACCCATATTTATTAGGCTGAACAGATTGACTGTACACACTTCCTAACCCTATGGAGAATAATGTAAGTAAAAGCTTAAATTTCATAGGCCTAACGTAAACAGTTACACTTGTGCAGCAACAAGCAGGTCCAGATCTTTAAATGGCAGGTTAAACTGCTCTCCTAAATATTTGTTGGTCAAATGTCCTTGATAAATATATACGCCATGACGTACACCTGCTTTATTCCACAGCATATTCTTTATACCTCCATGATCGCCAATATCTGTTAAAATAGGAGTAAAGATATTGGTAAGTGCATAGGACGCCGTGCGTGCAACCCTTGATGCAATATTAGGAACACCATAGTGAATCACGTTATTCTTGAGGAAAACCGGATTGTCATGATTGGTAACATGCGAGGTTTCAAAACATCCACCCTGGTCAATACTTACATCAATAACTATTGAATCAGCCGGCATTTGAGCCACCATCTCCTCGCTTACCACACAAGGCACTGAACCGTTTTTAGCTCTGATTGCTCCAATAGCCACATCGCAAGTTTTTAATGCCTTAAGCAGTACCTTAGGTTGAATAACAGAAGTAAACACCCTTTGGTTCAAACTACTTAGTAAACGGCGCAAGCGATACAATGAGTCATCAAATACTTTTACTTCGCAACCCAAAGCCAATGCCGCACGAGCTGCAAATTCTCCAACAGTTCCTGCGCCCAAAATTACAACCTCAGTTGATGGAATTCCGGTAACACCGCCAAACATCATACCCTTACCATGTTTGCTATTGCTCAAATACTCAGCAGCAATTAAAATAGCTGTGTTCCCCACAATTTCACTCATGGAACGAACTACCATAAAGCTTCCGTCTTCGTCTTTCAAATATTCATATCCCAGCGCTGTAAGTTTTTTATTCATCAACGCTTTGATAGTTTCATCTTTCAGACTTGCTAGGTTTAGAGCTGAAATCAGAGTTTGCCCTGGCTTCATTAGCTCAATTTCAGCCATTGAAGGCGGCGCCACTTTCATTAGAATGTCCGACTGAAACAATGCCGTTCGATCATAGATGATTTTGGCTCCGGCATCGCTGTATTTCTTATCAGAAAAACGAGCACCTTCTCCAGCGCCTGCTTCTACATGTACCTCATGCCCATTACTTACCAGAACCTCAACTGAAGAGGGAGTAATAGCAATGCGCTTTTCCTGAAAAGAGGTTTCACGAGGAATGGCAATAACAAGTTCCTGTTTTTTATGTTTCGGTTTTTGTAACGATTCCTGAGGTTGCATTAATGCCTGTTTTGCAACTTCACTAAATCCTTGCATGGCTGTAGAACTCATTAACTATCTTTTGATTAAAATGCCTTAATTTTCAAAAATAACAAATTATAAGATGCGATGAGTTTCGTAAATTAAGAATTTAGATTTAAGCCCATAGTTAGTTCGCTCAGTGATGAAGTCAAACCAATTTCGGCTATATTAAATAGTGTGTTTAATAAAACTTAATTCCCTTGCTCCATTTTCCATCTCGGTGATAACCACCTCCGTGTAGTTTTCCGGCAACAGGTTAGGAATTTTTGAGGGCCACTCAACAAAACAGTAATTACCGCTATAAAAATATTCTTCATATCCCATATCAAGCGCTTCCATTTCATTTTTTAGCCGGTAAAAGTCGAAATGATAAACTACAGAATGATCTGCGTCATACTGATTAACCAATGAAAACGTAGGACTCGAAACTATTTCTTCAACTCCTAATTCTTTACAAACTTCTTTGATAAATGTAGTTTTTCCGGCTCCTAAGTCTCCATTAAAAATAATTACCCTGTCAGCACCTGCAAAAACTATCAGTTGTTGGGCAGCATCAGGCAAGGCGTTTATATTATCGATTTTAATTGATTGTGATTGCAGCATTAGTGTTGAACGGCTAAATTTCTTGCATCAAAAATAAAAAACCTTAGGTTAAAGTTAAGCTACCTTCTTCCCTGCATTTAATATCACCCTGAAAGTGGTGCCTTTGCCAAGCTCTGAATCCTTAACAAACACCTGGCCTTTATGATAATTTTCAACAATGCGTCGGGTTAGCGATAATCCAAGTCCCCATCCACGTTTGCGAGTAGTGTATCCAGGCTGGAATACGGTTTCAAATTTAGACTTTGGAATACCCGTTCCGGTATCTGTCACATCTATGTAAACGTGAGTTTTGTTTTGAGAAACGTTGAGTGATATCTTCCCTTCATTTGTTCCGATGGCATTAACAGCATTCTTACACAAATTCTCAATTACCCATTCAAAAAGAGGCACACTTAATTCGGCCTCTATCGAATCTCCGTTTACTTCAAACTTGATTTTCTTAGTAATCCGCTTCTCAAGGTAGTTAATAAAATTGCGCACCACTTCTTTTACGTTATGTTTTTCTAAAACTGGCGCTGAACCTATTTTAGAGAAACGTTCGGCAATAATTTCAAGACGCATGACATCATTCTCCATTTCATCCAGTAATTCTGCATCCTTATGACCATATTTTTCTTTCAAAATTTCAATCCATGCCATTATTGAAGAAATAGGAGTACCCAGCTGATGTGCCGTTTCTTTAGCCATTCCAACCCAAACCTGGTTTTGTTCAGAACGCCGAGAAGAACTAAAAGCAAGGTAAGCCAGGATTAAGAACACTGTTATACCGGATAACTGCCGATATGGATAATATTTCAATGAAGTCAACAACTGCGAATCTTTATAATATACAAAGAGTTGCTCTCCAGTGGCAATCTTTATGTTTATAGGGGGGTGTTGATCCTTCATGACTTCCAATTGTTCACGAAAATATAAAGGATCATATGTGCGCGACTTATCATTTGGGTTATTTGTTTTAGTACTATCCAGTTCTTTATACGCAAGAATCTTGTCCTCCGAATCAGCAAGAATTGCAGGAATTTGAGCGTATTTGTTTTGAACATCAGTTAAAAAATCAAGAAAGTGCTCATCATCAACCTCGCTTTTAAGCTTCGTACTAAATGCCCATAACTCTGCATTCCTTCGCTCGCTTTCAGCCATCATACTCACCAAATAATTTGTATAAACAAGTGAAATAGCACCTATGGAAAGTGCGAAAATCAATAGCAATAACTTCCAGCGTCTTTTCTGACTATAAAGATCCATTCTCATTCATGCCAAATTACAAAACCTGCGTGAAGTACAACTTAAAAACAGCAATTTTTAATTGACGTATCAACTATTTCTTTATTCAAATGCTATAATTACAATTTGCACCTCTTTGTAAAACGCCAACATGATAATTTACGGTATATTTGCCACCAGTTTGAAACCGAAAGGCAGGCCTATCTGCATATGTCTTTCACCTCATAAAAATTTATGGCAAATAAAGTAAGAGTTCGTTTTGCGCCAAGTCCAACAGGAGGCTTGCACCTAGGCGGAGTGCGCACGGTTTTGTTTAATTATTTATTCGCCAAACATCATGGTGGCGATTTCATATTACGCATTGAAGACACTGACCAAACCCGTTATGTAGAGGGAGCAGAAGAATATATTGTTGAATGCTTAAAATGGTGTGGTTTGAATCCCGATGAAAGTCCTCAAGTTGGAGGCCCATTTGCACCATACCGCCAAAGCGAACGCAAACCTATCTATCGCCAATATGCCGAGCAATTAATAAATGCAGGCTTTGCATACTATGCCTTTGATACTACGGATGAGCTTACAGCTAAAAGGGAAACTATTCCAAATTTCCAGTATGGCCATGAATTCCGGAATCAAATGCGCAACTCACTTTCACTTTCTCCAAGTGAAGTTGCTTCTCTCATTGAGCAAGGCGTACCACATGTGATACGAATTAAAATGCCAGCAAATGAGACTGTAACTTTCAATGATATGATCAGGGGAGAAGTGAGTTTCGATACAAATTTGGTTGACGATAAAGTATTATTAAAAGCAGATGGAATGCCGACGTACCACCTTGCTGTTGTGGTTGATGATTATTTAATGAAGATATCACATGCATTTAGAGGAGAGGAGTGGTTGCCATCTGCTCCAGTGCATATTTTACTTTGGAAATATTTAGGATGGGAATCAGAAATGCCTTTATGGGCACATTTACCGTTGATTTTAAAACCTGATGGGAATGGTAAACTGAGTAAACGTGATGGTGACCGTTTAGGATTCCCCGTTTACGCCATGAACTGGACCGACCCTAAATCGGGCGATTTGACTAAAGGTTTTAGAGAGTTGGGTTTCCTTCCTGAAGCATTTATCAACCTTTTGGTAATGCTTGGTTGGAATGATGGCACAGACCAAGAGCTTTTCTCATTAAATGAAATGATTGAGAAATTCTCCATTGAACGCGTTGCAAAAGCCGGCGCTAAATTCGACTTTGAAAAAGCCAAATGGTTCAATGCTGAGTGGATTAAGAAAGCCGATACAACGGAATTAAGACCTTATTTTCAACAAATATTAAATTCCAATGGAGTCCCTGTTACCAATGTTGATTACCTGGATAAAGTAACTGCACTTGTAAAAGACCGTTGCGTGTTATTGCCCGATTTTTGGCAGCAGGCCTCTTTCTTCTTCCGTCGCCCGCATACTTTAGAATTGGACGGCATTAAACCTAAATGGACTGATGAAAAAACAGGGTTCTTCAACTCGTTAATTACAGTTTTTGCGCAGGCTCCATCATGGAACGCAACCGATTTAGAAAACGATTTTAAAGCCTTAGGAACTGAAAAAGGTCTGAAAATTGGTGAGATTATGCTTCCATTGCGCATTATGCTTGTTGGAGGAAAGTTTGGCCCGGCAGTTTTTGATATTGCCGAATTGATTGGAAAGGAAGAAACCATTGAGCGTATTAATTTGGCGCTTGCACAAATTAATAACTAACGTACTCAATCTATACGAAAAAGAGGTCCCTGAAAGTTTATACTTTCGGGGATTTCTTTTTTCACTTGGCTTAATTTCATTTCGAGAACTTGTAATTGACCAGCTTAATTCCTTTCTTACACTAACTTTGATTCCATGAACATAAAACTTAACTCTTTATTTCTTACGATTTCAATACTCTTTGCAGTTACCTCCTGTTCTCCAAATCCGTTTGCAGCTAGTGAAAAAACGTATAAACAAAAACTGAAAACATATATTAAAACCTTAAAACAAATGGAACCAACAGCATTGGACTCTGTTGCTTCATCAGACTGGGTGGCCACGGTAAACTTCAATATGCGCAAGCCTAACTTTGTTATTTTACACCATACAGCACAAGATTCATTAAAACAGACTTTAAAAACCTTTACACTAACCAAAACGCAGGTTAGTGCACACTATGTAGTTGGCAGGAATGGGAAAGTGGTACACATGCTTAATGACTACCTTCGTGCATGGCATGCTGGCAATTCAAAATGGGGAACCTGTACGGACATCAATTCTAACTCTATTGGCATTGAACTGGATAATAATGGTAAAGAGGCATTTACCGATGCCCAAATTAATAGTTTACTGTTTTTATTGGGCAAGCTGAAAAAAGATTATAACATTCCGGCTACCAACTTTATTGGACATGCAGATATCGCCCCTACTCGTAAACCAGATCCAAGCGAACTATTTCCTTGGAAAAAATTAGCAGATAAAGGTTATGGCCTATGGTACAGCACTCCGCTTGATACCGTTCCTTGTAACTTTAATGCTCAAGAGGCTTTAAGAATCATTGGTTATGATACCCGCGATTTAAATGCGGCTATTATTGCGTTTAAGCGACACTTTATACAAACCGATTTAAGTCCTGCACTTACCGATTCGACCAAAATGATCTTGAATAATTTGTATAAGCAGTACCAATAGTACAAAAGCTTTAACTATTACAAATGCACAAAAAACAGGCCGTCTAAAAGCCAGTCTGTTTTTTGTGCATTTTTTTTATATCTCTTTATCTCAAACTGACAGAAACAAGAGATCTTTCCATTGCCTCATTTGTCACATTTTAGCTACCAAACAGCACAACCGAAGATATACGCAATACTCGAGCTCCTTTGCCGTTTATTTTTTTGAATTTTCTACAATGAATAAAATTTTCTAATGTTATGCATTTTCAAAAATCACAGCATTATTACATCAACTTAACATTTAAATAATGAAGAGGTTGGATATTTGTAATGTTCAAAAAAGGAAAAAACTTTTCTTCATATACATTGGATTGGATGACCGGCCGGCTGGGAAGTAGGCCGGTTTTTTTATGTTCATTTTTATCTGCACAAGCAATTAACCCAGTTGGCCTCAACTGCACATTAACCATGATTTAGGTCATGAAAATATTAGTAAAAACTTAGCCTATTTGCGTAATAATAAATAATTGAAAGTTATATGCGTAAGTTTTTACTTTTATTCTTTGTAGTATTTTCAATAGGCTCTACAAAAGCAATTGCACAACAATCAACCTATAAGCTGGCTGAAAAGGAAAGCAAAATTTTTATCCATGGTACTTCAAGTGTTCACGATTGGACAGCCCTGTGTGATCAACGTTTGGGTTCGGTTTCTTTGACAATAGAAAAAAACCGTCTTAAGTCTTTGCAAACATTTAGCTTGAGTATAAAAGCTAAATCTATTCGTAGCATCGACGAAAAAGGGGCCTATTATGATGATGTAATGGACGGAAGGATTTGGAAAGCACTTGAAATAGATAAATTCAGCGATATTACCATCAGTCTTAAACAAATAAAAGCAATAAAACCTGTCGCTGATAAAGCAGAAGTTGATGTTATTGCTTTAGTAACTATTCACGGGGTAAAGAAAGAAGTACCTGTAAAAATAGTGGTTGAGACAATTGGATCATCTATAAAAGTTAGTGGTAAAAAGCAGATTAAAATGCTTGATTATGGCGTACAACCACCAACGATTCTACTCGAATTCTTAAAAACGGGGAATGAAATAATAATTGATTTTGAACTGTTTTTTAAATAATACTTGCAAAAGCTATTGTTAAAGATGGAGGGGAATGATTTCCCCTTTATCTTTTAAATTTTAATACAATTGAACAAGCCCGCCATAGAGATATCAAGCGTATAACAAATTAATCGAAGTGTTTTTACTGAAAGATGCTGTTTGCCGGTTTCAACGCGGGCAATATTAATACCTGTGAGGTCATAAAAATCTTTCTGACTAAGTTGTTTCATCTCTCTTGCTCTTTTTATTTCCAGCGCAATCCGAAGCCTGAATTTGGCATCGGTATTTTCCAAATAATCAAAATTAGTGTTGAGCATAAGAGATAGTTGGGATTTAGCATCCAAATTATGCTTATCGCAGTTATAATACAAATTATGTTTAAACTTCAAATAACCAACAAGCTAATTATCAATATCTTAAAAATAAATACCGACTTTTTTGTCAGTTTGTAAAAATATTTTCCCAATCACCATTATAACTCCATAGATTTGATCTAGATTGATTTTTGAATAATTAAGTTACAATCTTCCCCCCATCTGCTTATAACAACATAGACAATTAAACAGTATCTCAAGAGGTTGTCGTTCCTTACAACCTCTTTTTTCATCAAGATAATCTTTACGTTTTAATGTGAAAGAAAAAGAGATTAATAAATCAACTTATAACCTCTTCCATGTACGTTGATAATCTCAATAGAATCATCAGACTTCAGCAACTTTCTGAGTTTGCTAATATAAACGTCCATACTACGTGCATTGAAATAATTATCACTTCCCCAAATTGAAACCAGGGCTTGTTCACGGCTGAGCACATCGTTTTTATGCTTACATAGTAAATGCAGCAACTCTGACTCCTTTGCTGATAGTTTCAGCGCCTGGTATCCATTATGGATTTCCTGAGTAACAGGGTCAAATAACATTGAGCCAACTTTATATTGCTCAGGAAGTTTTTCTTCTTCGGATTGAAGATTACTGCGCTTGAGAAGGGCATTAATGCGGAGAAGTAATTCTTCAATGCGAAATGGCTTGGTTATATAATCGTCACCACCAATGTTAAACCCCTGAATTTTATCCTCTAACATTGATTTGGCAGTAGCAAAAATAATAGGCACACGATCATTTAATTCCCTTATCTCTTTACCTAAAGTGAAGCCGTCCTTTTTAGGCATCATTACATCCAAAATACAGACGTCATAATGGTTAAATTTTTGAAATGTTTCCAATGCTTGTTCCCCATCAACACACAGGGTTACATTATAACCTCCTTTTAATTGAAGGTACTCTTGCAAAATCATACCCAAATTTGGATCATCCTCAACTAACAATACTCTTTTGCCCATATTTTTAAAATCAAAGCTTAATTCAATGTAAAACTTAGTTCAAAAGTACTGCCCTTTTGAGGTTCACTTTTAACCGATATATTTCCTTTTAACAATTTAATTATTGAATACACATAATTTAAGCCCAAACCGAAACCCTTCACATTGTGCAAATTTCCTGTATGAGCCCGGTAAAATTGATCGAACACGCGACTTTGTTGCTCACGTGTCATGCCTATTCCATTGTCTGTAACTCTAATGAGCAATAAGTCACCTAAATTTTGAGTAGCAATAATAATTTTAGGATCCACTGCTGAATATTTAAGGGCATTGTCCAGCAAATTAAAAATCACATTATTAAGGTGTAATTCATCTCCCAAAATAACAGATTCAGTTGCTTGAAAATCGAAATTTATTTGTGCATTTCGTCTTCTAAATTGAAGATCCATGCTATCCGCCACCGCTGAAATGAGATCATGCATCACAACAGGTTTCCTATCTAGCCTTAGATCACTTTTTTCCAAACGGGCAAGACTCAACACCCGCTCAACATAACTACTCAATCGAAGGTTCTCATCATAAATAATACCTGCGTATCTGCTTACCATAGTTTTATCGGCAGCCATTTGTTCATCCCGCAAAGCTTCACTTGCCAACATAATAGTAGCAACCGGAGTTTTAAACTCATGGGTCATATTGTTAATAAAATCGCTTTTCATTTCAGAAAGCTTCTTTTGCCTCAACAACGCAGCTATTGTTACTCCAAAGCAGGCCATAATTACTAAAACAATTAATGAAGAAGCGATGATTATTACTCCCATTTTTTCCATAATAAAATCAGCCTTATCAGGGAACACTACAGTTAATATCCCAGCATTATGCAACACATCCTGTGGGAATAATGTAGTTTGAAAACAATTGTCTTTGCCTTGCAATGTATTCTGTTTAGTTGAAACTGTTTTATAGACAACCTTACTACTATCATTCGTTAATGAAAACTGAAAATCAAGATCAACTCCTGCTTGTTTAAACCCATTTTTTAACAATGAATCAATCTCATGAGGCTTAACTCTGTCCAACAAGGAGCGCTTTTGCACATCAGCCTCTGCAGCAATTCTCTCAAAAACCTCAATCCTTTTTTTAAACCTTGAAACTGAATCAATCCAGGCTCTTACTAATTTATCTTTTTCAACATCTTCTGGTTCATCAACTGTGGAAATTCGTTGTTCAATTCTTAGTTCATGTTGATTTCGAAAATTAGGAGGCATTGGAGGGTGTGGCGGAATATTTTGACTATGAAAAAGGATAATACTGGTATCAATCTTTCCCTCTGGACCAACCCTAACAATTACACGACGCTGTTTATCCGTTAAGACCTTAAACTTTGAGGCAGCGTTTCTCCATCTTTTCGGGTGAGTATAAATCATTTCATCACCTTGTGGTGTAAAAACCATTACCCTTGGGCTATTGAATAAAGAGTCCTTTCTCACCCACTCAGCAGGTTCCGGTGCAAATGATCTAACTATCTTTACCTCTTCAACACTCTTATGATGTTTTATTCTTTTATGCTTCTTTTCTTTGGGAGGAGGAGGAGGCAACTTTAATGCAGAGTCTTTCTCAATCTTTATAATTGGATTTATCCTGGTTTTTATAATTTGAAGAACTTCACCTTTTTCAAGTTTTGCTGCTACCGTTTGTAAAACCGTATTTACTGACTGATCAAACAACTGGGATTTAAGCCGGTAGGAATCATACAAGAAATAACCTTGCATGCACAAAAGCCCTACTAACCCCAAGCCAATGGCAATTACTGTAAATACAAACCCTTTCTTTTTCATAAGAGACTTTATTGATAACACAAAACTAATCAGCAAATTACAGCTACAATAACATTTAACACTTTTTAACATCGCTTTAACAAATTTTCACCATTCACCACCTTACATTTGACAAATAGACACTTACAAAGCGATGAGAAAGACATTATTAATTGCAAGCTTGGCCGCCATCAGCATTGCTGCTTACGCTCAGGAAAAGGAACCCAAGAAAAATGTAGTTTATCGAAAAATTGAAATTAAAGGAAACGACACGATTGTTGACGTAACTAAGAAATATGATCAATTAACCGAAGCAGAACGTAAAGAACTGGATAAGCTTAAAGAATTCGAATTTGGCCCTAACCACCAAAGAATTAAAGTTGTAAAAAAACTGGATAGTGCTAAAATTGCGCAACTTAAAAAAGAAGGCAAATACATTGAAAAAAGTGACACAGAAGTCATCATTTTAAATGATGGTGATCATGGAGTTGTTTCTTGGGCGCCCAAAGGAAAAACCTTTGAAAGAAAACTCTCAACTACTGATAGTGCTGGACGTAAAAAAGTAATTGTGATGCACATAGATGGAGACAGGGAGATTGATGAAGAGGTAATCATTACAAGGCACCCTCCCTTGCCACCACCTCCAGGTGAGCATAGAATGATGTTCCGTAAACGTCTTTCTCCTGATTATAACCTAAATTTCTTATTACCGGCAAAGGGTTCAATACAAGTTCTGGTTAAAGATGAAGATGGAAAAGAGATTCATAAGGAAACTGTACCTAATTTCAATGGCAATTACAATAAAACTATTGAGTTAAAGCCCGGCAAATACACTTTGAGTGTAAGTCAGAAAGGCAAACAGCTACTTAGCTACGCATTCGAAAAGTAACTTCTCTTCGTATAATAATAATGAAAGCCATTCCTGAGTAGTCGGAATGGCTTTTTATTTCTTGGTTAATGTTTTTGTTAGTTAGAATGGAAGATCGTCAGCTTCACCCGCGTCACTTGACAAATCAGGAGGAACAAATGATGGCATCTCATCAACCGGAGCCCCGGCAGCTGCACCAGTTAAAATGTTTACTCTCCAAATTTGAAGTGTATTAAAATAATCGGTCTTACCAGTTTTTGGATTGTTCCAGGCGCGACCTTTTAAGTTGAACGACACTTCCACCATATCACCCACTTTACATTTATCCATTAACGAAACTCTGTCTTGAATGGCTTCGAACTTAATAAACTCAGGATATGAAGGATTTTCCGCGTACTCAATAACTAATTCACGCTTACGAAATGAGGCTGTAACCTCCATCACCTCTGAAATTTCGTGTATTTTACCTTTAATGTCCATAATATTGACGAATTTAGCCTGCAAATTTAACAATCAATTCCTTTTAACAGATGTCTGTTTTCAACAAACCTGAAAAAATAATCATTACTTGTCCTAAACACCTGGCAACATACCTTCGTAGGGAGGTTTTATACCTTGGCTTTGAGATTAGAGACGAAGGGGCAACCTTTATAGAAACTATTGGCACATTAACCGACTGCATAAACCTAAATCTGAATATCCGAACGGGCAACAACGTATTGTATGAACTAAATAGTTTCAGAGCGATGGATGCCGACAAATTATACGATGAGTTAATAAAAATGCCTTGGGAAGCCTGGCTGGATGAAAATGGTTATGTATCGGTTACCTGCAATGTGAACAATCCGTTCATTGACAATACCATGTTTGCCAACGTCAGAGTAAAAGATGCCATTGTTGACCGCTTGACGCAAAAACGTGGTCGTCGCCCAGATTCAGGACCGAAGCGAGACAAGGCTGTCATCCACCTGCACTGGCAAGAGGATCGGGCTTCTGTTTATATTGACACTTCAGGCGAAACGCTTTCAAAACACGGCTACCGTAAACATCCGGGCTTGGCTCCTATGCAGGAAAATCTGGCAGCAGCTGTAATTATGGCAACTGGATGGAATGGCGAAGGTCATTTAATTAACCCAATGTGCGGCAGTGGCACTATGGCGATTGAGGCTGCACTTATTGCATTGAAACGTCCGGTAGGACTGTTCCATGATAATTTTGGTTTTATGCATATTAAGGGCTTTGATGAAAGTGTTTATATAGCTGCACGTCGAAAGGCTCGTGAATTGTCAAGAAAGCTCATTCCGGGAAAAATTATTGCAACCGACTTAAATCCGAAAGCTGTGGAGCTTGCCCGGAAGAACGCCATAACTGCCGGTGTTGAACAATATATTGACTTTGCAGTATGTGATTTCCGTGAAACAGAAGTTCCGGATGGTGGCGGAGTGATAATTTTCAACCCTGAATATGGCGAACGTCTTGGTGATTTTGATGAGCTTGTTGAAATCTACAAAGGTATTGGCGACTTTATGAAGCAAAAATGCAAAGGCTATAACGGATATATCTTTACGGGTAGCCCTAACTTGGCAAAAAAGGTAGGATTGAAAGCTTCACGTAAAATAGAGTTTTATAACTCGAAACTAGAATGTCGATTATTAGAATACGAATTGTACGATGGAACAAAGCGGACAGATGCACGTCCAACTAAAAACTAATTCAGTATGTGGGATCTCCACGCCATATTCAATCAGGTTAAGCCACTACTAAAGGCATATGAATCACCATTTATCGCCCGCTCAAATTATGAGTCGAGATATGAACTATAGTACTGATGTGGAGGCAAAGGATTTCCTTAAACCTAAACTATTGAAAGGAAAACCCTGTTTTCATTTAAAAAAAGAATCAGACAATGAGCTTCTGGCACAAATTGAAGAAGTTCTCGATAAAGGATTTGCATTGTACAAGACCAAGGGCTGGATATAATAATGAACTCATTTACATTTCAACAGATTGGCATTATTCATTCTCCTTTCAAATCGAAGTTCGGAATTCCACGACAGCCAGGGCTATCTCCTTCATCGGTCGCCGTTTTGGAACTATTCCCTCCCTACAATCAACCTGAAACAGTTGAAGGACTAGCAGATTTTTCACATGTGTGGATCGTTTTCGCTTTTCATGCCACTGCCGAACGTGGATGGACACCAACTGTACGTCCTCCTCGCCTGGGCGGAAATGAACGGATAGGAGTGTTTGCTACACGATCTACACATCGCCCCAACCCTATAGGCCTTTCAGTTGCCGAACTGGAACGAGTTGAATTTGACAACGAAAAAGTTCTGATTCACTTGAGAAATATTGACCTGATGGATAGAACCCCGGTTCTAGACATTAAACCGTACATACCTTACTCTGATGCCATTCCAAATGCTTTTGGAGCTTACGCCAGCAACGCGCCACAGCCGAAACTTACCGTTTTTTTTGAGCCAGAGACCGAAATGCAACTAAAAACAACACCAGAGTTGCGACAATTAATTATTGAGGTAATTAGCCTGGATCCCCGACCGGCATATAAAGAAGGAAGAACCGACGACAAAATCTATGGTATGGCGATAGGAGAGGTGGATGTTAAATTCAAAATAAACCAATATGTGGCAACTGTAGTGGCAATTAACAATCAATAAAGCCGGCAGAAAAATATCTTTTGAGTAGCTTGCCTTGATTTATAATGTCTAGGCAAACCTGATTTATTCTTCTTCAAAAATTTCTATCACTCTTCCTATTTGCCCATCTTCCAAACGTACCTTAATCCCACGATGATGGAAGGGAGCCTTTGTAAGCAAATCTTTTACAAATCCACGGGTTCTAATGCCGGTTCGTTGGTCTTTTTTTAAAATAATATCTACTTCCAATCCCGGGTAAATATTGTTTCTTGTTTTTCCGTCCATCTTTAAACTTATTGAGTCCAAAGATAAACATTGATGAAAACATCAATAGTTAAAAAACACAAAAGGCTCCCAAAATGGAAGCCCATTAAAACATACCTATATCAAATATTTTTCTCTTAAACAGCTTATATTAAAACTGATAATAAAAACTCAAATTGAGGAATGAGTTAGTTTTCGTTGAAGTCAGTTCAGGTTGTTTACCCAATACTGAAAGCTGATAAGCTGCCTCAAAAATATAATGAGAGCGGTTATAAGCTAAGGGAAGTTTTAAATTGTATGACATCAAATCAAAATTACTCGAGAACTCCTTTACAGTTTCATCTTGAAATCCACCAGGCAGTATATTTCCAAACAGTCCCTTATTCTTTTTAACAACATATTCATTATAGTAATGCCTTGATCCTCCCACTATTTCAACTCCAGGGCTTAAGGTTATTATATCTCTATCAGAAAAACTTCCCAAGCTAATCTGTTTTGAAACCCCAAAAGTTGCGAAAATATCTTCCTGATCCCCAAAAGCATAATCAACACTCAACCCAGTGCTTAACCACCATGCATAAGTCAATGATGCACTTGCAATGTTATTGTTTGCAGCCTGAAGCATTGGAGACGTAGATGGATAAAATGTGTGTTGGTAATTCAAGTCTGCAGTAACGTTTTTACCAAGATTAAGTTCAAAACCTGCGCCTAAGGCTGTTGCTGAAACAGTAGAACTCTCCTGAGTATTCAACAACTTATAGGCACTTGCCGAAAAATATAATCCAGCTGGAAAGCGTAAGGTTCCATTAGTTAATACATAGGGAAGCCTGCTTTCGCTGGTTTGCCCATAATAATTTGAGTTTGTACTATAAATTGCTGCGAGTGTAAAAGTGGTTTTTGTACTGTCACTTTGAGCAAAGCATTTTAGAGCCGAGAAACAACACAATAAGCTTATGTATAAATATTTCATTTAAAATTTCAGTGGTTTAGTTTACAGTTAAAATTTAATATGGCAAATAGCTTTATTACGCTGAATGTATATTAAAGCAAAAAGTTAAGAGGCTGTCCCAAAATCAATTTTTGTATCAGCCTCTTCAATTGATATTAGTGATTACTTAATACCTAAACCTGCGCCAATGCGTTGCTTAACTTTAATAGTCGGACGAATAGGCTTAACCACTGCGGCCCCTTTTACATGAGTGTTTGCAGCAGCCCCTTTATTTAATGTTGCATCTGCACTTGCCTTGGTATTTTCTTTGACAATAGTAGCTGTTTCCTTACTCTTTTCTTTTTCCTTATTAGATACATCTACCTTAACTCCAGCTTTTACTTCACTAGTTTCTGACTGGGAGTTAGATGAAGCTACTTCACTAACAATAGCACCCTTTGTTGAAGTTTCTGTTTTGGTTGCTGAATGAGCAGTAACACTTACAGTTGCACCATGATTATCTTTAGTATTTTCATCTAATTTAGCTTTTGCAGCATCTTTAATTACAACTGCTGCTTCTTTTGAGGTTTCTGCCTCTGCTTTTGCAGTTTTCTTCAACTCTTCTTTCTCAGCTTTTAATTGTGCTTTTTTCTTTTCTGCAGATTCCTTAAGCTCAGCGTTAACAGTTGATTCTGCCTTTACGTCAGTACTGGTTTGAGATTTTGCAGAAGCATTACTTGTACCGTTTGTTTTAATCTCATTAGAAGATTTAGCAGTTGCATTTACTGAGGTGTTTTGTTTAGTCTGTGCAAATGTTGCTGTTGATAGTAATAATATCGAAGCTAGTAATCCTGTAGTTTTCATATTCTCGTTTTGTTAGTTTTTATACAGCCAAAACTCTAAACTGAATATGAAATGCAAATGAAAATGCATTTTAAAGTAAAAAATTATTACCAATCTTCAACACCCCATATTTCTTAAACCTTTCATGATTCACTAATTTTTTTAAAGTCCTTATGGAATTGTTTTACAAGCCGCATCATAAAGTAAAATTTAATTGCCATGAAAACACTCTTCCATTTATTCACACTGGCAGCACTTTTTGCCTTCACAAACTGCAGCCAGCAGAAAGTTCTGCAAGGCCAAGTAAAATCAGCTGAAACCGGGGCTCATTTAAAAAACGCTGAAATTATACTTAAAGGCACTAAACTAACCTCACATACCAATTTCCGGGGTCGGTTTAACCTTAAATTGAATGACAGCGCTAACGTAATAATCGTTAAGGCTAAGGGCTTCGAACCAAAAGAAATAAAACTAACCGACAATGAGCCTATTGAAGTAATGGTGGTTCCTGAAGGGCATACTCTTTATGAAGTTATTGTTCCTATGAAAGAGAGCATGCTAAAGGAAGAAGATAAAACCATGATTAGGGCTTCAGCACCGGTTAATGATAGTAAAGTATATTATAAACATACACAAGGAATAACTTTGCCAGCTCAGCCTCCGACTCAAGCTCAGCCAAAGTATAATACGGAAGATTATTCTCCTCTGAATGAGAATGGCTTCAAGTTGGTTACTCAAAACCCACTTTCAACATTTTCCATTGACGTTGACAATGCCTCTTACTCCAATATACGCAGGTTTATAAATCAAGGCTCCTTACCTCCGGTTGATGCAGTTCGAATTGAGGAAATGATTAATTACTTCGACTACAATTATGATCAACCAACAAGCATGGCCCCAGTAGCTATTCACACCGAAATGGCTACCTGTCCCTGGAACTCACAACACCAATTAGCACGGATTGGCATACAGGCCCGCAAAGTCCCTATCGATAATTTACCTGCATCAAACCTGGTTTTTTTAATTGATGTTTCAGGCTCAATGGATCAAGAAAACAAACTACCCTTGGTTAAATCCGCCTTTAAACTGTTAGTAGATAAACTCAGATCTCAAGATCGGGTGTCAATAGTAGTTTACGCTGGAGCGGCGGGGGTAGTTCTTCCTTCAACCGAGGGCAATGAAAAAACTAAAATCAAAAATGCACTTAACCAGTTAGAAGCTGGTGGTTCTACGGCTGGTGGCGAAGGCATCAAGCTTGCTTATAACATTGCCCGACAAAACTTCATTGCAAAAGGCAATAACAGGGTGATATTAGCAACCGACGGCGATTTCAACGTGGGAGTCTCAAGCGATGGAGAGCTACAGCGTCTGATAGAAGAAGAACGTAAGAGCGGCGTTTTTCTTTCGGTATTAGGCTTTGGAATGGGCAATTACAAAGACAACAAACTTGAACTGTTGGCCAATAAGGGCAATGGTAATTACGCCTACATCGATAATTTTAATGAAGCTAGGAGAGTTTTTGTTAACGAATTTGCTGGTACACTGTTTACCCTAGCAAAAGATGTTAAACTCCAGATTGAGTTTAATCCACTAATTGTACAATCTTACCGTTTGATTGGCTATGAAAACCGGTTACTAAACGATGAAGATTTTAATAATGATAAAATTGATGCTGGCGAAATTGGTGCAGGACAAACTGTAACTGCTTTGTATGAAATTATTCCTCAAGGAGTAAAGAGCGACTTTTTGCCAGTCATCGACAAACTAAAGTACCAGTCAGAAAAACCTGCTGCACCAATAAACAAAGCTGAACTACTCACAGTGAAACTAAGATACAAAGAGCCTAATGGCGATAACAGCAAACTCATTAGCAATATTCTGCAAAATAAGAGCATTCCAATTGGAGAAAGCAGCAATGAATTAAGATTTGCAGCAGCTGTTGCTGAGTTCGGCATGCTCCTAAGAAAATCTCCATATAAAAATAACGCTAACTACGACCAGCTAATTCAATTGGCGTCCACAGCTCTTAAAAATGACAATGAAGGCTACAAGCACGAGTTTTTACGATTAGTTAAAACAGCTAGAGAATTAACTCTTACCAACGACAAAGCAGTAGTTAACCTAGATCATTAAACCTGAATTATGCAATAGATTATTAAAGTAATCGATAAGTGTCTTTATATTAGTCACCCAAAGCGATTTACAACTTCACCCTGATGGTTAATTTGCCCATAGAGTATTCAGACAAACCCGTAACCCCATTTGGCGGGATGAGTTTACTAAAGCGCATGCTTGATAAGACCCAGATTTATGAACAGCTTAATAAACTGGCACTGCCTGTTGCAGGCTCCAATCGGGGATATTTACCATCGGATATTGTTCGGTCCTTTTGGTTAGGTATTTGGACGGGGGCCAGTCGTTACATTCATTGCGACTGGGTAAGATACGATACGGTTCTTCAAGACATTTTCGGTCTGAAGCAGATGCCTTCTCAGAGCACCTATAGTCGATTTTTCAATAAATTCAATCAAGCCAAAAATACAGAAGTCTTCCCTGCCCTGCAGCAGTGGTTCATGGAGCAGCTGGAAATCAACACAATTACGGTTGATTTTGACAGTACCGTTATTACCCGGTATGGAGAACAGGAAGGCAGTGCCGTAGGTTATAATCCCAATAAAAAGGGCAGGAACTCCCATCATCCTCTGATGGCTTTTATCAGCCAAACCAGAATGGTGGCCAATGCCTGGTTGCGACCCGGAAATACCGCGGCCAGTTCTAATTGCGTAGCATTTATGCAGGAAACCTTTGATTGTTGTCTGCAGGGGAAGAAAGTGGGTTTGGTTCGTGGAGATAGTGGCTTCTATACCGAAGAAATCCTTGATTACCTTGAGCAAAAGCGGCTAAACTACGTGGTAGCCGTCAGAATGTATCCCAATATAAAAAGCGAAGTACTCTGCCGGAGCGCATGGATTACCCTTAGCAAAGGAATAGAGTTGAGTGAAATGACTTTCAGCCATTCACAAGGTAAGCCAAGGCGGTATATTATTGTCAAAAAACGGGTAGAGGATCGGCCTAATTGCACAGGTAAACTTCTTTTTGAGGATATGCCAGGGTATCGGTTTAGTTGCTATGTGACCAATTTGGATTTACCTCTTGACCAGGTATGGAACATTTATAATTCAAGGGCCGATTGCGAGAATCGGATTAAAGAGCTCAAACAAGATTTTGGTCTGGAAAACTTCTGCATGCAAAACTTTTGGGCAACAGAAGCCTCCTTCCGGTTCATCATGGTAGCCTATAACCTGATTAGTCTTTTTAGACACTTTGCTTTAAATGAACACAATAAAGCTACCCACCAAACACTAAAATCCTATTGCTTTGCATTAGGAGCCTGGACTGCAACTCATGCCAACAGAAAAGTGCTAAAAATCTCATTGCCCCTCAAAAAGCGGCAATGGATGGATGGATTATTTGCTAAAATTGACCTGCTGGATGGTAAGTTCTCCTATTCTAATGCATAATTCAGGTTAAAATTGACAAGAAATAACTGCAGAATGAATATAAAAATGATGGTTAAACAACTTGGAGCCCATCCACCTCCCCATGTGGGTAATGTCCTCCACCCCTCGGATTGCTTGCTAGGACAAACGAAACGACGATAATTAAAAGAGCTTGTTCCATGCCTTTAACCTTGAGTTAAAGGCATGGCTTTTAGCGCCATCCCCCGCCTAATGAACGGTAAAGTTCTACCAGTATGCTTAAGCGTTGTCTTTTAATGTCTGCCAAATTCAGTTCGCTTTGCAAGGCTGTTGCTTGAGCAGTCAGCACTTCCAGATAGTCTGCCATTCCACTACTATACAATAAACGAGCATTTTTTACTGCTGATTTAAGTGTTTCAACTCTGGTTTGCTCGATCCTTTCCTGCTCAATGATCTTGTCAACTTTAACTAATGCATCAGTTACTTCGGCTACCGCAACTAAAACTGATTTTCTAAAATCGATTGCAAATTGTTCTCTTTCAATTTTAGCAATTTCATATTGCGTTCTTAATTGTTTGCGCAAAAAAATAGGTTGAGTAATTGCCCCTGCCGCTGTAGCAAACAAAGACCCCGGAACACTGAACCAATTGCTGGCTTCAAACGTGTTTAATCCTCCCGCAGCAGTAATAGTAAGCGAAGGATACATGGCCGCTTTGCTAATCCCAACTCGGGCATTTGCACTTATTAAAGCTAGCTCACTTGCTCTCACATCAGGCCTGTTACTTAATAAATTAGCCGGAACACCTGCATTATATTGTTCTTGAAGCTGCACCCTGTAAATGTTTTGTCTTCTGTCAATTGCCTTAGGCATTTCGCCGATTAACAAACTCAAGGCACTTTCCTGGAGAGCAATATTTTGTTCGAGCTGGGGGATTAATAAAGCAGAATTTAAGCGCTGAGCTTCTGCCTGTTGCACCGCTAACGTTGTTGCAAGCCCAGCATCACGTTGTAAACGAATAACATTTAAAGTGCTGTCATTTAACACCAAGTTATCTTTTGCAATGCGCCTCTGTTCATCAAGCATAAGCAGATTGAAATAACTTTGTGCAACAGCAGCCACAACCTGTGTTTGTATTGCCCTCGCCGCTTCAGTAGATTGCAAATAACCTGCTAATGCAGCTTCCTTTTGGGAGCGTATTTTACCCCAGATATCTGCCTCCCAAGATAAACTTAGCGCCGTTTGATAATCCTTTACATATTTTGAACCTAGAAACTGGCTAGCACTTATTCCACTAAGACTATTATCCGACGGCCTTGTAATTGCTGCCGAAAGCTGCAAGGACAACTCTGGAATGTTTCCCAATTTTGCCTGGCCAAGTATTTTTTCTGCTACCTCTATGCTTTTTATTGCATTCCGTAAATCAAGATTATTATGAATGGCGCTATCGATTAATGTAACCAACTCAGCATCCCCAGATACAATTCGCCATGGCATTTTACCAGCCATATTTGCCGTATCAACCGTTGCAGCTGCGTATTCGCGGTAATGATCAGGCATATTTTGCTCAGGACGTGTATATTTTTCGCTTACCCTGCATGCTCCACCGCCTGTAATCAATCCCACAAACAAAAGGCCTCTTAGCAATCTGTTTTTATTATATCGATTCATTCTATTAACTGTTATGTTGATGAACTGTAGGTGCCATGGGCTCATCCTGATCAGCAAATTTGTTTAGATAGGCCTTACCTGTAATTAACTCTTGCAGGTATTGAAATACAATAAATAATACCGGAATAATAAACACCCCCAATACAACTCCTGCCAGCATTCCTCCTGCCGCACTAATACTTATTGAGTGATTACCAATTGCCGATGGCCCGGTAGCACGCATTAAAGGAATCAATCCAACAACAAATGCAATAGAGGTCATAATAATTGGACGGAGCCTCAACCTGGCCGCTTCAATAGCCGCCCCCATTAAGCTCATTCCTGCTCTGCGCCGTTGAATGGCATACTCAACAATCAAAATCGCATTTTTTGCGAGCAAACCAATGAGCATAATCAACCCTACCTGAACATAAATATTATTCTGTATTCCGGTAAGGTTAATCGCCACAAAGACCCCCAGCATTCCGGTTGGAATAGATAAGATAACCGCCAGTGGAACAATATAACTTTCGTATTGCGCTGCCAACAAAAAGTATACAAAAATTACACACAATGAGAAGATAACAACCGATTGTCCTCCAGACTCCTTTTCCTCCTTACTCATACCTGTCCACTCAAAAGAATAACCCTTTGGTAGCTTTTGAGCTGCCATAGCTTCAACCCGTTCTAATGCATCACCTGTACTGAATCCGGGTTTAGGCATAACGTTTACTGTAATAGAGTTAAACATATTATATCGATCCAATGACTCAGGTCCATAAACACGTTTTAACCTGGCAATTGTATTAATCGGAACCATCTCGCCCTTATCATTTTTAACAAACGCTCCATTTAATCCTGCTTCTGTATTTCTGAATGGAACATCGGCCTGCATCATCACTCGATAGTATTTACCAAAACGATTAAAGTCTGAAGCTATCATCCCTCCAAAATAAGCCTGCATTACCGTCAATAAATCCTTTACATTAACTCCGAGTTGTTTCGCTTTTACTTGATCAACTTCCAGTTCGTACTGTGGATAATCATTCTTGAAAGTTGTATAGGCTACCGCTATTTCTGGTTGTTGCATCAGCTCCATATTAAATGCATAAGCTGTTTGAGTGAATTTATCAAGGCTTCCACCGGTCCTATCCTGCAATACCATTTCCAAACCATCAACATTACCAAACCCAGGTACGGTTGGCAGGGTAAACACAAAGAAATTCGCTTCCTTGATTTGAGATAGTTGTTGCCCCATCAATGCAGTAATGCCCATTACGTCCTTCACCAAACCTCTCTGTTTAAGGTCCCTCAGGTTAGCAAAGGCCACCCCAAACGAAGGACTCGTAGAAAAGCTCAACATGTTAAATCCACTGATACTGATAACATTATTCACAGGATGCAACGCCAGCAATAGGCTATCGGCACGTCGCATAACATAATTGGTACGCTCAAGAGAAGCGCCTGCAGGCAATGAAACTGCTACAGCAGCAAAACCATTATCTTCATTTGGAATAAACCCTCTGGGCGTTGTGATCATAAAGTAAACAGTCGTGGCTGTTATAACAGCCAAGCCTCCCAATGAGACCCATTTATGCCGAACTAAAAACTGCAGACTTCGGGTATACTTAGACGTCATTGCGTTAAAGCCTGCGTTAAAAGCAGTAAAGAATCTTCCCCAGAAGTTTTTTTTATGCTGAACACCATCCCCTCCGGAATGAACATTTTTCAAGAATAATGCTGAAAGAGCCGGACTTAAGGTTAAGGCATTTACCGCCGAAATTAAAATGGCTGTAGCCAATGTAAATGCAAACTGGCGATAGAACACCCCCGTAGGACCGGTAAAAAAGCCAACAGGCAAGAAAACTGCCGACATCACTAGCGTAATGGATACTATAGCACCAGAAATTTCGCCCATGGTAGAGATGGTAGCCTTGCGTGCAGGCCAATGTGTGTGCTCCATTTTCACGTGAACGGCTTCAACTACCACAATGGCATCGTCAACCACAATTCCTATTGCTAATACAAGAGCGAAAAGTGTAAGTAAATTGATCGAGAAGCCAAACAAAAGCATAAAGAAAAAAGTACCGATAATAGCTACCGGAACTGCAATAGCTGGTATTATGGTCGAACGCAAATCCTGAAGAAACAGAAAAACTACAATGAATACCAAAATAAAAGCTTCAATAAGCGTACTCGTCACTTGATCGATAGATTCATCAAGCTGTTTTTTCGTACTATAAATTGTATTGAAATGAACACCTTGCGGAAATGCCTTTTCCGCTTTAACCATCAGCTCATTAATTTGCGATTGCACCTCGTTGGCATTTGATCCTGCTGTCTGAAATACTGCCACCATGGTACTTTGTCGGCCATTGTTTTTAGTGTCACCGGCATAAGTGATTGACCCAAACTCTACTTTTGCAATATCTTTTAAACGTAATATTGAACCGTCATTATTTGAACGAATGATGATGTTTTCATAGTCAACCGGCTTATTTAATTTCCCCTTGTATTTAATCACATACTCAAATGCTTCCCTACTGCCCTCACCAAACTTACCAGGGGCAGCTTCAAGGTTTTGATCATGAATTGCTGCTAAGACTTCTTGGGGGGTAAGATTGTAAGAGGCTAATTGTTGCGGATTAAGCCATATGCGCATTGCATAGTCCTTATTACCAAAAATAATGGCTTGTCCTACACCCGGTACCCTTTTTATTTCAGGAATGATGTTAATTTTACCATAATTCTGCAGGAACGTTTCATCATACATTTTCTCATGAATTTCATCAGCATATAAGCTGATCAGCATAATAAAACTATTCAACTGCTTGACAGTAGTAATACCTGATTGTACCACCTCAACCGGCAACTGGTTGGTTACCCCGGCAACCCTGTTCTGAACATTTACAGATGCTTGATCCGCATCAGTTCCTAATTTAAAAAACACACTTATGGATACTGAACCATCATTACTTGCGGTTGATTTGATGTAAGTCATGTTTTCAACCCCGTTTATAGCTTCTTCCAATGGAATTACTACCGAACGTAACACCGTTTCAGCATTGGCTCCGGGATAACTTGCTGTAACCTGAACACTTGGCGGTGCGATATCTGGAAACTGCGTAATAGGCAACGAATACAAGCCTATCCCTCCTAACAACACCAATATCACTGATATTACTGTTGCCAACACTGGTCTTTCTATGAATTTCTTAAGCATGTAAGTTTAATTGATGTTAACACACCTTTTATTTCGAAGATTCGAAGCTGTACACTTGCTTATTTTTGCAGCTGCGATTTGATTACACTATCAGAATTCATTGGCTTTGGAATGATTTTCATTCCATCCTGTAAGTTGCCAATACCGGCAAATACAACTTTATCCCCTTGCTTCAGTCCTTCTTTAACTACGTAGGTTGTTCCGCTCTTACCTCCTACAGCAATCGGAGTTGCTTGTATTTTATTGCTATCTGCAAGAGTATACACAAATATTTTGTCCTGCATTTCCAAAGTTGACTCCTGAGGGATAACCAATGCTTTTGGATTATTTACTGTAATTCTGATTTTACCGGTATTACCTGAGCGTAAGATACCGTCGTTATTAGCAAAAGTTGCTCTTAAGCTAATCGATCCGGTTGCTTTATCGAACTGGCCATCACCCATTTGAACTTTACCTTTTTGCGGATATTCACTACCATCAGCCAAGATGAGTGTCACTCCCGACAAGTTTTTGAGCTTTTCTTCAAGTGTTTTCCCTGGGTATTGCTCTTTAAAGCGCATAAATTCTGCTTCACCCACTGAGAAGTAACCATAGACTTCATGCACATCCGAAAGCATAGTCAATGGCAACTCATCAGATTTACCCACCAAACTTCCCACACGCTGATTTAATCTGCCAATGAAGCCGCTTACAGGGGCTATAATTAGGGTATACCCAATGTTTACCCTAGAAGAAGCCAGTTGTGCTTTTGCTTGTTCAACATTGGCTTTAGCTGTTTGATAATTTGATTTTGCAATTTTTAACTGAACTTCGGCAATTACCTTGTTCTGAACCAATGGAGTAAGTTTATCAATTTCTACCTGTGCATTTGAAAGACTAGCTTCAGCGGCATGAACTGCGGCAATGGCAGTATTTACTTGTTCTCTATAAACACGATCATCGATTTTGAACAAAGGCTGACCTGTTTTAACGTATTGGCCTTCGTCAACAAAAACCTTTTGCAAATAACCCTCAACCTGCGCCCTAACTTCAACATTAACTCTACCTTGTAATGAGGTGGTATATTCTGTGTAGGTGCTAGCTGGAACTGCTTTGACCGTTATTATGGGCAACTCCTGAGGCTGCATTTGGTACTGGTCTTGCTTTGCTGGCGATTTGCAACCTTGAAGAATTACCCCTGCCGCTATCGTAAGTAATAAGAAATGAATTGCCCTTGACATTTTCTTATCCATAGTTGTATTTGTATTGTTTATGTGAATATTTAATTAAGAATCCAATTTAGCACTGATTCACAACACGTTATATCGGCGATAGTTTTTCTACCTGAAATAACTTTTAATGAAAATTACAAAATAATAAGGGAAAGGGAATGCGGCAGTTTGGGCTATTTCATAAAACGAATAAAAATTTTACCCAGGATAACTATCAGGTTAATAAATAGTTGAAACGAAAAGAGCCAGAAAGACATCTTCCTGGCTCTTTTCGGTTTCATATAAGAAATACTATCCGAACATATTGCCGAAAAAACCACCAATACCTCCAGAAACCGATTTCAAAATATTTTTATCAATGCCGATAAATGAAGCGAATCCATCCAAATCAGCACTGTTACCAGATTCTTTAAACTTCTCAACAATTTTCTCTACTGCAAAAGGAACGGTGAAATCTGTAATTTTTTGTGCTTGGGCTGAATCCATACTCATTCTTGAAGTAAAGCTTTCAATTAAGCCCGAAGATAAAACCTCCATTACCGGGTTGCTGGAATCGGCCGCATCCTTACCTGTTAACAAGCCTATAACATCATCAAGTTTACCTCCAAACACCTGCTTTTTAATAGTATCAACCAATGAGCCGCTGACACACTTTAATGTAGGTTCAATTTGCGCTGCATCTAGACCCAATACCGTTTGCGCATTCTCGACAAACTCTCCTTTTATAGCATTTACAATAGGTTCAAACATCGTTCTTTGATTAAATTTAGAATTGTGAAAGTAGAAAATTTTTCAGAAATAAATTATGCATGCATATATAATTCTGATTCAAAAAGCAAAGTTAAATAAACTTTTAACTCCAACGAAAGAATCTACATTCTACAAACTTTTGGTAACATTAAAACCAACTTTTCTTTCTTCTTGAAGTAGAAGATAAGCCCAAAACTCCTAATAGTCCGCGAGTAACCTCACGAATAATGGTTTGGCCGGCACGGCTATTAATAGCCTCCTCAATCACATTAGGTTCATTGGCCTCCCTTTTTTCTTCCTTGGCTTGTTGCTTGGCCTGTTCGGCTTCAGCCTGCTGCTCTTTTACTTTTGTAATTTTTTGTGTAAGTATTTCAAAAGCGCTCTCCCGATCAATTTCCTCATTATATTCTTTAGCTAAGTCAGACTTATCAACTAATGCATCCATTTCAACAGGCGATAGCACATCCATACGTGATTGAGGCGGAGTAATTAGTGTGTGCGCTAGAGGGGTAGGAATACCCTTTTCATTAAGAACAGTTACCAAGGCCTCACCAATACCCATTTGGGTTAAAATCTCTTCAGTTACATAAAACTCGGTTTCAGGATAGTTTTGAGCTGCTAGTTTAATTGCCTTACGATCGATAGCGGTGAAGGCCCGTAATGCATGTTGAACTTTCATCCCCAACTGTCCTAACACCTCATTCGGCACATCTGCCGGATTTTGAGTCACAAAAAACAATCCCACTCCTTTTGATCGGATCAGTTTTACCATGGTTGTAATCTGATCAAGCAGAGCTTTACTTGCCTCATCAAAAATCAGGTGGGCTTCATCAATAAAGATTACCAACTCAGGCATATCGGCATCACCACGTTCAGGAAATTTCTGATAGATTTCTGCCAACAGACAAAGCATAAAAGTTGAAAAGAGACGCGGCTTGCTTTGTAAATCAACCAATCGGATAATATTAACATAACCACGACCATTTTCATCTTTGCGCAATAAATCCTCAACGTCAAATGATTTTTCTCCAAAAAACTTATCTGCGCCTTGCTCTTCTAATGCAATCAGTTGCCTCAGAATAGCACCAACTGAAGCCGGACTTACTGCACCGTAAGAGGCCTCAATTTCATCCTTTCCTTCAGCCGTAGCATATTGCAATACTTTGCGCAGGTCTTTTATATCTAATAGCGGTAATTTTTTATCATCGCAATACTTAAACACTAATGATAAAACACCCGATTGGGTATCGTTGAGGTCTAAAATACGAGACAACAATACCGGTCCAAACTCTGAAATAGAAGCACGCAGTCGCACACCTTTTTCATCTGAAATCGACATTAACTCCGTTGAGCAACCCTGACCGTTCCATTCAATTCCAATCTTTTGGGCTCTTTCCAATGCTTTAGGGTTTGCTTCACCAGCCTGGCTTATTCCGCTTAAATCCCCTTTAATGTCCATTGCCAATACAGACACTCCTTTATCAGATAGTTTTTCACAAAGCACCTGCAAGGTTTTGGTTTTCCCCGTACCAGTGGCACCGGCAATCAATCCATGACGATTGAATGTTTTCAGCGGAGCCTTAACCTGATTTTTCTCAAGTACCTCTCCATCTAAAATTGATGTTCCCAAAATGATGCTATCACCTGAGAATGTATATCCCGCATTAATTACTTCACGAAATTTTTCATTTTTATCCATAAGGAAAACGTATTATTAAGTTGGATTTGTGATTTGACTTAAAGCTAATTTACATCAAATTGATTAACAAAAAAGATAACACAATAAATATGAACCCAATTAAACTGTTTACCATCGCTCTCTCGACATTAACACCTTTTTCATGTTTTTCCCAAAAAGGTGATATTCAATTATTTAAAACCGATTCTTCAACTCACATCAGAGCCCTTGCAGTTGCAAACGACGATGTTTTATACTTTGGAGGGAGTAAAGGAATGTGGGGCTATACCGTAGATGGAGGGAAGAGCTGGAATATGGGAAAAACCGATCCTGAATGGCAAAAAACAGAATTCAGGAGTATTGCCTTATTACCATCCGGTGAATTATTAATGGCAAATATTGCTTCTCCTGGATATATTTTAAAATCATCAAATAATGGCAGACATTGGCAAAAAGTTTACACTAATAACAACGAAGAACAATTCTTTGATGCAATTACATTCAGCAATAATCAGAGTGGTTGGGCTTTAGGAGATCCGCAAAATGGATGCGTTCAGCTGTTAAAAACTACAGACGCAGGCAACTCATGGACAGCAACAGACTGCAAGTTATTACCCGTTTTAGAAAAAGGGGAAGCGTTCTTTGCATCATCAAACACCTCTATTGATGCTAAAGGCAACCATGTTCTAATTGCCACTGGAGGTCCCAAAGCAAGAGTTTTGTATTCGCATGACAATGGCGCTAACTGGGCAATTACAAGCACCCCAATTCAACAAGGTGAAAAAATGACCGGCATTTTTACTTTAGCAATGTACGACAAAAACAGAGCTGTTATTGCAGGCGGTAATTATGATGATAAAACCAAAACCAACAACACCTTTGCTTACACAACTAATGGCGGCAAAACTTGGCAATCTCACTCTGTAAGCGCTTCAAAAGATGAGACAACCCAATTGCCATTTGTTTCGTGTATCCAGTTTGTGCCGGGAGGGCAAGGCAAAAAACTTTTGGCAGCTTGTTCCCCGGGTATTTATTTTTCAGAAGACATGGGAAAAAGCTGGAAAAAAATAAGCAACGAAAGTTTTTATACACTAAGAATTTCACCATCAGGTAAAACCGCATGGTTTGCCGGCCCTAAAGGCTTAATCGGCAAACTGGAATTAAGTAAATTATCCCTTAAATAGGTACTACTTCATTAACGGCTTTAGGAGATGCTCCAGGCCGTTAAGTTTAATTTCATAGATCGTATGTAAAAGCATGCCCAACTTTCCCGAAGGAAACCCCTTGCTATGATACCAAACAAGGTAAGGTTCGGGCAGATTGCATAAAACAACCCCTTTATATTTACCATAAGGCATTTTCATTGTTACAAGATCTTTCAACAGTTCAGCGTTCACGTTCAGTTATTTATAATAGCCGAAGATACACAATTCACCTTTCGGTTTAAGTAAAAGAAAAAGCGGCTTGAAGGTTATCTTCAAGCCGCTTTGCAATTTTATGCTGTAACTATTTTAATGTAAAGGTTGATGAGCCCAACTTAGCACCTTCAGTAAACAAATTAACTGTATAACTTCCGGCAGCCCAGCCTTCGCTGTTTAACCATTCAATTGCATAATTCGGGTTATTTTTAGCATATACCATTGTAGTAGAAGTGGTATATTCAATTTTTTCACCCCCAATTACTAAATCCTTAGAAGCTTCTGCAGCTGATGTTGATGAAACAATTTTACCTGATGGATCAACAATCTGCATAAAGATCATATACGGACCTTCCTGTGCCAAATCATTTGGAGCTACTGCGAAGTCAGCCACTAAACGATCAACATTTTTAGCACGCACATTGTCAACAAATTTACCGCTGCTCTTACGTTTAAAGGTTTTTGCATTAACAAAAGAAGCTTTAAGCATCGATGCAAGAGTAACCTTGCTGCTCAACTCAGTATTTTGCGCCGTCAAATCTGCATTTTTCTTATTCGATTCATCCACAGAAGTTTTTAGCGTAGTATTTTCTGCTACTAATTGCTCTTTCTCCTGCTTCAGCGTTTCAATCTCAGCAATGTACTGATTGATGGTTTCTTTTAGATTGGCAATTTCTTTCTTCGTTTTTGAAAGTTGAGCTGCATTTAATTTGCCATTACGTAATGCAACCTCCAACTCTTCAATTTTCGCGCTAAGTTCTTTTTCTTTAGCTTCTAAATCGGTAGTTAATGTTTGATTTGAGGATTTAACAGTATTCAATTCAGTTTTAAGCTTTTCAAGCTCTAACTGTAATGATAACTTTTCATCAGTAATCGTGATAAGTTTCGCTTCCTTTTCATTCTTATTTAAGAATAAATAAGCGTTAGCTCCAAGCAATAGCACAATAATGCCTGCGAGGATGTAAATCCAATTTTTAGATTTTGATTCGTCGGTGGTCACTGTATTTTCCATTTTATTAGAATAAGCTTTTAGGTTGTGTTATTTTTTAGTTGTTTATACCATCAATTTTGCAATGCCTGTTATTATTAAAAGACCTGCTGATTTTTACCTACTTTTGCTCCCGAACAATATTTAATTCAATTCTCGGTTAAGTAGGTTTAAAAGTGAATACAAGTTTAGTGCCATCACAATTTAAGCATTTATACTATGTATTAACAGCAATGTTTCATAAAGCCGGGCAATTATTTCCACGCTATGGGAAGCCTGTAAACTAGAAATGTGAGCACGATTAAAATTTGAAGGAATAATAATGACGAACACCCCAAGCCGAATAGTTATCACTTTAATCTTCTTATTGTATTTGTTGCCGGTAAAAGCACAAAACAATCTTCCTCCCAAAAGGGAGCTTAGAGGCGTTTGGATTGCAACCGTAGCCAATATTGACTGGCCAAGCAGTAAACAGTTAAGTGCAACAGAGCAGCAAGATGAGTTCAAATACATACTCGACCAGCATAAACGTACCGGCATTAATGCCATCTTCGGACAAGTCCGCCCTGCGGCAGACGCATTTTATGCAAAAAGCCGAGAGCCTTGGTCGTTTTGGCTAACGGGACAACAGGGGCGCGCTCCTTTTCCGCTTTATGACCCTTTAGAGTTCATGATTGAAGAATCACATAAAAGGGGAATGGAGTTTCATGCTTGGTTTAATCCTTACCGAGCTACACATACTAGTGGCAAAGGCATAGTTGCTCCATCTCACATCACCAAAAAGAAACCCGAATGGTTTTTTAATTACGCTGGTCAGCTATTATTTAACCCTGGCATACCTGAAGTACGTGAATATATCGTATCAGTAATTATGGATGTTGTACGAAATTATGATATAGATGGAATTCACTTCGATGATTATTTCTACCCGTATCCTGAACCGGGACAATACATCCCTGACTGGAATACTTTTAAAAAATATTCTAATGGCTTTACTACTATCGAAGATTGGCGCAGGAATAATGTTAATTTACTTATAAAAATGGTTAACGACAGTATTAAGGCTACCAAACCTTATGTAAAGTTCGGCATTAGTCCTTTTGGCATTTGGAAAAACAGCTATCAGGATGAAGAAGGATCTGATACACGTGGAGGGGCTTCCTACTACAACCAATTTGCAGATTCGCGCAAATGGATAGAAGAGGGATGGGTTGACTACATGTTGCCTCAAATTTATTTTAACACTGGGCACCCAAAAGCAGACTTTGAAACCTTAACCGATTGGTGGGCCAACAATGCCTTTGGTCGTCATATTTATATAGGCATGGGAGCCTACCGTATAGGAAGCGACCCAGCCTGGAGAAAACCTAATCATATGCCTGAACAAATAAAGTATACTCGCTCATTTGAAGATGTTTATGGACAGGTTTATTTTAGCTCTAAATCGCTTACAAGAAACATTCAAGGTTTTACTGATACGCTAAGAAACAATTATTACCGATATGCCGCTCTGCTGCCTACCATGCATTGGATAGACAGTATTCCACCAAACGCTCCACAAAATATCATTGCCGAGCAAACCAACCCTGGAGTAGTTAAAATAAGTTGGGAAGAGCCCTTACCCGCATCAGACGGTGATAAGGCCAGAGGCTATGTGATTTACCGAGTGTCTCAAACTGAGACATTTGACATTAATGATCCAAGAAAAATTATTGGGATAGTTTATAATCAAACTCAATTTGTAGACACTGAACCCAAAACTAAGCAAACATACACCTACGTAGTATCAAGTATTGATCGGATGCAGAATGAAAGCACGGATTATTGCGTAATAACAATTCCGGTCAATTAAGTAGGTTTCCAATAATATTCTCCTGCTCAAATTCGGTTATCAGGCGTTGCTCTAAAGGGTTGCGCTTGATAATTGGGTTATTAAACCAAAACACCGGATCATATGGAGTTTTCCTAATAGACTCATAATCATGCGTTTCCGGATGCATGTTTCTAACCTCCATAGTTGGATCAATTTCAAAAACAAAGAATAGACTTTCAGCAACTAAATTGATTCTGCGCTCTTTATAGATAGTAAACAACGAAACCCTTGTTTTGATATAATCCAGCGAGAGCAGGTCTGCTCCCAACTGTTTAAATCTGACTTCATAATCCAGGCGTGTTTTATCAATAGTCTCAACGTATTCCCGCTCCCACCCCGAAGGCTGTATAAGTTTATTAGTTTTATCGATAAACGTTCCCTGCACTTTTAATATCTCAAATGTATCTTCATCAATAAACATATGCCCATAGGTACTATCATACTTGCTCTTAGTACTTCTATAACTTATTTCTGCTATGGTTTGTCCGGTTGAAGGGTCATTAAACCGATTTACTAACTCATAAATAATACGCGCCCTTTTAACATTGGCTATAGGCTCTGAAATTTCTAAGCTTAAGGATGCATCGGAGTAAATTCTAAACAGCCGGGTAATTATTGATTGATTATAAATATAAACTCTATTGCCGGTGTCTACATCCTTAATACCATAACGGGCCTGTTTTAAGTCCCAAACTTTAACACCGTTATTGTTTGTACAAACATCATAAAAAGACTCCAGTATTTCGGTGCAAATTGAATCGTTGCGATTAAACTGTCTATAAAACGCTCTGCCTGTTAACTGATTTTTTCTAGTCCTAAGGGCTTTGTCTCTTGCTTTGGCAATTAATTCAGTCACATCATCCTTATATCGAACCTTAACCTCTTTAAGCAATATAATTGTTGGAGTTAGCCCAATTACCAATAAGCCCGTATCAGGAACCGGTACCATCTTACTCTCAAACCCTAAACATGACACTTTTATTAATGCCGGCAAACTATCTAACCGAAGCTCAAAAAAACCGGCATCATTTGTTAAGGTCCCCCTGGATTTATCGAATAGTTCAATGCTTGTATAAGATATTGGCTTATTATTATTCAAATTATAGGTATAGCCCTGAATAATAACCTGACTGTAAGCACAATTTATGCAGAGAAGAAATGAAAGTAAGAGCGTTAGATAATTTTTCATGGCTAAAGATTCTATTTAAAATTTAGCCATAAAATTTGAATAATTAAAAACAAATCGCACTGACAATTAACCAATTATCAGTGCGCCTCAAATACTAAAAACCTAATATTTTACACCTTGATAATAATTTTACGTTTGTACATAAACATCATCAAACCTGAAAACACTAACACCCAAATTAGTGCATGAACCAATGAAGCATTAAGTGGGGAAAAATAAGGCACAATAAAAGTATTGTACAAATAGTTAAGCAGGCTCCTTTCTTGTCCATCCGCTCCGCTAACTTTTATTAGCCCGAACGTTTTTACCATGAACCCTGAAAGAAAGAAGGCTGTAATAGCATTCATCCCAAACGCTACGCAAGGCGTTGTAAAGCGCTTATACCCCTGAACATCTATCAGCCAGTAAGACAGAGCAAATACAGCAGCCCCCAACCCGGCAGTATAAAGTACAAAAGAACTGGTCCAAAGTGATTTATTAATTGGAAAGAAAAGATCCCAGATTAAGCCGGCACCAATACTCAACATAGCAAAAACAAACAACCATGATATTTTAATAGCATTATCAATCGGTTTACGCATCCAAATGCCACAGAGTGTACCCAACAAGCCTGTTGCTACTGCAGGCAAAGTACTTAAAACCCCTTCTGGATCCCAGGTTTTAGATTGTTTCCAAACATGGTTGGTTGTAAGAATCAGACGATCTGTCCAAGCAGCCAAATTTGTTCCAGGCTCCATATTAGCATATCCAATGTCTGGCACCGGTATAAATGTCATCAATACATAGTACAACACCAGTAAGGTTCCTGCTGTCCAGGCTATGGTTTTAGGCTTTGCTTTTAAAAAGACGATGGCAGAAATAAAAAAAACTATCCCAATCCGCTGAAGAACACCCAAAATTCGGACACTAGAGAAATCAAACTTCGGATAGAAAGCAAGCAATAATCCTAAGCCGAATAGCTTTAAGCTTCTAATAGTAATACTTTTAAGCGCTTCTGCATGAGCCTCAGGGTTGTCCTTCTTACCAGATAAAGCATAGGCAATAGAAATTCCCACAATAAATAAAAAGAAGGGGAAAATAAGATCCGTAGGAGTACACCCGTTCCATTTTGCATGCTCTAACGGTGGATAAATGTTCGACCAGCTACCTGGATTATTCACCAAAATCATGGCAGCTACGGTTGCGCCTCTAAAAAAGTCTAAGGAGAGCAGTCGCTGTTTCTTTTCTTTAATAACAGTTTGCATTGGTTCTTACTTTATGGCTTGATACTTTTCTTGCATCTGCTAGTTAAGAAAAAGGTTGCTGACTTACAAAAAATGCCCCCGGTAAAACCGAGGGCATCTAGTATTATTTTATTTACATAGTTAGTAATGCCATCTTACAAAGGCTTCCATGGCAGCATAATCAGACAAACCAAGTTTATCGTACAATTGAGCAGTTCCACTGTTACGCTCTTCAGCACGCTGCCAGAACTCGCGAGCATCTTGCCCCTGGAATACCACTCCGTCTTTTTGCGACTGGTGCTTCCATATTCCAAAACGTTTAATCAAAACCTGCTCCGGACTCATTGGAACTGCCATTTCAATTTCATGAATATCCCACTCAGCCCATGCTCCACGGTATAACCACAACCAGCAGTCTTTTATCCACTCTGCATTAGCAGGATCAGCTTTTAACCTTTTTAATGCTTCAAAAATCACATCTAAACAAACCTTGTGAGTTCCATGCGGATCAGCTAAATCTCCTGCAGCAAAAATTTGATGAGGTTTGATTTGTTTAATCAAATCCATCGTGATTTCAATATCCACATCAGTTGGTGGATTTTTTTGAACAGCACCAGTTTCATAGAACGGTAGATTCATAAAATGAGCGTTCTCCTCCGGAATACCTACAAAACGACAGGTTGCTTTAGCCTCTCCCACACGCATCATTCCTTTTATCTGACGCAATTCATGTGTATCTATCTGACTTGTTTTCTTCGCTTTTACAAATGAAGCAATGTCATTATAAACCTTGCAAGCATTGCTATTATCAAAGCCGAATTTATTGTTAAAGTTTACCACAAACTCAGCAAAACGAACTGCCTCATCATCAGCCACGGCAATATTACCTGAAGTTTGGTAGCCTACATGTACTTCGTGGCCCTGATCATGCAAACGTTGAAACGTCCCACCCATTGAGATGATATCATCATCAGGGTGTGGCGAGAAGATAATAACACGCTTTTTAGCAGGCTGCGCGCGCTCTGGGCGAGTTGAATCGTCTGCATTAGGTTTACCTCCCGGCCATCCGGTGATGGTATGTTGTAGTTGATTGAATACATCGATGTTAAGGTCGTGGGCATGTCCGTATTTAGACAATAGATCTCCCATACCGTTATCGTTATAATCTTTATTGGTTAGCTTTAATATTGACTTGCCAAGGGTTAATGCCAGGTGACAAACCGCCTTTTTCGTCATTGCGTTATCCCAAACCACAGACTCAACAGCCCAAGGAGTTTTAATTTTGGTCAACTCACTTGAACATGCTTCGTCAATTACAAAGGTGGTATTAGTGTGCAACTGCAAGTAAGAAGCCGGCACCTGATCAGTAATTGGGCCTTCAACAGCGCTTGCTACAATACTTGATTTACCTTCGCCCCAACCCATTAACACAATTCGACGAGCCTTCATTATTGTTGATACCCCAGTAGTAATGGCTTTGCGAGGCACATTACGCAAACCTTGAAACTCACCGGCAGCCGCCGCACGGGTAACCTGATCTAGGGTAATTAAACGGGTTCTTGAATTTTGCAAGGAACCTGGTTCGTTAAATCCAATGTGACCGTTTCCACCAATTCCTAATAATTGAAAATCAAGCCCTCCTAAATCCTCTATCTTTTGCTCGTATGCGATACAGAAGTCTGCAATTTGCTCCTGTGGTAATGTACCATCAGGAATATTATAGTTTCCTTTAGGTATATCTACATAATTAAACAACTGATCTTCCATAAAACGCACATAGCTATGAACAGAGTCAGGTTGCATTGGAAAATATTCATCCAAATTAAATGAATACACATTAGAGAAGCTCAGTCCTTCTTCTTTATGCAAACGAATTAATTCTTTATACACTTTAATTGGAGTAGAACCTGTAGCAAGGCCCAAAACAACGTGTTTCCCTTCTTGTTGACGTTGACGAATTAAATCGGCAATTTCTTTTGCTACAGCAACTGACGCTAAAGAAGAATTGCTGTAAATCTGGGTTGGAATTCGCTCAAAACGAGCCCTTCCTTGATTTGCTGAACTGTTACTCATATTTAAAGTTTCCTTAAAAAAAATAGCCAAAGTATAGGTATTTGGCAAGCTATTATATGTTTTTTTAAATCAGATTCAAAAATAGCATTTTAAGTTTAATTATTTGTCAATACAATTTCAAAAAAAACTGACACGAAATCCTTCAATTTTTATCAAAATTTCAATATTGCTCGGATTTAAACGATGTTTAGCTAAAGAACTTAAATTTACCTTTTTTCTAACTACAATTACCATATCTCCATGCTGCAGCAAATTGAACGGCTATATCGTATTTCAAAACAAAGCGAACGTCTAATCATCGGACTTATGTCGGGCACATCATTAGATGGATTAGACGTTGCTTTATGTAAAATTAAAGGCTCGGGACCTCAAACTGAAGTTCAAATTCTTCAATTTGATACAATTGGTTTTGATGAAGATTTTAAAGAGGAAATAAGAAAAATATTTGCCAAACCAGAGATAAGCTTCGAACAACTATGCGTTCTCAACCCATGGATAGCCATTAAACACGCTGAGCTCATTACCAAATGTTTAAAAAATTGGAACATAAAGTCAGAAGAAGTTGACTTGATTGCCAGCCACGGGCAAACGGTGTTTCACATGCCTAAGCGTTTGCATCAAAAAGAAAAATTTGGCAATTCAACCCTTCAAATCGGCGATGGCGATCATTTGGCTGTAAATACCGGCATTATTACGGTAAGTGATTTCAGACAAAAACATATTGCCGCTGGCGGTGAAGGGGCCCCTCTAGCCGTTTATGGAGATTATCTCATTTTTTCGAAAAAGGGAGAAAATCGAATCATGCTTAACATGGGAGGGATAGCGAATTTCACTTACCTTTCGGCAGATTTGGATCCGTTAAAGGTATTTTCAACCGACGTGGGTCCCGGCAATACCTTAATTGACGCTTTCGTTCGGAAATATTTTCCAGGAAAGGACTTTGACGAAGATGGAAAAATAGCCCTAAGTGGTAAATTAAACGCAGAACTACTAAACAGTTTAAATGATCATTCTTTCTTTTCTGAAGAATATCCTAAATCAACCGGGCCAGAGTTGTTCAGCATTGCTTATGTTGAGAATGCCATTCAGAAAAGTAACACAGATTTTTTAAAACCTGAGGATATTATTTGCACACTCACTCAGTTCACAATTGATTCAATAGTTACCTCAATCAAGGAGTGTTTTAAATCAAATCAAATACTTCATTTATATTCCAGTGGCGGAGGTATTCATAACCCTGCAATTATGAATGGGCTGAAAGAAAACTTACCGAACTGTATTTTTTATTCAACCGAAGAACTAAATATTTTACCGGACGCGAAAGAAGCTGTATTGTTTTCAGTTTTAGCTAACGAGTTAGTAGCAGGAGAGAAGGAAAACCTATTTGGCAATATGCAACGTGAAATCCCCAAGGTAACAATGGGTAAAATTTCGTTTCCAATGCAGTAATACGTTATAAAAAGCCTAAAAATAAAGAGCCAGGAGTTCGAAATACTAATTTCTTATTCCTGGCTCTTTTTATTATTAAATCAAAACCTTATTAAGATTTCGGATTTAAAATATCTTTTATACGTTGCGATAAATCTTCAAGGTGAGCTTTATTTACAGAAGCATATTTAGGCATTGCTGCAACAATTTGACTTTGTAAAGTTTTCAACTCCATTTTTACTAACGGACGCAAATCAGATAAAGTTTGATCTGGTCGACGCATTTGCTGTGGAATATTTTCCTGATTTACAGGAGTTAACAACTGAGCCAAACGCTCTACATATGCACGTTGTAAGTTTCTGCGATACGTATCGATGTTTTTACCTGTCGCTAATTCAGCCCATACTCCTGCTCTAACATCTTTAAGCAACTCACTAACGGTATAAGTAGTTCCAGGGTTAGTGGTTTCGAATTCAATTAAACGTCCAATTTTATCTCCGTTTAACATACCGTTCAGCACATTTACCTGGGCAGCCCTAACGCGGTCAACCACATTCGACTGATCGAACTTACGCAAAATTGACTGATCAATTAACCAAGTAGGAGTAGCCATTGCCTGTTCATTTAAGAATGCCACAGCTTTCTTTTGAACATCTTTAGAAACCGGCATATATACATCTCCCTTTTGATCGTATGATTTAGGAGTTTCATATACACCACCAATATTTTTAATAACGTGACCCATGTAACGTCCCCATTGGGTGGTTAACTCTCCGTACATTTCTTTTAAATCCCCATAATCTTTGCCTTCTTCATATGTCCACTTTGTTAAGTTAGGCAACACACGCTTAAGATTTTTAATACCGTACATACTGGCTTTTACCGCATCGTTACCTAAATCTTCGTTTTGTGAACGAGGATCAGCAGGATTCGATTCAGTACCAAAGAAATACAATGGATCGCCTGAATGCTTAACAATCATTTTATTCAGGGTAGATTCTTCTTCTTTGGCTGATTTAACACCAGGAATTACACGATATCCCCAGTCAATAGCATAACGGTCATACACACCAATGGCAGGATACAAATTCACTCCTTTGTCTTCAGGTTGTGCAACATAATTAAAACGTGCGTAATCCATAATTGATGGAGCAGTACCCATCTTTTGGGTGAATGTTGCTGAACGTAATGAATCAACTGAATAAGCGAAACTTGAACCAAAATTATGGCGTAAACCTAAAGTATGTCCAACCTCATGAGATGAAACGAAACGAATCAACTGACCCATTACCTCATCCTTGAAGTTCATTGTGCGAGCATCAGGGTTTACAGCCGAAGTTTGAATAAAGAACCAGTTACGAACCAGTTTCATTACGTTATGATACCAACCAATATGGCTTTCAATGATTTCACCTGAACGAGGGTCTGCCACATGCGGGCCATAAGCATTAGGAATGTCTGAAGCAAAATAACGGATTACAGAATAACGAGCATCTTCAGTACTGAACTCTGGATCTTGCTCAGGAGTTGGAGCTTCTTTACAAACAATGGCATTTTTAAAACCAGCTTGTTCAAATGCTTTATTCCAGTCGTTTACACCGGCAATTAAGTACGGGCGCCATTTAGCAGGAGTAGCAGGATCTAAATAATAAACAATTTGTTTCTTAGGCTCCACCAACTCACCGCGTTTGTATGCTTCCATATCTTTAGGCTCTAATCTCCAACGACGGATGTAGTTTGTTCTAGCCACTTGTTGCTCTTCTGCACTAAAGTCAGCCTGACTTTGAGCAAAATACCCAACACGACTATCAAAAAAACGAGGCATCATTGGTACTTTAGGCAACAACAACATCGAATTGTTAATTTCAACAGTTGCTATACCTCCAGCATCCATTGGGTTTGCCCCAGAAATACGATAAGTAAATACATTCTTTACCTCAACATTAATTGGGTAACTTTTTATACTACTGATATATGAGCGGCTTTCATCTGCTCCGGCGATACGATATTTTTTACGGTCAGATTCGGGAAACGAAAATGTAGTATTATCTTTTGCAAACAGGTCCGTAACATCAATTACCACACCTGCGGAGTCTTTTGCAAGGGATTTAATATCCAAACTGCCAATAATTGGCTGAACGTTTGAGTTTTGAACTGACTGGAACATATCAGAGTTCTTATCAACTACTACATCGTAAGAAATCTCACGAATAAATACTTTTTTCTTCTCAAACTTCTCGAAACGTAATACTTTCGAATCCATGATTTCGCCCCCATAACCAACACCGTTAGCAGTTTTAACGGTACGTGTTACCAGCAAAAAGTCACGATTCATCAATGAATCAGGAATCTCATAGAAATAACGATCCTCTACTTTGTGAACGTTAAATAAGCCCTTATCGGTAATTGCCTTAGAAGTGATAACCTCAGAGTAAGGTCTAATACCCGGTTTTGTCATTGGGTTGCCTTGAGGACCTTGTTGAGGCATAGCTCCCATTGGCGCTCCAGTACGCTGAGGCATACCTTTTTGTTGTGCTAATGCCGGCAAAGCAATAGCCCCTGCGAGCAATAGAATGCCCGCAAACTTTAAGTTCTTTTTACAATAGTGCATTGAAGTTTTCTTTTGTAAGGTTAAAGCAACAAAACTACACCTTCACCTCATTTTTTTACTATAAAAGGGAGGGACAACAGAGATTTTACAATAACCAATCTATTACACCCTACGTTTAAGTGTAAGTACTACATAATTAGAGCCTGTCGTGTTTTTTCTGTGGAATTGAATTAACAAGCCTCGGTTGTCTTTTGAACGGAGTAAATTATCAACTTCAGAAACTGGCATTTCTGAAACAGGTCTTAAATTGATGGAAATAATTTCATCATCCTTTTGTAAACCGGCCTGATCAGCAGGTGAACCTGGTTGAACCAATGAGACAAAATACCTGCGCGAATCTTTTGACGAAGTAATTAATTCAAGACCGCTCATATCGTGTTCAAATGGCAGATTAAAATAAGCATTAGGCTTAAGAAACATTTGTGATCGTTGATAATCAAAAATAACCGTAAAACGCTTCAACAAGTCATTTCCGATATTTCCATTTCTGTTATTTGCTAACACTTTAGCCGTAACATCATTATGATTGGGAAACGAAGTAATTACATTATTAACCTCAATATCACTAAAGGCCAAATGTTTAATCCTGCCAATATGCCCATCAATTGGACCACTTAAACCTCGACCTAAAAACGCACTAAGCGTGGAGTCAGGAACTTTAATAGCGGGATTAGTTGAAGGTTCCAGTGAAACAGGATGTCCTGCTCCAGTATCAATTATCAATTTAGTTTTTACAGAGGTATTATCTTTCATAATTACATCGGCAAAAACATAGGCTCTCTGATTTTCAATCAATAATGGTATGGGTTTGCATTTACGAGGTGGTTTAAATTCATCACTATTAAAAACCGTGATCACCTGATTAACATAATTTATCTTTACAACAAAGCTGCTAAAAAAGTCATAGCCAATAATCCCAAATACTGGCATGCCCACGTATGAAGTTAAATCAAGAATATCTTTCGGCAAAATTGCCCCTGCCATGATCGGACATTCTGCTTTACCGATGCTCATGTTCATTCCGGTAACTATTTGAGCTATTAAGTCATCGCCTTCGCCCAAACCTTTAATGGTTACTTGGCGACCCAGCTGGAGATTTAACGAATCTTTTAAAGATGGGTTGGTGATTAATACTATACTTACCCCACTATCGAGAATAAAATTAAATGGTCCTTTATCATTGATATAAACTGGTAGAATGATAAGATTACGATTAAACTCAAATGGCATCGTAAACTGACTCTTATTTTCTTTAATCTGAAACTGATATTGTGAAAAAGCATTTAAACCCGAAAACAATAAAAATACACTTAGCAGGAGTTTCCTGTAGAAGTTTGGTAGCTTAAATGATATGTTATCGTAACAAATCATTTTTTATGGCGGTTTAAGTTTTCGACTAGGGTTTTATGGCTGAGAGCGCTATATATAAATATAACAAAAAACCACCTTTTAAGATTGTATATAGTGTAATATTTTTAATAGATAATTAACTTATTGTTTATTTTAATTACTGCCATTGAGTCAAATAAAAGATCGAGTTAACTACTAGTTAAATTTATATAGCTAAAATTCACTATTACTTTCGGTTTAAAACAAAAAAAAACGACCCAAAAGATCGTCTTTCCTGTAAATAGCTTCATTGCTAATTGGCAAAAGGAACAGTTATGCCAAATGTTATATTTCTACCAATATTTGACACCCCAATTCCTTTGAATCGGCTTAAATGATCTATATAATTCTTGTCAGTTAGGTTTTTGCCCGACACAAATAATGAAACAACAGGTTTACCTGCTTTTGAGTGTATAGTTGCTCCAATTGATAAGTTTAGTAAAGTATATCCATTTGATACTGTTTCAAAAGGATCTACTTTATCTTGCTTAAAGCTTGTTTCTACCCCTAAACTAGCATACAAATCTGTTAATGCTGCCTCTTTTTTCCCTTCAAAATCATATCGTATTGTATTAATTAATTTAGCTTGCGGAATAAATGGAAGGTCTGTTTTTGCTTCGTTGTTAGTTCCACGAGTATAGGCAAAAGAGTTCTCAAAGTGCAGTTGATCAACCGGGTGAACATCAAAACTGAATTCTAATCCTCTAATTGCTGAATTCCCCTGAACATAACGATAAACCGGAAATAACTCTCCATCAACAACAATTTCCTCGTTATTGGTATTCTGATAATAGATATAATCGTTTATGAAATTATAATACCCGTTCAACTCAATTGTAAGGTACTTGCTCACCCAATCCATTGAAGCATCAAATTGCAGACTAGTTTCTTGCTTTAATTCGGGATTACCGATCTCATATCTAAAAGCGCCTTCATGCACTCCATTGGCACTAAGTTCAGCAATATTTGGAGCTCTAAACCCACGACCAATATGACCTTTCAGGTTAATCTTTTCACTTAACTGATGAGTTGCTCCAACTGAAGCTGAGATATTAGAAAAACTGTTTGAAAATGCACTAAAATCAAACTCCTCTTTTCCATTAATTTTCCTTGTATCGAAACGCATTCCTGCATCAATGCTAGTCTTTTCCCATTCCTTTTTAACATAGGTAAATATCCCTCCGGAATACATGTCATATGCTGGGATCAGCGCTTCTTCACCCCTATTACTATTATTCTGAATTATTCCAGAGATTCCAATCACAGGAGCCCAGCCGTTAATTGCCTCGAAGTAATATTTACTGTCTAACGAATAGGTATTCAGATAGAAATAAGCAGAAGGATCTACAATTGATTCTTCCAGCTCCCTGCGTTGATTATTTTGAAAACCTAGTGTGGTTTTTAAAAACCCGCTCCCAACACTAACATTAGAGTTTAAAGCAACCTTCTGATGTGTTATATGCTGAAAAGGAAGAAACAAAGAGCGACTTTTTAAATCAGTTGCCGAAACTGTATTCCCTTCCATATCAACAAATTGTCCATTAGCGTCTCTTTCTCCTTCAGTTAGACCAAGTTTGGAATTAAAACGCGAGTAGCTTAAGTGGGCAAAACCCCAGTTTTTACTGAGTCCGACCATCGCAGCTATATCATCTTCTCTAAAAGCGCTGTTATACACGCGCTCTACAGGAGATTTGTATGACATTGCATTTTTGTATGTTCCGTTAATTCGATAAACAAAGCCATTGGCATTACCGTCAAATTGGATATTTGTTGCAGTTAAACCATTATTAGTTGAGTAATTGGTGGTAAATTGACCTTTTACAGCTCCTGGATTAGCAACCACCGGATCAATTATATTAATAACCCCTCCCAAGGCATCAGAGCCATAAAACAAACTGGCAGGACCACGCAATACTTCTACCTTGGCAGCACCATATTGGTCAATTTCAATACCATGTTCATCTCCCCATTGTTGCCCTTCTTGTTTTACGTCATTATTCAATGTTACTACCCGGTTATAACTCAATCCGCGAATTACAGGTTTGGAAATCGCACTTCCTGTTGTTACCTGAGAAATACCAGGAACATTACTTAAGGCATCAACAATATTGGAAGCCCCGCTTTGCACCAATTGCTGACGGGTCACTGTTTCAATCGGGGTACTGTTTTTTGAATTTTTGCCCATTATCGGAGACCCCGTAACAACAACCTCATCAGCTTCTATCACAGACATTTCGAGCTCAAAATCCACTTTTGCTGTACTTGCCAAATCAACTGTCTGAGTAAGGGTTTTGTAGCCAACACAACTTACGTCAATTAGGAGTTTGACTCTAGGCACATTAGTCAGCAGATAATCCCCGTTATTATTTGTAACTGTACCTACACGCAAACTTGAAACGCCCACGAAGGCACCTATTATAGGCTGCCCATTTTGTTTGTCTGTAACTCTTCCGGTTAAGTTAGCCACAGGAATCACATTCGCTGAAAGACTAACAGCCGAAAAAATAAATGCTATAAAAAAAATTAAGAACTTTGCTTTCATAAATTTCATATATACATGACGCCCGACCTTTCATTTCTGGCAAGCATGCAACTATTTAATACGTGATAATTGGAAATACTAAAATGTGCTTCATCGCATTAAACATTTACTCGACGAATGCAGTGAATCATGAAATTAGAACAAAGCAGGAGGGCCTCTTAACTCCTTAAGGGCAAGATTAAATAATTGAGGAGAAAGGTTTTCTGTTGCAAAAACCTTGTAAACAAAATGATGAACAGTTATTGAGAAATTCTTTTCAACAAGAAAGTCTTTGACAAAGTGAAAATGACAAATCAAACAGGAGGAAGCTTCAGTGCATTCCTTTACCACATGGCATTTTGCAATATCAGTAGAAGCTGCTTGAATTGAAGTATCTGTATCATGATGGTGCAATACGGCAAAAGGAATTTGTGTTATAAGGAATACTAAGAATAGTATGCCCGATAAACTCATCCTCAAATTTCGTTTTTTTGCTGCATGTCTCACACTACAAAAGTAATAGAGTAAATAAAACAAACCAAATCACCGAAAACCGAAACCTTAAGCGTAACAAAGTCTTTATTTTAGCCGACCTGTAAGAGATTTGAAAACCCCTTCTCAAGCATAAAAACAAGGAAGGGGCTTTTGTTTAGTATTTCTGCTGCTAAAACAAGTTATTTAATACGCTATCATCAACAAGATTAGGTATGGTAACCTTCAGAGTAGGCGTTCTATCCATTTCTCTTTCGATAGCAAAACGAGCTTCTTTATTTCGGGCCCAGCTTCTTCTGGCAATACCGTTGTTTACATCAAAAAACAGCATGTTCTGTAATTTCAGGGCAGCCTCGTCGGTTCCATCCAAAACCATTCCGAAGCCCCCGTTAATAACTTCACCCCATCCAACACCTCCTCCATTATGGATTGAAACCCAGGTTGCGCCCCTAAAACTATCGCCTATAACATTGTGAACAGCCATATCGGCAGTAAACTTGCTACCATCGTAAATATTGCTGGTTTCTCTAAACGGAGAATCCGTACCGCTTACATCATGGTGATCGCGACCCAAAACAACCGGAGCTGACAAGAGTCCTTCCTTAATGACTTCATTGAATCTTAACGCAATTTTAGCACGGCCCTCAGCATCAGCATAAAGAATCCGAGCCTGAGACCCTACCACCAGCTTATTTTCTTCAGCGTTGTTAATCCAGACGATGTTATCCTGCATTTGTTGCTGAATTTCAGCCGGTGATTGTGCTTTAATTTCTTCCAAAACTTCTTTGGCAATTCTGTCTGTAATTTGCAGATCCTTCGGATTGCCAGAAGTACATACCCACCTAAAAGGACCAAATCCATAATCAAAGCACATAGGCCCTAAAATATCTTGAACATATGAAGGGTATTTAAAATCGATTCCATTTTCGGCCATTACATCTGCTCCGGCTCTGCTACATTCCAATAAAAACGCGTTACCATAATCAAAGAAGTATGTGCCTTTTGCGCAATGACTGTTAACAGCAGCAGCATGTCGTCTAAGCGACTCCCTTACTTTCTCTTTAAAAAGTTCAGGATTAGAAGCGATCATTCGATTAGCTTCCTCAAAGCTTAGGCCTACCGGATAGTATCCGCCTGACCATGGATTATGTAATGAAGTTTGGTCAGAACCAATTTCAATAAAGATTTGTTCCTGATCAAATCTTTCCCAAACGTCTACAACATTGCCAATAAACGCCAAAGAAACAGTCTCTTGCTTTTCCTTTGCGACCTTCACCCTTTCCACCAACAATCTCATGTCTTCAATCAATTCATCCACCCAGCCTTGTGAATGTCTTTTTCTTGCAGCAGCGGGATTTACTTCGGCACAAACAGTTATACAACCGGCAATATTGCCCGCTTTCGGTTGAGCGCCACTCATTCCACCTAAACCTGCTGTAAGGAAGACTTTTCCTTTTGTTTCGGCATTCTGTCCAAGTTTCTTACGGAAAGCATTCATTACAGTAATAGTTGTTCCATGAACAATACCTTGCGGACCAATGTACATATAAGAACCGGCTGTCATTTGACCGTATTGAGTAACTCCCAATGCATTATATTTCTCCCAATCATCTGGAGTAGAATAATTAGGAATCATCATTCCGTTGGTTACCACAACTCTAGGAGCAGCTGTACTTGAAGGAAACAAGCCCTGAGGGTGCCCACTGTAAATATTTAGAGTTTGCTCATTGGTCATGGTTGCCAAGTACTGCATCGTTAACAGATACTGTGCCCAGTTTTGAAATACTGCACCATTACCGCCATAGGTGATTAGCTCGTGTGGGTGCTGTGCTACCGCTGGGTCCAGGTTATTCTGAATCATCAACATTATTGCAGCTGCCTGCAAACTTTTATTCGGATATTCATGGATTGGGCGAGCATACATAGCATATTCTGGCATGAAACGATACATGTAAATCCTGCCATATTTTTCCAATTCCTCTAAAAACTCAGAAGCCAGCTCTTGATGCCAGTGAGCTGGAAAATAACGCAATGCATTACGTAAACTAAGTTTTTTTTCTTCCTTACTTAATATCTGTTTCCTTATTGGCGCATGGCTTACAGTTGTATCATATGATTTTTTCTTTGGCAATTGAGATGGAATGCCTTGAAGTATTTGCTCTTTGAAAGTCATAACACTATGAGTAAATGGTTTACGCAAAAATAAACGCTACATTTGATACCTATAAATACCATTTTCATCATCAATTAATAACCATGAGTTATCAAATAGAATTACGCCATCTGAAATACTTCCAAGTACTGGCCGAGGAATTAAAATACAGAAAAGCAGCAGAACGACTGTTTATTTCTCAGCCTGGACTTAGCCGGCAGATTAAACAAATGGAAGAACTCTATAAGGTTAGTTTATTTGACAGAACCAAGAAGAAGGTAGAGCTAACAGAGGCTGGTATTTATCTAAAAAAAGAGGCGGATTTTATATTCAACCATCTGGATACCATTCAACAGCAACTTGAAAACATTAGTTTGGGAAAAGAAACCGAAATCCGAATTGGCTTTTTAGGTTCGGCTGCACAAAGGGTCATTCCTGAATTGGTGCTGAAGTTAAATAAAGAATACCCTGGCATTAGGACAGTTTTAGAAGAATTGCCCAATAAATTACAGGTTGAACTTATTGAAAAGAGTAAACTCGACCTAGGCTTTGTTCGCACTCATCAATTTAAAGAAGGCATAGCCAAATACCTTGTGCATCAGGATACCTTTTCTCTGGTGCTACCAATAGACCATCTTTTAAATAAACCCAGTTATGAATCGGTAAAATCACTTCGTTCTGCTCCCTTTATTTTTTTCTCGAGCGAAGACAGTCCCTTTTATCATGATCTGATCATGAGCATTTGCGAAGATCACGGATTTAGGCCTCAGGTTTTTCATAAATCAGTAAATGCATTAACCATTTTTAAACTGGTGGAAGAGGGTTTGGGCATTGCCATTGTACCCACAGGGCTTCAATACGGTTTCGATTTAAAAGTCAAATTTCTGGAACTCACTCATATCCCTCAACGCACCCAATTATTTGCCATATGGAAAGAAAACAATCGAAAACCGGCATTAAAGAATGTTGTTGATTTGTTGACAAAGGAAGCTGTTGACTAGAGTCCGAATAATAGCATAACAAAGAAAGGTGACCAATTAGCCACCTTCTTTATAAAGTTCAATCCCTAAGATTAATTAATTTTTACCCGCCGGACGGAACGGGTGCACCCAACTAATAAACGGACCAATTTTGCGAGTCTGAATCCAAACTTTACCTTTTCCGCTAAAACGACATACCAATCCTTCTCCTGAGAAGAATAAGGATTTATAACCCCCAACTCTCGAAATTTCATATTGCAGTCCCTCGGTAAAGGCAACAATGTGCCCGGTATCTACTAAATAACCGTCCTCAACATCAATTTCAATAATACCTCCGTAAGAGTTAAACCATAAATCACCCTGACCAGAACATTTTATCAAAAAGAAGCTTTCGCCCGAGAAAAAGCCTCTCATCAGGCCTTGAAACTTAGTCTCAACATTAACGGTTTCTGCCGAAGCCAAAAAGGCCGTGTTCTGTAAATAAATGGTTTCATTATTCAAATAGATATGTTCTACATCTCCCGGGCAAGCCGGTGCAATTTGAATATCGCCATTTCCATTTACTGCTGAAAACTCGTTAATAAATAGTGACTCCCCAGTTAAAAAACGAGAGAAACCGCCCTTTAATTTGGTTTTCATTTCGATATTGGTATCCATGGTGGCCATAGCTGCGGCTTCAACCTTTAGTTTCTGCCCGGATGGTATATTGATGGTTACAAAACCATAATCAGGCTTGCAATCCATTTTAAAATCAAATCCTTTTTTATCTTGAGTTTCCATTTATTTCCTTGCTTTAAGTCTTACGCCCAAAATATTTCCGAAAGAGGTTGTGTTGTGCGATTGAATCCATACAGTCCCTTGTCCCTTAAATTTGCATACTAAGCCTTCACCGCCTAAAATAGAGCTGATCCAGCTCTTTCCGGCTTTGCTCAATGAGAAATTCAAGCTTTCTTCAAAGGCAACAATATGCCCAGTATCAACAATATATTCGCCATTAACTTGAACCGGGTAAATGGCGCCAAATGAGTTAACTATTACGGTTCCTTTACCTCTTATTCCTAACCAGAATAACCCTTCTTTAGAAATAAGTGATTTAAAGCCCTGCCAGTTCATATCAATATCAATCTCTGGACTGCTGGCCACGTAAGAGCCTCCTTGTACAATGATTCCCTCACCGTTTAGCTCCTTAACCATCATATCACCGGCGTGCGTAGCTCCTAACCAAACGGTTCCGCCTTGACTGCCTGCCGAATAATGGTTTAAGAAGAAACTCTCACCTGAAATCATTCGTTTTAATCCTTTCATTATACCACCTGAATTCTTTTTATGAGTCGTAGTAGTCATTTGAATAAATGGACTCATTGCAATCATAGCGCCTGCTTCGGCAGTAAACTCCTGACCAGGCATTAGATTAATCTCTGCGGCTGATGATCCTGGACGCATCCTGATGGTTACGTCGAGTTTATTTGTTATAGTATCTGTAATTTGTGCTTCCATGTGAAATCTTATAAATGTTTGTTAACCCATGATGCCAAACCTGCCATGTTGCGGGTCTGCAAATAAATCTTACCTTTTCCTTCTACTCGGGTAACAAATCCCTCACCACCAAAAAGGCTTCCGAAAATTCCTCCTGCCAACTGTGGCTTAAGTTTCATATCCGGCTCATAGGCAACTAAATGGCCTGAATCCACTATGTATTCCCCATTAATTTCCTTTTCGATGATTCCTCCGTACGCACCAAAAACTACTTTTCCCTGTCCCGAAACCTCCAATTTGAAAAGCCCTTCACCTCCAATTAAAGAACCAAAACCAGCCCATCTAACGCCCAATTTTACACCGGGATCTGAAGCAATATAAGCCCCTCTTTGAATGCAATAGCTCTCGCCGTTCAATTCTTTTACATTAATATCTCCAGGGGTAGGTTGAGTTAAGTGGAGACTTAACGATTTATCAGTATTATTGGTAAAATGATTAATAAATAAACTTTCACCACCCAAAAACTTTTTAATTAATCCCCCGAAGAAACCGCCATTGAATTTTGCTGTCATATCCAACTCTGCCGACATACTCGACATGGCATCTGACTCTGCAATGAACGTTTCACCGGGTTCTAGCTCCACCGCTACGTGGGCAAAAACTGGTTTTCCTAGAACAATTAGTTTCATTGTATAGTTGGTTTTAATAAATTATTGACGATTGCGATTTATTTGCTTTTTTGTAATACAGCTTTAAAAGAATTGAAATTCCCAGGCAAAGGTGAAAACCTTAGGTTAATTTTTTTTATTCTTTCTTTTAAATTATCAATACGATCCTGAGTGCTCGGGTGGGTAGATAAGAAAGACAAGTCTATAGTTTCTTCTACCTTTTTATTGAGTTTAGTTTCGTGTTCTTTTTTCAGGGTTTCAAAGAATGAGATTAATCCCTGAGGGTTTATCTTAGCAGCAACAAGGTAATCAAGACCTGTTTCATCGGCTTCGTGCTCAAAAGCCCTACTATTTGAAAGCGAAGCTAGATCACCTCCAATATTGGCAAACGTTCCGGCCAGGGCACTTACATCACCTAGGGTTGCAGCAAGGATGGTAAAAACCCCTATATTATTGATTACACTTCTAATATGATGACGACGAGTGACGTGCGCCAGCTCATGCCCCAAAACTCCCATTACCTCTTCCCACGATTTGGCATTTTCAATTAACCCGGTTTGTACAACAACTTTTCCTCCAGGTAAAGCGAATGCATTAATTGTAGGATCTTTAACAAAATATAAGTCGACTTTGTACCCTTGACTTTCAACTTGTTTGAATAATGGACCAGCAACCTTAACAAATTCCTTCTCTAAAGAATCATTTTGAATGATATTATATTGTAAGGATAGGGCTGTAAAAAGCTTATCTCCCGCAGCTTTCTCCCATTCAACCGGAACTTGAGAAGCGAGTCCTTCCACCATTTTATCTTTTAACAAATAAAGAGCTCCAATTAGTAAAACAACAGCCCCTAACAAAGCAAGAGTTCCTAACATCAATTTGTTCAACATTTTCTTGGCGTAACTGACCTGTTCGTTAAGGTTTCGATTTGCTACAATTACCTCATTCTTTAATACCGATTTATCTGAAGTGTAAATTGATATATTGTCGTGATCTTTATCTCTAAAAAAAACAAAACGATTCCCGGCTCCACCTGCATTAATGATTAAGTTCATCAAACTAATGGAATAGTTAATTGCTTCTGAATCGAAAAACACTCCACTAGCCGTTAAGAACAGATTACCGGAACATCGTCCTCCTGAAATGTTTGGATGAATTAGTATAGCTTGATAGATCTGTGGTTTAATTTGGTTTTCTTGAATAAGCATGGTAAACTACTGGTGATAAATGTAGCTGCCTAAGCTATTTTTTTCAAAAGGAAAACTAATGGGAAAGTTTTCAACAGTATGATTCAATCTCTTTAACAACAAAGGCGGTAAAACCGCCTTTGTTTATATATTATTATGCTTCTGCAGTTGTGGGATCAATAATTTCAGCAACCTTTGATATTTTATTGGCAGGAAACCCGCCAAGTTCGGCATGTTTCTTAACCTCCTCTTCATTTGGTGCGATGTATACACAATATATCTTATCGCCCGTAACGTAACTGTGCACCCATTGAATTTGAGGACCCATTGACCTTAAAACATCGCAAGACTTTTGCGCAATTCCGGTCAGTTCATTCTGGGAAAGATTGCCCACATTAGGGATTTCTCTTTCAATCACAAATTTTGGCATATAACCTCCTGATTAATATTTATTGAAAAAAGATTTGCTGGTCAAAATCACAAAAGCCTTGTAATGATGGAAGGATGTCTTGTTCTTTTAATGAAAAATGAATCTGTATAAATCTATTGATTTACATGAACTTAAGCAATTTAAAATTAAAAGTTATTCAGCAAAAACAGCTTGAAAGCACTCTACATTCAGTAATTTTACACATCTAAATTTATTGCTATGAAAAAGCTACTCATTTTTATGGGGCTCCTGTTCCCATTATTCACTTTTGCTCAAAAAACCGACTATAAAGTGGTATTTGACCTAACGAGTAAGGACACGTCTGATCACCGGTCTATAATAAGGTGGCTAAATGGAATTACAAAATCAACACCTGATGCGAAATTAGAAGTAGTGATGTACTCAAAAGGGCTTGAAATGGTACTTAAGGATAAGTCAGTAGTTGCTGATGACATTTCAAAGTTAGTTGCAAACAAGAACATTTCATTTGTGGTGTGCGAAGCTGCAATGAAAAATCAAAACATCGACAAAAGTCAGCTTTTGCCAAATGTTACAACAGTTCCTGATGGCATTTATGAGATTCTTATGAAGCAAAGGCAAGGCTGGGGCTATATTAAAGCGGCCCGATAAATACGTGGAACAGGCAATTTAGTTATCTCAAATTGCCTGTTTCTTTTTAAACATACCCTCAATTTGAATGAGCCTATTTTAAAATGAAATGGATAATTTAGCGCGTTTTAAAACAAGGGTGCTTTAACACCGTTCTCTAACTTAAATTTATAAATTCAAATGACTCCATCAGAAATAAATATAAAATGGCCCAAACTTCAGACCCGCATTGCTGAGGATTTTGACAGTGATACACCTGACCTTAAAGTAATGCTCTTCCTCATCGGTGTTCAGGAACTAGGCAAAGGGCCAAAGAAATTCTCCAAAAGACAAAAAGAAGAATTGATGCACATAGCAACTTGTCGCTTGTTTAGCGATATGGGCTTTTATGAACTTAAAGGACTTGATCAAGACGGTTGGCCGCATTGGGAACTGGTAAAAAAGATACCAAACTACACCATGCTCGAACAGGAAATGTTAATGAAATCGCTCATTGTGCATTATTTTGAACAACTTTACGATACCTCTTTCTAAACCAATTAAAATTACATGAAAAAGCTTTTTTATACGTTACTTTCTTTTATTGCTCTTTTCAATACAACACAAGCCCATGCTCAAAAAAAACAACCTAATTACTACGTAAAATTTACCACAGATTCTGGAATTTGTATCGCCAGGTTATATAATTCTACTCCACTGCACCGAGACAATTTTATTAAATTAACTCAGCAGCACTTTTACGATAGCCTCATGTTTCACCGAGTAATTAAAAATTTTATGATTCAAGGTGGAGACCCTGATTCAAAACGAGCACCCAAAGACAAAGTATTGGGAGAAGGCGATACAGGCTATACCATTCCAGCAGAGTTTAACGACAGTTTGTTTCATAAAAAAGGAGTTTTAGCTGCAGCACGAGATAACAACCCGGCTAAAGCTTCAAGCGGATGCCAATTTTATATTGTTCAAGGAAAGAAATTTACTGATGCAGATTTAGCTAAGTTAGAACAAACCCGGTTGAAAGGCAGAAAAATCCCGGCTTCACAACGAGAAGTTTATAAAACAATTGGCGGCACTCCTCACCTCGACCAAAACTATACTGTATATGGGGAGGTCGTAAAAGGCCTTGAAATGGTTGATAAAATTGCTTCCACCAAAACAGATGAAAATAACCGCCCTGTTACGGACATAAGAATGAAAGTTGAATTACTTTCAAAGCGTGAAACTAAAAAATTAGAAAAGGAATTAAAGAAGCAGCAAAAGAGCAGTAACTAATGAAGATTATCTCATATAACGTAAACGGTATCCGTTCTGCAATTTCAAAAGGTTGGCTAAGCTGGCTACAAGCTACTGCTGCTGATGTTGTTTGTTTGCAAGAGATTAAGGCCCATCCTGAAAACATTCCACAGGAAATCACCCTACTTGAAGAAATGGGATACAGATATCAGTATTGGTATCCCGCTCAAAAAAAAGGTTATAGTGGCGTGGCAATTTTATCGCGTTTACAGCCGGAGGCAGTTGAGTTTGGCTGTGGACACGAGCAGTACGACTTTGAAGGACGAATGGTTAGGGTTGATTTTGCGGATGTTTCGGTGATGAGTGTATATATTCCCTCCGGATCAAGTGGAGAAGAGCGGCAAAATATAAAGTTTGAGTTTTTGGACTTCTTTATGGAATATGCAACTCAACTACGTTGGAAATATCCTAAATTAATTATCTCCGGCGATTACAATATTTGCCATCGTGCCATTGACATCCACAATCCTAAATCAAATGCAAACTCCTCGGGCTTTTTACCTGAAGAACGCGAATGGATGGAAAATTTTATTAGCAGCGGTTTTATTGACACGTTTCGCCATTTCAACAGAGAACCTCACAATTATACCTGGTGGAGTTTCAGGGCTAATTCCAGAGCCAAAAACTTAGGCTGGCGCATCGATTATCATTTGGTCACAAAAGAGCTTGAGACTAGTTTAAAACGAGCAACCATTTTACCTGAAGCAAAGCATTCAGATCATTGCCCCATACTTTTAGAACTTTAAAATTAACAAGTTATGAGTTTTGGATTAGAAATAACTCGTAATTTGTAACCTAAACCCGGTAATTACAAAATGTTAATCGTCAATATAAAACAGCTTTGCGGTATTCAGCCTGAAGGAAAATTAAGACTCCAAGGAGCTGAAATGGCTGAACTCCCCTCAATTGAGAATGCCTGGTTGAAAATAGAACATGGCAAAATTGCCGACTTTGGCTCAATGGACAACCTTGGGCATACCGAAATGCTTTCTCTGGCTCAAGGCACACAGTCTGAAATTGTAGATGCTCAAGGCAAATTGGTATTACCAACTTGGTGTGACTCTCATACACATTTAGTTTTTGCCGCCTCGCGGGAAGAAGAATTTTTGATGAAGATCCAGGGAAAAACCTACGAAGAGATCACAGCTGCTGGCGGAGGTATTCTTAACTCTGCCCGCAAACTAGCAAATACATCTGAAAGCGAACTCTACGACAGTGCTGCACTTCGCCTACAAGAGGTAATGAGTTTAGGAACCGGTGCTATTGAGATTAAAAGCGGTTATGGATTGAGTTACGAAGCTGAATTAAAAATGTTGCGTGTCATACGGCGCTTAAAAGAAACGTTTCCATTGCCAGTAAAAGCAACATTTTTAGGGGCTCATGCATTTCCACAAGAATACAAGCAAAATCAGGAAGCGTATTTAGACATGCTTCTAAATAGGTTACTTCCAGAAATTGCCGATGAAGGTCTTGCAGATTATATTGATGCTTTCTGCGAACAAAACTACTTTTCAATTGAACAGACCGAACGGGTGATTGAAGCTGGAGCCAAATTTGGATTAAAGGCCAAAATTCATGCAAATCAATTTACCAACTTAGGAGCAACACAAGCATGTGTAAGAAAAGGGACACTTTCTGTTGATCATTTAGAAGTTACAGATAATGCTGTTATTGAATCCTTAAAGGGAGCCTCAACCATGGCAACATTATTACCGTCTTGTTCTTTGTTTATAAACATCCCTTTTGCAAATGCACGGGGAATGATTGATGCCGGGTTAGGAGTAGCTCTGGCTACGGATTTCAACCCAGGGACCACTCCATCAGGAAACATGAATTTAGTTGTCGCATTAGCATGTATTAAAATGAAAATGCTTCCTAACGAAGCAATAAATGCAGCAACCTTAAATGGCTCTTATGCTATGGATTTATCTACGACTCACGGCAGTATTACAAAGGGTAAACAAGCCAATTTAATAATTACAAAAGCTATTCCTTCGGTAAACTTCATACCTTATGCTTTCGGATCCAACTTAATTGATTCAATTTTAATTAAGGGAAGAAAAATTTAGCAAACTGTCTTTAAAACAATTAAAGAAAAAGACTTATGATTTTAGTTTCCAAACGATTTCTTAAAATGCTGACGGGCAATTTTGCTCAAGCCATTACTTTATGGCCGTTTGTGATTCTAAAATCAACTGAACTGAAAAAAGATTGGACACTAATAAATCATGAACGCATTCATTTGCGGCAACAAATTGAATTACTTTTAGTGTTCTTTTATTTGTGGTATGCAATTGAGTTTTTGGCTAGATGGATTATCTGCAGAGATACCAATAAGGCTTACCACCATATCTGTTTTGAGAAGGAAGCTTACCTTAACGACAACAATCCGGAATATTTAAACACACGAAAGCTTTTCTCATTCCTCAAATACCTATAAATTTAACCTGCCAATAATAACACCATGAAACTGCAAGTTTATTCGGATGAGTATATTTTAGGCCTGACCTCCATCCGGGAACACGAAACCAAAATAGGAGAACGCGTATTAACCGTAGCCTCAGTCAATAATCTCCTGGAAGACTTGGTCAATTCTCCCGCCCGATTTGTTTTACTGGGATTACCCGAGGATATAGGAGTGAAGGCAAACCTCGGGCGAACAGGAGCTCATAATGCCTGGAGCGGTGCATTGAAAGCCATATTGAATATTCAAAGCAACGATTTCTTTTCCGGCAGTGAACTATTAGTTCTGGGACATATCGATTTTACAGATCTGCTTGCTGCTTCCGAAAAGCTAAATCCACTCCTGCATGACCAAGCTGCAGAGCTCCGAAAACTGGTTGAAGAAGTAGATAAGCGTGTAATTAAAATCGTAAGACTTATTGCTAAGGCAGGTAAAATTCCAGTAGTAATAGGAGGCGGGCATAATAATTCATATCCTATAATTAAATCAGTTGCCGAAGGTTTACATGAAGCAGGACAACTACCCAACAGAATGATCAATTGCATCAATATGGATGCTCATTCTGATTTTCGTCCATTGGAAGGTCGCCACAGCGGCAATGGCTTTAGTTATGCCTACCACGAAAAATTATTGAAGAATTATTTCATGCTTGGCTTACAGCAGAACTATCAGCCACAAACTGTACTTAATGAACTAAAATCTAATCCAGATTTAGGTTATATAACATTTGAGAGTATTTATCTACATGCCAAAATTGACCTAGCTTCTGCGGTTTTAGAAGGCATTAACTTCGTAAAAGATCTTCCAACAGGTATTGAAATCGATCTTGACACTGTTGTTAACATCCCATCAAGCGCTGAAACGCAAAGCGGATTTATGGTAAATGATGCACGACGTTACATTCATAATACTGCATGCTTATTAAAACCAGCCTATTTGCATATAGCCGAGGGAGCTCCTTCACTTGCCAACAATAACAATGACAATCGGGTAGCCAAAACCATTGCATACCTGGTTAGCGATTTTATTAAAGCGGTAAGAAAATAGTTAAAAATGGATAAGTTGGGTGGGGGTGATACACTCATCGAGCGGAATATCAAACTCATTATAATCCAAAATGGCAGCAATGGGTTCAAATTGAGACAAACCAATTGTTTTAACATCTGATCTGCATTCGATTAAAAACCTGTCATAAAAGCCTTTGCCATAACCAACCCGGTATCCTTTTTTATCAACAGCTAAAAGGGGGACCAATACCATGTCAATTTCTTCTGGCGATACCAGGTTCCCTTTAACCGGCTCAGGAATATTCCAGTCATTTTTTGCCAGCTCCAATTCATCATCCATTAAAAAGTGCATTAACGTTAACGATGAAAAGTTACTTTGGGGAACAGCAATTTTGATATGAGGATATTCTCTTTTTAAAAAGGCTATCAATAACGAGGTATCAGGCTCATGCTTTTCAACAATTGACAAAAATAGGTGTAGTACCTTTATATTCGTAAAATCAATTTGCTTAAAATGCTGCAGTAAAGCGTGATTTATTTGATCAAACTCTCCCTCCGAAAGATTCTTCCTTTTTGAAAGGTACAGCTTACGCAAATATGCCTTTGACGACTCCAATTCTAATAATTCCTAATACAACAACCTGAACTTAATGGTATGCTCAATTTTCTTCAAGGCCTTTATTACCTTTTTATCGTACTCAGTATTTACATCTGTAATTACATATCCTATATGTTCATTGGTTTTAAGGTATTGAGCCAAAATATTAATGCCATGACTGGCCATTACACTATTAATTTGAGCCATTATACCTGGCACATTTTGATGAATATGTATTAAGCGATGAGCCTTTTCTTGTGTTAACAGCTGAATATTCGGAAAATTGGTACTTAAATAACTTGATCCTTTATTGATGAAGTCGGCCATACGTTTAGGAATGAATTCACTATTACGCGGATTATTCTTACGATCGTCAAAAACAACAATCCCCATTTTGGTACACAACTCAAGATTCAGCTTATCTTTAGCACTTCCCAAAAAACCAATTGTTTTAAGTGTTGACGCTACTTGCAACTTTTCAGGCTCTACAATAACATTACTACCAACCAATAACATTCCCACATCCGCTACATATTTTTCTTCAAAAGATGATTTATGACGAATGGAGAAACCATCCTTTTTCAGAATATTGATTGACTCTTCAGGAATATCACCAAGGCATAAACAAAGTATCCTGTTCTTAGGATATGAAATAGCCATTGGCAAATTATTTACATACAAAAACTCATCAAAACTTGGCAAAATGTGATCGGCATTTTTTACCACACTCGATCTTTCAATATTTTCAGTATAAGCAAAGAATTTTTTAATCAACCCTGATTCCTTCAGTTGAAAATCGGAATAACCATCGCCAATGCCGTATAAGTTACCATCCCAATTCAGTTCCTTCAGGAGCTTTACCTTGCCACCTTCCTGAGACAACGGGTTTTCTGTATCATACCCTACAATAGTTCCTTTCTTGTCAAACTCAAAGGTATTCGCATAAATGTTCTCAGGTCTGATTTTGTAATCACTTACAACCGGAGTGATAAATTCCTTAAAGCCGCCTGAGACGATATAAACCTCATCAGAATGCTTCTCAAAGAATTTACGGTTACGCGAAAAAGACTTCGAAACCTTTTTCTTCAATACCTTAACCAATTTTTTAAGATGCTCTTCATTAGCGCCTAACAATTTCACGCGTTCACGCAAGCTTTCTGTAAACGACAAACGCCCTTCCATGGCGGCATTTGTATAGTCTTCAATCTGCTTTAATACTTTATTTTTATCAGGATGTCCATCTAGCGAAATCTTTACCAATTCGTCTAATGCTTCAACCTGGGTAAAGGTACTGTCGAAATCAATGATATATCGGTTCTTCAAAGCTCTATTTCCTTACTTTACTATTAATAGTCACAACAAAAATCTACAATTGTTTCTAATTTTGAAATAAACTTTCGTATTTATTACAAATATAAACGATTTAAAGCTGTGTTTTTTGTCGTGCAACAATATCCACAATACTTTGTTGAACCGGAATAAATGAATGACCAATAGCATTCATAATTCTTTGATTTGAATAGAACTGGATTACGGGAGCTGAAATTGCAGTATCACGGGTTAATGCAGGCTCTTTTCCTGTAATCCATGAAATAAGCTTAGCTGCTCTCCATCCAATTTCTAAATGCCATTTTTTTATGTTGATGGATGGCGCAGGTTTATTCAGGTGATTTGCAATTAGAGCAAACAACTCTTTAAAACTCAGATTATCAGCATTTAAAATAAAACGCTTGTTCGTAATTTTTTCAGTTTCCATCAGTTTTATCATACAGGCACTTACATCCCTAACGTCAACATAGCCACAACCGCCTGCAGCATAAAACTTATTACCTTTATTTATTACTCCAAACAACCGACCGCTTCCTCGCTCCCAATTGTCCATGCCCAAAATAATGCTAGGATTTACAACAACTGCCTCTAAGCCTTCTGCAACTCCACGCCAAACCTCATTTTCACTTTCATACTTACTAATGGCATATGCAGTATTGGTAGGCAGGTATTCAAACTTATGATCTTCCGTTATCAACTCACCAGGTTTGGCAAAACCAATCGCTGCAATTGAACTTACATGCATAAGCTTTTTTACGCCCATAGCTAAACACGCATTAACAATATTTGCAGTGCCTTCAATATTGGTTTTATACATTTCAGCCTTATATTTTGGATTTAATGCAACTTTAGCGGCACAATGATAGACATGCATCACTCCCTGCATTGCATCTTCCAATGAGTGATAATCAAGCACATCGCCTTCAACCCACTCAATTGGTTTATTTTGCAGTTGGAAAGGAATTGAGGAGGAAGCGCGTTTAAGCGCTCTAACATTATTGCCTGCATTTATTAAATCAAGCACCAATTGAGTTCCTAAAAAACCCGTTGCGCCGGTGATAAAAATCATAAATATTTTTTTTACCTCCGCAAGATAGAAATTTTAGGGGAGGACTCTTTTAAGTCGGTGTATTAGTTTTTGAGGAACCTCCGCTTTGCAATAAATTAAGCACGTTAGGCACAAGTGCAGTTAATGCAGTTATAAGGGCTAATATTCTACCCGCAATTTGCTCCTGAGTAACAAAGAAAAATATTCCTATTGAAACCACAGCAATAACAATAGGCAACCTTATTTGCGACCAATTCCTCTTCTGCTTTAAATAGCCTGGTAAATGGAAAGTAAAGTAACGTCTTTAACTGCTGTTCTTTAGTAAACAGTTCTCCTAATTGAGTCATCAAGGGAATAAACTGATACTCCCTGGGTTGATGGTTTTAGGCAGAGACATGGTACTAATATAAATTTCGCCTTTATCACATTGACTTACAATACTTTAAAATAAATTACAATTCTTAGATCAAGCATTAAGGCACAATCCATTTCCTTTTTCCATTTTCCTTCGTTACTTTGTTGCTGCAAAAACCATAGTACCCCATGAATCTGTCTGATTTTCTTTCTCCAATCAATCTTGAATCAATAAATACCTCATTAAAATTTGAGCCGTTCCATTTAGGCAGCGTAATTACCTCTTTTATGGAAGAAGGTAATTTCCCTGACCTGGAAGGAATGAACCTTGCATTAGTAGGAGTTGAGGAAGATCGACTTTCAATCGGAAACGCTGGTTGCGCAACTGCTCCCGATCACGTTCGCAAGTATTTATATAAACTTACAGAAGGTGATTTCAAAGCTAAAATTGTTGACTTAGGCAATATTAGGGCAGGACAAAAAGTACGCGACACCTATGTTGCACTACGGATTGTTTGCGAAGAGTTGATGAAACAAAATATTGTTCCAATCATTATTGGAGGCGGGCAGAATCTTACTTATGCCCAATACCTGGCTTATGAAGGAATAGAACAAAGGGTAGACTTGGTTTCTATTGACAATCAGTTTGATTTAGATACGACCGCTGAAGATCAAGAAACCAATTCGAAATCATACTTAAACAGCATCATCTTACACGAGCCGAACAACTTGTTTAACTATAGTAATATTGGGTATCAAACTTATTTCGTGAGCCAAGATAGCCTGCGCTTAATGGATAAATTGTATTTCGACACCCATCGTTTAGGAGAAATCAATCAAAACCTGCAAGATGCAGAACCGATAATTAGAAACGCCAACATGATTAGTTTTGACGTATCGTCAATTCGTCAAAGCGATGCTCCTGGAAATGGCAATGCTTCCCCTAACGGCTTTTATGGTGAACAAATTTGTCAGTTGTGCCGTTATGCGGGCATGAGTGATAAGTTACTTTCGATTGGTTTTTATGAAGTAAATCCACTTTTCGACAAGAACGGACAAACAGCTCATTTATTAGCCCAAATGATTTGGTGTTTTATAGAAGGTTATTATAATCGGAAACAGGACTATCCTTTTAATCCAACAGAGGATATGACCAAGTACCGCGCTTTCTTAACAACAGATAGCCATGAGGTTATTTTTTATAAAAGCCCTAAGACAGGAAGATGGTGGATGCAAGTTCCATTCCCAAATAAAACCAAAAATGAGCGATTTTACTTAGTTCCTTGCAGCTATAATGATTACCAGATTGCGAGCAACGGCGAGATGCCTGATCGTTGGTGGAGAACTTATCAGAAATTGATATAAATTATTTATTTCGGTATCGGCTAGACATGGAGCCAGAAACCAGGAAGGCAGCCCCGGCAATGAATGCTAACGAGCCTAGTATTATTGCCCAAACTGCTCCGGCACCGCCTGTAATTGAAAAAATTCCCAATAATACTGCGGCTGCCCCAACAATCATTAATGCTGCACCCAAATAAGTTTTTCCATTTTGAGGAGGGACTGGCATTAATACTTTATAATCATAATGTTTTTTGAAAGTATAATTCCTTCGATAAGTTTTATTAGAGTAAAGCTGTTGTTTTTGTTTTGTATTCTCTAGACTTAAAGTTTTGGTTAAAGATCGCTCAGAATCCTGATCTGGCGTTTTGGATATTAAGGACCTATTAAATTGCGGTTCATTAACCGCCATATCGATATTTAAAGTTGAATCCACATCTCTTCCCTCCTTAATCACTTGTAATAAATCAGATTCTTCAATATTATTCACAGCTAAATCACTATCATTTTTCAACTCCGTATGAGTAATTTCAGTTTTAATGGCTGGATTTACTTTCACAAAAATTAGTTCACGAGAACAAGATGTAAAAAGTGAGGCTAAAATCAATAATGGGCAAAGGAGTCTAAAACTGATTTTCATAATAAACGTTTTGTCTCATCAATCTAATGAATTTCTTTATAAAAACATAAAACGGCCCGACAACAAGAGCTGCCGGACCGTTTTATTCACAATGACTATTGTTTATCTATTTTAAATCGAAGCCAATATCGGTACGATAGTATTTACCATCAAAACTGATCTTTTTCGCATTCGCGTTAGAAACAGCCAGTGCCGAAGGGATATCAGCACCAAGTGTAGTTACGGCTATTACACGTCCGCCATCTGTAACTATTTTGCCGTCTTTTTGAGTGGTACCAGCATGAAAAACCATACTACCTTCAACCGTGTCAAATCCTGATATTTCCTTACCTTTTTCATAATCGCCAGGATATCCACCCGAAACCAACATAATTGTTGTTGCAGTACGCTCATCAACTTCAAAAGATTTTTCAGCAAGATTTTCGTTAGCCACACCAAGGAACAAATCAACTAAATCGGATTTGATACGAGGCAATACACTTTCGGTTTCCGGATCACCCATTCGAACGTTGTATTCAATTACGTAAGGTTCACCACCATCATTCATTAAACCAATAAAAATAAAGCCCTTATATGGAATATTATCTTTCTTTAAGCCTGCAACAGTAGGGATAACTATGCGTTCTTCTACCTTTTTTATAAATGCTTCATTTGCAAACGGAACTGGAGAAATTGAACCCATTCCTCCTGTATTTAAACCAGTATCACCCTCACCAATTCGTTTATAGTCTTTTGCAGAAGGCAATAATTTATAGCTTATACCATCTGTTAATACAAATACTGATAGTTCAATCCCTTTCAAAAACTGCTCAACAACTACGGTTTTGCTGGCATCCCCAAATTTAGCATCAGCTAGCATTGCTGTTAATTCGCTCTTAGCATCTTCCAGTGATTCGCAAATTAAAACACCTTTACCTGCCGCTAAACCATCCGCTTTCAATACAATTGGTAACGATTGTGTTTCTAAATATCTCAGGCCTTCTTCCAACTTATCTGCAGTGAAACTTGCATAAGCTGCCGTTGGAATATTATGGCGTTTCATAAACTGCTTAGAGAAATCTTTACTTCCTTCAAGAGTTGCTCCTAATTTCTGAGGACCAATAACCGGAATCAATTTCAGTTGTTCATCAGCCAAAAAGAAATCGTGGATACCTTTCACCAATGGCTCTTCCGGTCCAACAACTACTAATTTGATTTCATTTTGAAGCACAAACGTTTTTATACCTTCAAAATCAGTTGCTTTGATTGCCACATTTTGTCCGCAAGAAGCCGTTCCGGCATTTCCAGGTGCAATAAATAATTGGCTGCATTGTTTACTTTGAGAAATTTTCCATGCAAAGGCGTGTTCACGGCCACCCGATCCGAGAAGTAAAATATTCATGTTAAGTGTATAGAATCTCTTAAATTTAATACCAACAGATTAATGCGTTAGAAATTCATCTAAAGGGGAAAAGATGCATTCGTGCATTAAGAATAGGTGCAAAGATAGAAAAATGGCACAAATCTGACCACAGTATACCAGACACATAGCGCAGATATAACTAAATTTACTGACCTATTGAAAAGGAAGATTAGCTAACTACCATTTACTACTTATAGTTTTGGACATTAAATCAATTATACAAGCCGTTTATACATTACCGGATGGTTCTTTGAAAAAGTTGCAGAAGCAGCTTTCAATGGTGAATTATCCTAAGGGGTACCACTTGTTTCATGCCGATAAAACTGAAACCGATGTGTATTTCATTGCCTTCGGAATTGCCAGGGCTTATTGCTACACGGCTGAAACCGAAGTTACCTTTTGGTTTGGCAAAGAAGGTGACATAGTGCTTTCTTACAACAGTTATATCAGAAACCAACCCGGTTATGAATTCATTGAATTACTAGAAGACAGCACTCTTTTTCACCTAAAAACATCAGCTCTCCATCAGTTATTTAATGAAGATATTCACCTTGCTAATTGGGGACGTAAATTGGCAGAGCTTGAACTGATAAAAACCGAAGCCCGCCTAATTTCCAGACAGTTTAGACCAGCAGGAGAGAGGTACCGGGAATTACTTGAACAGCAGCCAGAGTTAGTACAACGTGTTCAGTTAAGTCACATTGCATCTTATCTTGGAGTTACCCAAGTTACCCTAAGTCGTATAAGGGCTGAAATACGATGATTTTTTATCATTTGTTAAAGGGCAACTAAAAATTAGCTCCGACCTTTGCACCCATGAACTGGATCATATTAATAATAGCAGGATTATTTGAAGTCGGATTCGCTACCTGTTTAGGAAAAGCAAAACTCTCTACCGGAATAGCATCAACCATGTGGTACGGCGGCTTTCTTGCATGTTTAACCATAAGTATGCTATTATTGATGAAAGCCACACAAACCCTACCTATCGGCACTGCTTATGCTATTTGGACCGGCATAGGGGCCGTTGGCACAGTTCTAATGGGCATCCTTTTCTTTAATGAACCGGCAGATTTTTGGCGCTTATTCTTTATTACAACCTTAATAGCATCAATCATAGGGCTGAAAGCAATGGCCAGCTAAAACGATTGATGCGAACATTGCTCTAACTGGCTTTGTGTTTTTTGTTTTGACGATTATATTGGCTAAGAATAAAGCCAACTGACTAGTGCAGAGCATCTCTGTTTCTAAAAAACAAAGAACAGTACAATACAGAACCTTTAAATAAAACCGGGAAATGATAAACAAAGACACCCAAACCTATAACAATGCTCAGCTAAACGAAGAAGACAGGGCAATATGTAATCTGCTATCGCAGGAGATTAGTGGTATTTTACCTGATGCCGAAAATAAAATTTGGCATGCTCATCCCGTTTGGTTTTTGGATGGGAACCCAATTGTTGGCTATAGTAAACTTAAAAGCTGTGTTCGTTTATTGTTTTGGAGCGGACAATCATTTGATGAAGAAACTTTACAAAATGAAGGCAGCTTTAAAGCCGCCGAAGCTCGCTATACCGCATTAAGTCAGGTAAACAAAAATGATTTGAAACGATGGATCGAGAAGTCGAGACATATTCAATGGGATTACAAGAACTTAATTAAGCGTAAAGGCCTGTTGGAAAGAATTAAATAAATGACACTTTAGAGGAGCGGCTTCGCCAAACCCTAAAATGAAAAACATAGACCACAAAAAGCTTCAACAATGTGAAGCTTTTTTATGCGATCCGGATGGTCCTCGCAAAGTTCCCTTTCGTTTCTTTAAAGCCGATGAATTCGCACAGTTAATCGGCTATTTTGTTTAAAGGTAGATCATTCACGGTTTACTACTTCTTGTTTTATAAAGCCCAAAGCCCATTTCGACCACCTGGTTTATTTGCTTAACGAGAATATATTTTTCACCAAACCTAAATTTCTTATCATAATCTCTTCATTGTTTTTTAAAATTATGTATATTTAAATGAGGGGGTTATGATGACAATCAAATGACTTCCAAACTAAAAACACTTCCCTAGTCAACCTAAATGACCTTAATAATATGAAAAAATCTATCATTACAACCCTAAGCCTGATGGCAACAATTCTTATCATCGGCTCTTGTGGTGGAGGCGGATCTACCTCAGAAAAATCTACAAATGAAACAGAACAACCAGAAACAACACAAACTCCATCTGAACAACCTGAAGCCAAACCCGAGTCAAAAGCTGACCCTTCAACTTATGACCCTAAACGTGGTGAAGGAAAATTCAACGAATCCAATGTAAAACTGGGAGCTTTAGATGCAGCGATGGCTGATAAAGGCAAAGCGATTGCCGCAACCAAATGCAACTCATGTCATAAACAAACGGATGAAAAACTGGTTGGCCCCGGATGGAAGGGTGTTACCCACAGAAAAACACCACATTGGATTATGAATTTTATTACCAATCCTGATCCAATGATTTCAAAGGATCCTGAATTACAGGCTCAACTGGAGATATGTTTGGTGCGTATGCCAAATCAAAATCTTAATGATGAGGAAGCAAGAAATATTTTGGAGTATATGCGTCAGAATGACGAAGTAAAATAAAAAATCTCAAATAAACTGCAATGATAAGTAATAAATTAATTGTCGGACTATTGTTCGTTGTGGCAATGTCGATAACATCTTGCAAGCCCAAAGGAACTACTAGCGTCATAAGTGGAGATGCTGCCACAAAAGTCTACGTACCACCGGGCCAATATGATGAATTTTACAACTTCGTATCAGGTGGCTTTAGTGGTCAATTGAGCGTTTATGGCATACCTAGTGGACGCCTACTGCGTGTAATTCCTGTATTCTCCTCTGACCCTGAAAAAGGCTGGGGATTTAATGAAGAAACAAAACCAATGCTCAATACATCACATGGCATTGTACCTTGGGACGACCTTCACCACGTGGAAATGTCACAAACCAACGGCGAAGCAGATGGCAAATGGGTGTTTGTAAATGGGAATAATACTCCAAGGCTAGCGAGAATAGACCTTAAAACATTTCGCACTGCAGAAATCCTGGAACTTCCCAATAGTGGCGGCAACCACAGTTCGCCTTTCGGCACCGAAAACTCTGAATATATAGTTGCCAGTACAAGATTCAGTGTTCCGTCTGATGCTAATCCCGATGTGCCTATTAGTACATATAAAGAAAATTTTAAGGGGCATATCAGCTTTGTAAGTGTAGATAAGGAAACCGGCGAAATGAAGGTCGCTTTTCAATTGAAAGCACCAGGCGTGAATTTCGACCTTGCCCGTGCAGGAAAAGGAAAATCGCATGGATGGTTCTTTTTTAGCTGCTACAATACTGAGCTGGCAAATACCTTGCTGGAAGTAAATGCTTCCCAAAAAGATAAAGATTTCATTCTGGCCATAAACTGGAAGAAAGCGGAAGAATATATCAAAGAAGGCAAAGGGACTAAACAGGCAGTGAAATATTCTCACAACAAATATGACGAAACCACACATACCGCAAAGTCTGAAATGGAAACAGAAGTAACAGTTTTGGATCTTGCAAATACTGAAGGGATTGCTTACCTGATTCCATGCCCCAAATCTCCACATGGTTGCGATGTTGATCCTACAGGAGAGTACATTATAGGTAGTGGAAAGCTGGCAGCACTTATTCCTGTATTTAGTTTTGATAAATTGCAGAAAGCCATTGCCGAGAAAAAATTTGAAACAGAGAAATTCGGCGGCATTCCGGTAATAAAATATGAGGCTGCATTATATGGCGAAGTACAAAAGCCGGGATTAGGCCCTTTACATACAGAGTTTGATGGAAAAGGAAATGCCTATACCTCAATGTTTGTTTCTTCAGAAGTAGTGAAATGGAATATCAAAGATCTCAAGGTATTGGATAGGGCACCGACCTATTACTCTGTTGGGCACTTAATGATTCCAGGTGGTAATACCAAAAAGCCTTTTGGTAAATATTTAGTGGCTTACAACAAAATCACTAAAGACCGATACCTGCCCACTGGACCAGAGTTAGCCCAAAGCGCTCAACTTTATGACATTAGCGGCGATAAAATGAAACTGCTGTTGGATTTCCCCACTATTGGAGAACCTCACTACGCCCAAGCCATACCGGCAGCCTTGATAAAAGACAAACAAGCAAAGATATTTGACATTAACTCAAATAAGCATCAATATAAGACAAATGGTGAAGAAGATGCCAAGGTGGTTCGCGAGGGCAATGCAGTCCATGTATATATGACATCCATTCGATCTCATTTTGTACCGGATAATATAGAAGGCGTGAAGGTTGGCGATGAAGTTTTCTTTCATGTTACCAATTTGGAACAGGACTGGGATGTCCCTCACGGCTTTGGAATTAAGGGAGCTAACAATGCAGAGTTGCTCATTATGCCTGGCGAAACACTTACTTTAAAATGGATACCTGACCGTGTCGGTATCTTCCCTATGTATTGCACAGACTTCTGTTCTGCTTTACACCAGGAAATGTCAGGATATGTACGAGTATCACCCAAAGGAAGTACTCTTCCAATAACCTTTAACTCATCTAAAAAAACGGCTGCTAAATAAAGTTATGTTTAGCATTAGTTTTTAAACATAAAAGGGCAACACATGTATTATATACAGATTGCCCTTTTATTATACAGAGATTTGTTCCAAAATTAAATGCGCGAATTATACTGTGTTCCCAAACATTTCTTAAATGACCAACAAAATTTCAATAGTGTCCAAATTACTGCTAATAATTTCAGCAGTGTTGCTAGCAATTTCCATTTTCGTGCCTATTTGGCAAATAGACCTCCAAGCACCTCAGTATCCTGAAGGTTTGAGTTTGGAGATTTGGGCCAACAAGATCGCTGGAGATGTAAATATCATAAATGGGCTAAATCATTACATAGGAATGAAAACGCTTCACACCGAAGATTTTATCGAATTTACGGTGTTGCCATACATTATTGGCACATATGTTTTACTCTTTTTATTTGCTGCACTAAATGGCACAAAAAAATGCCTCTACATTTCTTTCGGGGCATTCCTCTTATTCGGTATCTTAGCAATGATAGATTTCTGGAAATGGGAATATAATTACGGCCACAATCTCGACCCTAATGCAGCAATCATTGTTCCTGGCATGGCATACCAACCACCACTGATTGGATATAAGCAATTATTGAATTTCGCTGCTTACTCAATGCCTGATATCGGCGGATGGAGTTTAGCAGCTGCAGGCCTACTTGTTTTAATAGCTGTTCTATTGGAAAAAAAGCTGTTCAAATCAGACAAAAACTCAAGCGCTTCCTTTGCTTTTATTTCTGGTATTATTATATTATCATCCTGTGAGGCTGATGGCCCGCAGGCAATCAACCTGAACAAAGATGCTTGCGATTTTTGCAGAATGACCATTTCGGATGGCCGGTTTGGTTCTGAGATGATAACCCGTAAGGGGAGAGCCTACAAATTTGACGATATAGACTGTATGTTGAAATACAGTAATGAGCATAAAGAAGGAAAAGTCAAAAGCTATTATGTTATGGACTATTCAAAGAACAATGTATTAATAGATGCCTCCAAGGCATGGTTTGTTCACCATGCAGATGCCAAAAGTCCTATGGGTGGCAATACAGTGGCTTTTTCTGCTAAAAACGAGGCTGAAGCATATGCCAATAAGCTTGGTGTGCATGTTGAAAGTTGGCAAAAATTCAATAAGAAGCAATAAATCAAGTTATTACAAGAACCTCATTAGCTTGAATACCCATATCTGTAAACGATCCCTTTTAACCGTACTAATAGCCTTAATGCTTTTGGTGCAAAGCAAGGCATTTGCAAAAACTCTGTATGTCGGTGGCGGCAAGCAGTTTTCTACTATAAAAAGTGCCTTGGCTCTTTGCAAGAATGGTGATACAATAATTGTAACCAAAGGCATTTACAATGAAGGCAATATAATAATTGATAAATCCATATGCATGTTGGGCATGTCAATGCCGGTACTGGATGGTGAAAAAAAATACGAAGTACTTTCAATTAAGAGCAGCGGTGTAATTATAAATGGTTTCCGTATACAAAATTCAGGAGAGGGAACACTTAACGATCCTTGTGGTGTTAAAGTTTATAATTCGGACAATGTTAGAATTGAAAACAATGAGCTTCATGATAATTTTTTTGGCATTTATATCCAGTATGGACAAGGTTGCGTCGTGAAAAACAATTTGATTCGTGCGTCTCAAACCTCTCAGCAGCTATCAGGCAATGGCATCCATTGTTGGAAAAGTAGTAACCTGCAGATTATTGGAAATAAAATTTCGGGGCACAGAGATGGAATATATTTCGAGTTTGTAACTCATTCTGTAATATGGAGGAATACTGCCAAGAACAATCTACGTTATGGGTTGCATTTTATGTTTTCGCACAATGATGCCTACTTTACCAATTATTTTAAAAATAACGGTGCAGGTGTTGCCGTAATGTTCACCAATCATGTAGTGATGGCCAATAATACCTTTGAAGAAAACTGGGGGGATGCGGCTTATGGATTATTGCTTAAAGAAATCTCAGATTGTCATCTTTCAGGAAACACATTCATAAGAAACACCACAGGCGTATTTTTTGATGGGACCAACAGGATTTTAGTCGAAAAAAATGTACTCAAAGCCAATGGCTGGGGAATGAGGCTTCAGGCCAATTGCATGGAAAACACCATTTCACACAATAACTTCCTGGCCAACACATTTGATGTAAGCACCAACGGCAGCCTTACCCTCAATCATTTCAATGAAAACTATTGGGATAAATACGAAGGCTACGATCTGGATAAAGATAAAATTGGAGATGTGCCATATCATCCACTCAGCATTTATTCGGTTATTATTGAAAGAGATCCACCCGCTATGCTACTTTTCCGAAGCTTTATGATAAACCTGCTTGACAAGTCAGAAAAACTATTACCTAGCCTCACTCCTGAAAATTTTGTAGATAACAAGCCTTTGATGAAACCATTATTATTATGATTGAAGTAGTTAATGTATCAAAACACTTTGGAAAACTACATGCCTTGAACGGAATTAATCTAAAATTGAACCAGGGTGAATGCATTGCTCTTGTAGGTCCTAATGGCTGCGGTAAAACTACACTTATCAAGACCATTCTGGGTATGGTAATACCTGATGAAGGCAGTATAAATTTTGCCGGTAAAAATATCAAAAACGACAACGAATACCGCAGAAACATTGGATATATGCCACAAATAGGCCGTTACCCAGAAAACATGAGCATAGGTCATGTATTGGATATGATAAAAGGAATCAGGAGCTATAATAAGCCCTTAGATAATGAATTGTATGAAAAATTTGAAATAGGCTCAATGGTCGGCAAAAAAATGCGAACACTCAGTAGTGGCACCACGCAGAAAGTAAGTGCTACGTTAGCATTTTTATTCCATCCCCAGGTGCTCATTCTCGATGAGCCAACGGCGGGACTTGACCCAATTGCATCTGAAATACTTAAGGAAAAAATTATTGCCGAAAAAAACAAAGGCCGCCTTATTCTTATTACCTCACATTTACTTAGTGAATTGGAAGGTATTGTAAGTCAGATCATTTTTATGCAAGATGGCAATTTGGTACTTCATAAGAATGTAGAGGAACTAAAAAGTGGAACCGGAAAGAGAACTATTGCTAGTGCTATCCTTCAGCTTTTAAAAACCGAGAACTAATGATTAAGATTTTGAAATACGTAGCACTGGATATTTTAAAAAATAAAATTATAATCGCTTATACATTTCTATTGATTTTAATTTCACTGAGTGCCTTCAGTTTAGAGGATAATCCTTCTAAGGGAGTGCTGACCGAACTTTCTATTATCCTGCTCACCGTTCCATTAGTGTCCGTCCTGTTTTCTACAATCTACATATATAACAGTAACGAGTTCATTGAACTGCTGATTAGTCATCCAGTAAAACGCAGTATGATTTGGAAAGCGTTATTTACAGGCTTGTCGTTAAGCCTTGTTTTGGCATTTTTGTTAGGGGCAGGCATTCCCATTTTATTGTTCGCTGATTTTTCCGCCGCACTGATGATGACCATTGCCGGCTCATTATTGACCATCATTTTCGTAGCCATAGCATTCTTGACCAGTATGCTCACCCGGGACAAGGCAAAAGGAATTGGAATTTCTATATTGCTTTGGCTGTATTTTGCCCTTCTTTTTGATGGACTGATACTGTTCCTTTTATTTCAACTTTCTGATTATCCTGTAGAAAAATTAGTGGTGCTGCTCAGCAGTCTTAGTCCTATAGATATTTGTCGAATACTTATCTTACTCCAGCTTGATGTATCGGCAATGATGGGTTATACCGGAGCGGTATTTAAAAACTTTTTTGGCACCGATTTGGGGCTTTCCTTATCGTTTTTACTACTTGTTTTATGGATAGTGGTTCCGTTTAAGATTTCTTTGATTAAATTCAAAAAGAAGGACTTGTAAGCAGTATCATTGTTCTTTAAATTGGGATAAGAGCAATCCTAATGCACTGCCCCAAAGTAAAACAGCAATCCCAAACAGCATTTCATTCACAAAAGGTATGGGAATATAGGCAAAGGCTGCAAATCCCTGAATGGCGAGCAAAAGCTCATTGAGAAATACACCTGTTAGAAAAGCAAAAGCTGTTATCATGGCTATTTTGGAAGGATAAATAAATCCTTTAGCAAATAAATAGCCGACAAAAAAGAGACTATAAACTCCCAGGAAAACAAGATGGAGGTAAGCAATCACAATAGGACGGAAACCAAACACCAATTGACTAAGCTGTGGTATAATGGAAATCGTTTGCAGTATAAACTTGATGGTGAGAGCCAATGCTGCCACATAGAAAAACACATTAAGCCATCTATACTGCAACTTTTGTTTCATTTGGCTAAAAATTGGCATTAGTTTAACAAGCAACGAAATCCATGCAGCCAATTGAAGTAAAGTGGCTATTACGGTAACCACGTAAAGCCATAGTGGTATTTTTGCCCAAAGGGTCGACAAAAAGTAGGTAGGAAAAACAGTGAAGGCAAACAGTTGAAAATATTTTTTAATTGGTAAATTTTCAACTGGTAAATTACTCAAAACAATGGCCATCGTTCCAAAAAAGAACCATCCACTATATTGAAAATGCAGATAATAATAAACCGATGCAAGGTAGAGCTCCTGATGGATGTGTTTTGTCACCATCATGTAAACTAAAGTTAGTGGCCCCACAGAAGAGACCACATTAAGCAACAAGCCTGTAACGGCCCATGGCCTTGATTTTTTGTAGGCAATGGGAAAATTCCCCACTTCTTTTATATAGAACACGGTAAATACTAAAGCAATTACAACGGAAAAGGTATAAAATGTAAAGGACACTGGCCCGTATCCCTTAATAGTAAATGCCCCCAACATCCCAAATGCACTAAGCAGGTTGGCCACAATAAGCCTATTGTATTTTTTCACATTCTTTGAAGGCAAATAGGGCTGGATCCCTAAAAGCAGGTTGCTATACAACAAATGACTAACCCAGCCAATTATTGCAAAATGAAAATGAGCAATAAGTAAATTTTTCTGGTTCAAATACGGAAAATCAAAAGCGATTTTATATCGCATAATCATGCCGTAAAGTGCAACAATTACAATGCTGAGTAAACTCAACTTGGCCCATGGCACTAATTTGCTATTCTCCATTTAATTAAGAGTTCCTACTATAACAGTTTAATCTATAGTAAATAAAATTTTTCAAGAAAGCAACTATGGTGATTAGTGGGCAGGTAAATCAGCGACTTTTTAATAGACTATCAAAAGAGCCCTCAGAAAAATCTCTAAGGGCTCTTTTTCGGACCTCATTAATTTAACATCTAAATCTCTGAATTATTTTACTGACCACACTCTTATCAGCTGTTTTCCACTCATCTGAATCTCAAACGCTCCCGGCGATGGATTGGTCGTGTTGCGGATATTACCAAAATAATCGGTATCAATTTTTAAGGCTGATCTATCGGTATTTTCAAATAGTAAATTAGGAACAACAGCCGGACGCAACGATTGTGTTGTCACCAGTTTTCTTGGCTGTTCGGTCAGCCAACCTTTATCGAGGTTAATTTCCAGGTAAATGCCCTCTTTTTGAGTCAATAAACGAGTCATGGCATCAAAATCCTCTTTAACTACAGCGTTGCGTTCTTGTGCATTCTGTTCTTTATATTTTTTCAATTGTTCTTGCGCTTCCTTTCCCATTTCGCCAAATCGCATTGGCTTATCATTGCTAATGGCCCTTACAGCACCTTTAGTATACACATTCCCATCAAAGCTTACCGGAAGGAGCGCTTTACTGTATTGGCTGGCATTACCTCCATTTACAAAAAGATTATTTATAAACTGGACATCCCCTCCGGGGTTATCATGTAATGCAGCAATATAAGTGGAGTGCGGCGGATGAAATGGCGTTAACCGACCATCGTAATTAATAGAGCTGATTTCCCCTCCAAAAATATTATGCACAAAAGCGGCCCCGCTTGAATTCATTGAAATATTGACTTTGGACAATAGCAAATTATTGCTTACCAGCATAGGCCCATGATTCACTTCCAGAAAAATATCGGTGAGGTTGTCATGCATTAGGTTATTCTTTATCTGCGCACCTTGGGCCATCCAATCGAGCCATACGCCTATGTTACTACGATAAATATGGTTTTTAGCTATTTGTACATCTACTGCACCATGGAATTTAATTGCAGCCTGTTCGGCCCCACTAAAAAGGCGGCGAATAAAAATATCATGGATAGTGTTACCCTCAATAGTACTGAAGGCACAACCCATACTGCCTACAATACCTGTTTGTTCACAATAAGCAATGGTATTGTTGCGAACAATATGCCCACCAACGGTTCCCTTACTCCAGCCGAAAGCCAATGCTCTTTTGATGGTGCCTACATAACCTTCTGCTGACTCGGTATCTTTATTATCATAATTATCGCCGTATTTACCCAATGCAATGCCCACGCATTTTGAATACTGAATGGTATTATTTTCGATGATCCAACCACGACTCCAATGCGTACCAATCAATCCCATTTGCTCAGCAGTTGGCGGTGCCCAGTTGGTAGCAGCTTGCTCCATAGTAAACCCACGCACCGTGATAAAATTTATAAAAGGTTTATCGGGATAAAAAACAGTTTGACGAACATTTATTTCTACTAACGCTTCATTGGGATTCACATTCTTGAACTGTGCCCAAATGGTGGTTGTATCAGCATCAACAGAGGCACACCAAAGTGGATTTTTTGCATCGGTGACAGCGTTGATCACTTGTTCTTTTTTTTCGGCCTCCATCAGCCAATCGCCATTCAGGTACACAGCACCACGCAGGTATTTTCTGTCCTTAGGTTGAGGCCAAAACCAATCGCCATGAATGACTTCTTTATACGGATTGAATTTACCAAAAAAACTATTGGGTATCTTAACCACCCAAGTATCATTTTCTTGTTTCTTCCAACCTTTAACAACCTCCGAACCTTTAATTGTTACTTTTTCTCCTTTAGCAGCCTGGTAAACGATTCTTTCTTTTTCGGAGGATCCTCCATGCGGTGGTACAATTTCTTCACGGTACACACCAGCATGAACTGTAATTACATCCCCTGGCATAGCTTTGTTGGCTGCCGCCATAATGGTTTTAAGCGGTTTTGGCCCGCTGCCATCATTTTGATCATTCCCTTTCTCCGACACATGATATTCTCTATAATTGGAAGGCTTAATAATTCCAGGTTTATCATTCGCAAAAACTGCAACACTGCTGATTGTAAGCAGGACAATAAAAAGTCTTTTCATTGAATTCGGGTGTATCATTTAGTCCAAATTATTGTTTTTTTGTTTTGTTTTCAACATAAACGGCATCAATGGTCAGCGACGAGTACTGAATCACAATCATTCCAGAATAAAACTTGCCGGCTCATGCCTACTGATAGCTTGAAATAAAATTAATATGAGTTGATGAAACCGACAATAAACTTCATGTTTTTGTGCTATGGGTTTAAAATTTCGCTGGCGATAATTCGTGATTCATTTTCATTGCCAGCAATTGTTATATACACTTTTTTGTATTTTACTTCTATGAAAACATCTGCAGGTTTATTCAGCGCAAAAATGGTGTTGCCGTTTTTTTTCAAGGATGAAAACCCAGTGACAGCCATCTTTTCAATGTTGTTTTTCTTATCAATTTTTACAGCTGCCAGGCCTATATAATTACCAGAAAATGTCAAGTTATTATGTGTAAAAGTAAAGCTTGTTAAAGCACCGTCCCTGAGGGATTTTGTATCGGTAAATACATAGGAGTTATCTTCGTTTAATACACCATTTTGTAATTCGTTTTTTTTGACACCCAGCTTTGACATTGCCTCCAATGAAAAAGAAGCAGCAACCGATTTCTCTAAAATCTTCTTCCATTCTTCTGTAATATCATTGCCGTTAAAGTCGGTGGTACAGTTTCCTTCTACTAATAGTTTACCACCCTTTTTAAGGTACTCCTGTATAAATTTTGTAGTGCTTTCCCTTGCAAACTGTGGATATAAAAAAACAATTGCATCAAATTCGTGTCCTTGTAAAACCGGCTTGCCATTGGCGCCAATGCGCAACCTGCCATCAGCAATTTCATCGGTAGGAACCAATGCATTAAAATAGCCCGCATCCCATAGCTGGCTTGCCTTTTCTTCTATTTTTAATTTACCATTTATATCGTAGGCGTTTCTTGACAGCGTATCAGGGTACCAGTTAGAAAGCGCCTCCATCCCAAACAATACCAATAATTTTATTTTCGGGAAAGAAGGATTAAACCTGTTTAATAACCGGGCACAATTTTCTACTTTATTGATTTGGGCTTGTGCTGAAGGTTGCTCTATACTTACTCCCCAGCTCTGCACATCATTGATTGCATGGTAATGGGTACGAATGCCATATCTTAAATCGGTTAATGCTTTTGTCCATATTCTGTCAAGGCTTTTGTTATAATACATGTTATACATCGCATTCATTGGATAGCTAAAACCAATTCCAATTTGGGTAGGTTTTGAAGTTCCTTCATCAGTGTGGCCATAGTCCCTTTTAATGTTCCACCAGTTCAGCCCTGTTTGCCATATTTCATCGCCATCTAACGTGTTATGGTGTGTATCATGCAAGCCAATGAACGTATTTTGGCCAAAATAAAGTTTGCCGGCACGGTAAATTTCCGTTTCCAGGCCCATAGTACCGCTACGCATAACGGCCATATAATTATTAATTGCTTTAGCCCTTATGCCTGGATTGCCGACTGGTGCATAACGCATGTCAAAAAATGTTTGCACCAGGTTTAAGCCTGTTTTGGCTTTAAAAACAGAATCCATGGACAGTGAATAGGGTCGTTCCCTGAAAACATTTCCATTTTTTAATTCCCATGCAGGGATAACAGGCAAATTGGTGTACTCATCAAGACCTACACCATCGAACGGTATTTCAGAATATATTTTTAAAGTATTCGTAAGCCTGGCTACAGCTTCGGGATTGTAATTACTCCAGTAATTGTAGTAATGCTGAGTTAGTACATAAACGGTGTAACCTTTCATGGCAGGGCTTTGATCAATTGAAACGGATACGCTATTTCTTGTTTCTGTTTTTTGTACCTGTGAAGTAATATCCTTTAAGCTGCCTGGTATATAAAACCCATCTCCCGATTTTTTAAAAGCATATACCCTGAATAATTCGCTTTTTAACAATAATTGCGTAAGTCGTCTTACATGCTTAGCAGTGGATGTGAATTTGCCTTTGCCATTATCATCCAGTAGTATTTCTCCCTCCTGCACCATCCGTGCTGTATTAGCGATTGGCACGGTATCTTCCGGGGCCCATAACTGAAGCCCTATTTTTAAACCCTTAGCATGTGCATACTTAACTATGTTATCAAAAATGGGGTGCATAGTTTTCGAATCATAGAAATTAACCCCATTTCTTGCTGTCAGAAAAATAAGTGTGTATTTGCTGAAAGCGGAGAGACTGTCAATTTTGTTTTTGTATTTGGTTTCGTCTAATTGGTCTTTTGAGAAAAACCAATAAGCTATCTGCGGATGGTTTATATTGTCAAACGCCGGAATATAATTCTGGACGATTTGATTCAATTGACAAGCCGCTGAAAGAGAAATAAGAAGCGGAATAGTCAGTAATACCAAAAACCGTAAAGAAGTTAGTTTATCTGAAATCATTACAAAACATATTTATATATATTCTTTATAACTGGATGACTTAGTGCTAGCAGTTTTTTTGCGCAAATACAGTAAGACTACTTCATGCAAACAGGGTCAGTCATGGATTGGCCGCATTACGTTTGTTGCCTAAGTAAATCAGTATACTCAATTATTCCAGAATAAAACTTGCGGGCCCAAACCCATTGATAGGGCAACTGAATTTTCCGTTGATAATTTTTATCGTCTTTCCATTTACTTCGCCACGAAGATTAACAGGTGTGGCCATGGTAAAATGTTTTTGTCCCGACAGGGCAATAGCAACCTCTCCCGACTTTCCAGCCATTTCCCATAAACGCAGCAACGTACCCTTGTTGCCATCGGGATCATCACCAAATGCTGTAACCAGTATGCCTTTGCGAGACAACTCTACTCCCTTTTGGGATACAGGTAATGTGCCATCGCCGTTTCCTGCCACTACTGCCTGTAGCGGATAACTTGTTTCCAATGCCGGAACAGTCATGCTTTCAGGCTGTGTTTTATATTTGTCTAATGACCAGATCCTTACACGGGAACTCCAGGAGCCCGGATACCAGTACCGATAATTTGTATTCCACTGGTTATTGTAGAGGTTGAGATATACAACAGGTTTTTTAGGAACAAAATCGAGAGAGAATTTCCAGCAGCCCGGCGTATCCAAACTAATCAGCGGATGATCGATCGGGCACACAGCAATGCCGTTACCGGCAGCATCGGTTAGAGTAACACCCTGACCTACCGAATAAAGGTCTTTGTTGGCGCCTTTCAAAATATCAGTAGCCGGATTCATGATCCCCAGCGGGCGATACACTTTAAAAACAGGATCCTTTATATTGAACGGCAAAGCGAGCCAGTCAGCCTCGGGCCAGTTATCTTTCGCCTTGTTGAGAATGGTTATCTCCAGATCGATATAAGGCTGTCCCTCGGTAAGGGTTACTTTTAATCGTGAGCCGGGTAAATGTCTGGCTGTATCAGCGGGCATTTCAAGGATGGCGGTTTGCTGTAATCCATTGACGTTGATAACCAGTTTTCCTCCGGCTGGAGACGCCATGCGATAAGGAACAACATTTTCTGAGATCATACCAGGCTTGTTAATGCCGGGATGCAGCCAACCTTTCTTTTCCCCCACGGCTTGCTCTCCACGTCCCTGCTGGTAAGCGGCCGTATAGCTTGCCGCCTGCTCATAGGTAAACCGTTCGTTAAAATATTGACCAGTCTGGCGTCCTGAGATATTAGCGGCCCAATCGCGGCCGGTATGTTTGTCAATCAATGATGATATGGTCCCTTTGTTGGCATCGAATGTTATCTTATAGAATTGATTCTCGATGAATTTGTTGGCAGAAATTTGCACAATCTGCTTATCCGGCGCAGGAATAGTTTTGTACCCACTGGGAGGTATATCCTTGACAAACACCTGTTGCCCATTTACCTCTATCAGGCCACTTCGCTGCCAGGGAAGAGGATTATACACGATGATACTGTTGGGAGCAGATTTTACAGATTTTGCAAGCAAGGCGAGATTGTTCTGTTTCAAACGATTAGCGATACTCCATGCGCCACGGCTATAATCTGTTTTATCTTCCCATGATGCTTCCAGATCAGCATATTGGGAAGGCGGCAATTGTTTAAATGCCTCGCCGTATTTGTTAACCGATTTGCTGCCTCCCCAGGTATGCTCTGCATACAAAGCCATCAGTTCATAAGCCTTGGCAACAGAATCGGCAACAGCAGGTACATGCAGCCCCCATGTTTTCAATTGTGTATTGAACGTAGCATCTGTTGCGATCAATGGAGCCGATTGGCGGGCCATGCTCATTCCGCCCGGGTCGCACATACTGCCATGCACCCAGGTATCTGGCATATCGCCTTTCACCACTGGTAAATCAGGGTGTGTCGCCAGCAAGGCGTTGGCAAACTCATCCATCGTACCAACTTTAATTTTCACGCCCGGCATCTTTTTCATTGCTTCATCAAACAATGCTTTTACCTGCGATGCCGTAGGAGGGCCGCTATTATCCAATGTTACAAAAATGGCAGGCCAAACTGCATAAGGCCAGTCAGATGGAGGCAATAATCCACGTCCAACAAAATGCTCACCACCTCCCCACTCATTTGGCCAACGAAGCCCTGTTGTTGTACCGTAAACACTTGAATAGAAGGTCAGCAACCGTGTACCATCAGGTCCTTCCCACCAAAACAGTCCCGGTGTTTGTACAAACCCGCTTGGCCAATTGCACCCTATATGTAAAAACTTCACACCCGCATTGCTGAGAACGGTAGCCAGCTCACGTGAATGAGAAGGCATATCGGTCACTTTCGCTGAATTCGGAAGAGGAAGTTGGTATTGCCTTGTGAGTCGGGAAGCAAAACCCAGTCCACGTGTCACCAATTCCGGTCCGCATAGATCCGTTTCAACAGTAAAGGGCATGGCATGGGTAATAAATTTTCCGGTTCGAAAAGCTTCATCAAGTTTCTGTCGCCGCTCCGCTGTCTGTCCTGGCCAGGGCTCCATCACTTTGGACATCACCCAACCCGGAGCGGTCCATTTGAATTGCTGTTCGGCAGGCAGTGACTTCGATTCGTCCATTACTTTGAGGGCCTTATCGATCATGTCGGTACGGTAATACTGCACAAGATCCTTTACCCGATGGGTGTAGCCAATATCGAAGTGTGTTTTAAACACCACAATAATCTCTTTCACGGCTTTGCTGGGTGTAAAACTTTCCGTTTGTTTGTCCTTTAGAGATGAGGTTTGTGCACAAACTGTTGTTGCTGTAAGATTTAGCGACAACAGGGAGAGTATCCCAATGCAGAACTTGTTCATATTATCTTATTAATGCGTTTGACGTTATGTAGTACCAAATATTGTTATAAACCAGGCTACCGCAAGGATACCGTCCTTCACAAGGCGCAGGTGAAGCTTGTTCAACAACTCCTGAACACAAAATATGTGTGTTTTACCAAAGTTTAAACTGATGAACTCCTTAGATGTCGTTGCCAAAAAAGGAAGGAGCTTGCCTGTCCTCAGGTAGAGGTTACGGCGAAACTCCCTAGATTGAACTTTCCGAAAATCTGATTAGGTATTTTCACCTCCCAAGCATCATTACCGGCCTTCCGCCCATAGTTTAATTCTTTGTTTCCCACTATTCTTTATTTCAAAAGGCCCTGGAGAAGGATTGTCCGAATTACGCTTGTTGCCCAAATAATCGGTATCAATGCTCAACACCTTCCCATCCCGGTCCTCAAAAGGCTGATTGGGAATTATCGCACTGCCGAGCACCGAAGTTGTAACCAATTTTCTTTTTTGCTCAACCAACCAGCTATTATCAAAACAGATATTCAAATAGGCATTGCCATTCTCATTGACCAACCCAACAGCTGCATCAAACTCTGGTTTCATTAGAGCATCTATTTCTGTTTTGCATTGCAGAGCAGGCAGCTCGAGCATTTTTCGACTGCTTTTCCTGTGATAATCAATGGGCTGCAATATGTTAGCACCCTTGACGTACACATTTCCAGCAAATTTTACCGGCAACAACATGCTGTCGCACGGTCTGGCGTTTCCACCATCGACGAATAAATTATTGATAAACTGCAGGCCTCCGCCGGGGTTATCATGAAATCCTGCAATATCTGTAGAATGAGGCTTATGATAAGGCGTTAATCGCTTTTCATAGGTAATTACATCCATCCTCCCTGCAAAAAGATTGTGAACAAAAGCCACACCACTTGCATTCATCTTTAAATTAGTGGGCGACAGCATTACATTATTGCTAATTAAAATAGGACCGTGCGTTACCTCCGTAAACAGATCCCAGGAATTTTCATGTAATAAGTTATTGCTCACCTGTGCTCCTTGCGCCATCCAATCGAGCCAAATACCGAAATAGGTATGATAAATATGATTATTGCAAATTCGGGTATCAATCGCTCCGTGAAACTTGATTCCTGCCATCTCTGCACCACTGAACATGCCTCTCGTAAAAATATCGTGAATTAGATTGCCTTCAATGGTGCTAAAAGAACAGCCCATGCTGCCAACGATACCTACCTGTTCACAATAAGCTATTTGGTTATTTCGAACAACATGGCTGCCAACAGTACTTTTATTCCAGCCATTTGCCTGGGCCCGCTCAACAGTTGCCACATAACTTTCCGCCCGTTCTTCACAGGTATTATCCCATTTGTCACCGTATTTACCCAAAGTAATCCCAGCGCACATGGAGTACTGAATAATATTGTCTTCAATAATCCACCCCTTGCTCCAATGTGTTCCCAGTAATCCCTTTTGTTCTGCTGTACAGGAAGCCCAGTTGGTGGCCGCATGCTCCATAGTAAAGCCACGAACGGTGATAAAATTGATATAAGGTACCTTAGGATAAAATACGGTTTGCCGTACGTTTATTTCAACAGTCTCCCTGTTGGGATCAGCATACTTGAACTGAGCAAATAGGGTTGTAGTAGTTGAATCCACTTCAGCCCACCAGAGCGGATTTTTCAGATCAGCATGCTGCATCACTTCATCTTTGTTTTCAGCCTCCATCAGCCAGTCACCTTTTAGATATACAGCTCCTGTATGGTATTTTCTTTCTTTCGGCTTTGGCCAAAACCAATCACCATGTATAGTGTCGCTATAGGGGTTGAATTTGCCAAAAAAACTATTGGGTATCTTTACCACCCAAGTATCGTTTTCCAGTTTCTTCCAACCTTTGATGATCTCGGAGCCTTTAATCTCTACTTTCTCGCCTTTGGCGGCTTGGTATACGATTCTTTCCTGATCGGAATTGCCTCCTCTTGGGGGTGTGATTTGTTCACGGTAAATACCAGCATGTACGGTAATTACATCGCCGGGCACCGCCACGTTCGACGCCGCCGTAATGGTTTTAAAGGGTTTGCTTAATGATCCGTCATTCTTATCACTTCCATTCACTGACACATGGTACTCCTTGGCGTGAGGAAGTTTATCATTATTTGACTTGTCTTTTGCAAAAGCAGAAAAGCTGCTTAATGCAAATACTGCAATTAATATTTTTTTCATTTTTAATTTACTGACGGGTTACCACACTTTTATCTTTTGTTTTCCGTTTTCCTTTATTTCAAAAGCACCCGGTGAAGGATTGGCTGTATTGCGCTTATTGCCGAAATAATCAGTATCTATTTTCAATGGTGAACCATCAGGGTTTTCAAATTGGGCGTTAGAGATGCGGGCTTTGCCTAAAATCGATGAGGTTACCAAATTTCTCTTTTGGGCCAACCAATCTTTATCCAACGCTATTTCCAGGTACACACCATTTTCCTGCAGCAACAAAGTATCTGCAGCGTCAAATTCATTTTTCACCAACGCATTTGTTTCTGTTGCCAACTGCTCTTTATATTTTTTCATTGTCTCGGCCGCATCCTTTTTCAATTCCCCCATTCCCCTTTTCTCCTTTACACCAATGGCCCGAACAGATCCCTTCGTGTACACATTTCCATCAAATGATACCGGCAATAACGCACTACTATAATTGCTTACATCACTTCCATTTACAAACAGGTTATTAATAAACTGTGCTTCTCCACTTGGATTATCATGAGTGGCTACCACATGTGTGGAATGGGGCAAAAGATAAGGCGTCAGGCGGCTATCATAATATACAATGCTGAACTTGCCGCCAAAAAGATTATGGACGAAAGCTGTACCCTGGGAGTTCATTAAAACGCTATTCTCAGAAAGCGAAATATTGTTACTTACCAAAGCAGGGCCATGACTAACTTCGATAAAAAGGTCCCGCCCATTATCATGCATCAGATTGCCTTTTACCTGTAGCCCTTGCGCCATCCAATCCAGCCACATGCCCATAACCGACCGGTAAATATGATTGCCACTGATGACTACATCCACCGCCCCATGGAATTTTATGGCAGCCTGTTCCCAGCCTGCAAATAATTTACGAACATGAATATCATGGATCTGGTTGTTTTCAACCCGGCTGAACGCACAGCCCATGCTGCCAACGATACCAGTTTGCTCACAATAGGCAATTTGATTGTTTCGCACCAGGTGTCCTCCGACTGTCCCCTTATTCCATCCAAAAGCCAATGCCCGCCTGATTGTGCCTTCATAACCTTCGGCGGATTCAGTATTCTTGTTGTCCCATTCATCTCCATGCTTGCCCAAGGCAATACCTGAACATTTTGAATATTGAACCGTATTGTTTTCGATGATCCAACCACGGCTCCAGTTGGTGCCGATCAAGCCCATTTGCTCTGCAGTTGGTGGCGCCCAGTTGGTGGCGGCATGTTGCATCAAAAACCCTCTTACGGTAATGAAATTGACAAAAGGTTTCTTGGGATAAAAAACAGTTTGTCGTACATTGATCTCGGTGGTTTCCTTGTTGGGATCTACATTTTTAAATTGTGCCCAAATGGTAGTAGTGGTTGCATCCACTTCGGCCCACCACAGTTGATTTTTTTCATCAGCAGCTTTCATTACTTCCGGTTGTGAAGCAGCTTCCATCAACCAGTCGCCGTTTAAATACACTGCACCTGTGTGATATTTCCGTTCTTTAGGTGTAGGCAAAAACCAATCGCCACGGATCAGGTCGCTATAAGGATTAAATGTTCCAAAAAAACTGTTCGGGATCTTTGCTTCCCAGGTATCGTTTTCCAGTTTCTTCCAACCTTTGATGATTTCGGAGCCTTTGATCTCTACTTTCTCGCCTTTGGCAGCCTGGTATACGATTCTTTCCTGATCGGAATTGCCTCCCCTTGGTGGTGTGATCTGTTCACGATAAATACCCGCATGTACGGTAATTACATCGCCCGGCATGGCCGCGTTCGACGCAGCCATAATGGTTTTAAAAGGCTTCGTTACGGACCCGTCATTCTTATCACTTCCATTCACCGAAACATGGTATTCCTTAGCGTGAGGAAGTTTATCATTAGTTGATTTGTCTTTTGCAAAAGCAGAAATGCTACTTAATGATAGTAATAAAATAAAGACTCTTTTCATTTAAAAGCCGGATTTGTTAGTTGTATCGGTTTCTCAACAATTCCATCATATGAACATTCACATCCCATTGATTGCAGATGGGCGATGAATTAGCCGGCAGGTGCACCATATAAGGATATGGACCAAACTCCGGTGCGATCGTTAATAAAGTGTTTTCTTTTTTCTTTCTTTCAACCACCTTATCCCACCAGCTCAGATGCGCATTCAATGCATGCTGCCATTCGGGCATGCGCGGATCCGGAATCTGCGGTCCACAAAGATAACCTACTCTTGCATGGATATGCTCGGTACGCTGAATAGCCAGCTCCATTGTTTCAGCCTGATCTTCTAAGAATGATTCTGCCACACATACCCAATGTGATGCGTCGAGTGTAAGCTTCAGATCCGGTATTTTGTGGAGATATTCTTTGGTTGTATGAGCCGCAAAGGAGAATTTATTACGATGGGTTTCATGCACTACATTCACCCCTGTTTGACGAGTAAACAGTGTTGCAGTCGCTATCAGAGCGCTATTCTGCTCCATGTTAAAAAAGTCGCGACCGGTCTGGGAATTAATCTTTACGCACGGAAAAGACTTTACTTTTTCAAGCCAGGCACTATATAGTTCGATATGTTTTGAAAATTCCGCTTCGACAGTATCGTAGTGTTGTACAATAATCTTCAGCTTATTTTTTTCGGCGACGCTTAGAACTTGGTGCATTTCTTGTTCGCTGGCATTATGAGCCATGCCATATTCAAAGCCGTCATAACCGGCCTCACTTACTTTTTGACCAAAAGCTGCCCAACTTAAGGCTTCACTTCCCCAACGGGGGCAATAAAATTGAATCTCCATAGGTTATAATTCGGTTTTAATTTGTAATACTTCAGGGCGTAAATAAGGCTTATTGGCATCTTCTAATCCTTTCCAGGCATAAGGATCGTCTCCGGCTACCATCACAATGTCTCGCAAATCTTCGGTAGACGGTAACTTTCCATCCTGATCCCAAGGCAACATTGACTCGGCACTCATATAATGATTGACCAAGGCGGTGCGGAAACAATCACTTGTTTTATTACGACGTGAGCTGTGCAGGGTATATCCATTAAAGAATACTACCGAACCTTTTTTGACTTCTACCGGAATCACCTGATCAGAACTGTAAGGAGATACATCAATGGTATCCACATCAGCATATTCATTGGAATCATTCTTCACTCTCCTCATCATATGCCCGGGCCGACCTGGAATGATCCAGAGACAACCATTTTCGATGGAAGCGTCGTCAATAGCGATCCAAACGCCGGTAAGTGATTGGTCGCGAGTAGGAATATAAAACTCATCCTGGTGCCATGCCTGCCCCGCTTTGCCAGGTCCCTTCACAAACAACATGGATTGCATGCACTTCACATTGGGACTAATAACATTCACCAATACACTAATGATCTTTTGGTGAAACAAATACTTATAAATCACCGGGGAAATCTTATGTGGAAAATGAATGGCCACATATTTTTTCAATACTTCGGCATCCATTTCATGCTCGTCAACAGGCAGCAGACCATCTACATCACCGCGATTTCCACGGAAAATAGCTGCAGTTTCCTTTTTTAACTCTTCAGTTTCAAAAGGCGACAAAAGATCAGATGCAACCAGGTATCCATATTCAGCATAGAAAGCGATGTTTTCTTTACTGATACTTCCGTTTTTTATATAAGAATGTTCTCTGTTCATAGTGTAAAATGTTTTATGAGATGAATAACGTCTCAATTTCTTCCAATGATTTACTTTTGGTTTCCTTCACATTATAGAACATATAAACAAAGGCCAAAGCACAGAATACAGCATAAGTAAACATGGTGTAAGCCACACCTAAATGTTTTGTCATTACCGGGAAGCTAAGGGTTACGGCAAAGTCGGCCAGCCACAAGGATAATGTTGCCACTGATAATGCCAGGCTGCGAATAAGGTTAGGAAAAATTTCGGAGATATATACCCAAACCACTGCGCCCATTGTAGCCCCGAACGAAGCAACATATAGCAACATGAAGATGAGTACGATATAATGATCAAAATAACTGTAGCGAAAACAAAGCCCCACTGCTACCAATGAGACTCCCATCAACACGCTGCCTATTAACAGCAGTTTCTTCCTGCCCACTTTATCTACCAATCCAATAGCTATAAAAGTTGATATGATATTAACGACACCGATCGCAATGGTTTGTAATAGGGACGAGGAGCTACTAATACCTGTCTCCTTAAAAATAACAGGCGCATAGTATATGATCGAATTGATACCCGTTACCTGCTGAAATACAGCCACTATTATTCCGATCAATACAACTGGTCTATAGGTTTTGATGAACAGCTGTTTGATGGAAACACTATGCTTAGCGTGAAAACTGTTTTCAATTTCGGCCACCTCTTTTTCGATTGATTCAGTCTCCGAAATCTTTTCAAGAATGGCTGTTGCGGCAGCCTTCTTTCCTTTCATGATAAGCCATCTGGGCGTTTCAGGCACCAATAGCAACAACAGAAAAAACAATAATGACGGTGCTGCCTGCGAAGCAAACATCCATCTCCAGCTATTATCACCCATTCCATCGAAAACATAGTTGGCAAAGTAGGCCACAAGGATCCCGATCACAATAGCCATTTGGTAACAGGCAACGAGCCTTCCCCGCCATTTTGCCGGCGACATTTCCGCAATGTACATGGGTGACACCATAGCTGCTGCACCTACTCCCAAGCCGCCAATCAGACGAAACAGGATAAACACAAATAACTGATGTGAAATTCCTGCTCCTATACCTGAAACCGCAAACAGTAAAGCACACACAATCAGGATGAGTCGTCTTCCATATTTGTCGGCGAAATATCCGGCAAACATTGCCCCTATAGCACATCCTACCAGAATGGAACTTACCGACCACCCTAATATGTATTCATCCATGACAAAGTAGTCTTTTATATAAGGGATCGCGCCGGAAATGATGGCTGTATCAAACCCAAACAATAGTCCACCTAATGCAGCTACGCCACTAACAAGCATAATGAACCACATATTGGACTTGGTGCTTGCTTTGCCTGGCATCGTTGCCTCATCAATTTCGAAGGCAACGGTATTTTTGGTTGAGGTATTCAAGATAAAGAATTTAAAAAGTGAATGGATCGTAGGTTTCTATTTAAGCTCCACTGAATGTGATGCATTCACTATGGAACCATTTTTAAGAACTGGAATACTACTTAAAAGGTCTTTGATTTCGGGATCTTTATCATCGAACAATAAAGGGAAAAACTGGCTGTTAAGCACCAAATCTTGTTCCATAGGCGGAAAGCTGGATAAAGCGTCCATTCGTTCATATCCTGCCGTGTTGCCCATCGTTTCATGTCCCATTGCATTAATAACTATGGCTCTGCGAGATCTTTCAGAATAATTGGCATAGGAGCCGTGCATTGTCAGCGGATGATGAAAACTTGCATAACCCTTAGGCAGTTCATTGGCCACTTTCTTTTCAAATGCAACACATTGATCTTCGGTCAGAACCTGCTTAACTGAATCCATATCGCCGGCAAGACCTGTGATTGGCAGTAAACCCCATTTGTGACTCCCCGGAACATAGTAAAGGCAACCATTTTCTACACTGGCATCATCCAGGCCGATCCAGCAGGTAAGGTGTTGCATCGGTTTGGTAAAAGTCCAGTAAGAAAAGTCCTGGTGCCATGCCACCACGCCACCATGCTTGGCTGGCTTACAAAATAACTGATCGTGAAAAAGCCTGAACGATTGTCCCATTAGCTGGTATGCCGCCATGCGATAGGCTGGAGACCAAATAAGGTCATGAAAGCCTGGTGTAATACGCCATGCTCCAATTGCATGAAAAAGCACTTTATTGGGGTCTTCCGATTCGTTGCTCTCATAATAATAAAACAATTGTTTTTCTTCGCCCGTTACGGATTGCAGCTTTGTCAATTCTTCATTCAGCCGATCTACCTGTTCCTCGCTTAATATCTTAATACCCGAGAGATAGCCGTTTTCGTGAAATGAACGAATTTGTTCCTCTGTTAAGACATATTGTTCCCATTCAGCGGCGCATTTCGGCTGTTCAAATATATTGGCAATCGGGTTGCTGAAATTTGACAGGTCAATAGAAGTGGTTTCATTATTTTTCATAGCCAATTTTTTTATAATGATTTAGGTTATAATTACATATTATCAATTGAGGCACTTAAGCTAAAGTGGATTAATCACAAATCAAAAATTTGCCAAAGCAGTAAAAGTGAAACCAGGCTAGGAAAACGTTTGAAAATACCCTTTCAAACGTTTTCGTATTTTTTCACAATAAGAGAAATCCCAGCCGTTTCTAAAATGGATTAATCCACACTAAGAATGGACTTTAATAGGACAAACCTTGATACTTTGAAAAACGACAGCATTTAATCTTTGAGATGAAAACAAAAAAAATCCCAGCCTCCTCGGAAACTGGGATGATCATTAAAAACATTATCTTATTTCAAGACGATTCGATCTAATTTTTTTGTTTTTTAAGTCTCTCATAAAGGAGACTTAGGAGAGCTACGGGTTTATTAATTTTTATAATTCCAATCAGCGGCATCTGTACGAAAAGGAGCTGCAGGAAGTCCTGCTCCGTTATACAGATTTGGCATAGCTGCTTCGTTCCATGCAAAACGCACTGTGGTAGGCTTGGTAATTTCAGGAGCAGAAACAATAATCTTATTACCCTGAATTTTAGCTGTTGCAGGTACAAATTTGCCATCCTTTCCAGCTATGGTAAACCAGTTTAAAGGCTTACTATCAATAGTTTTTAATCCATCTGAATAAATGAAGGACAAGATGGCTTTATCATTTTTCACCTTCATGCTCTTAAAAACAGGTCCACTGCATACCACCTTTTTATTATAATCATTAGCCATTGAAAGTAAAGCAAGCCTCCTGCCCACTTCCCATTTATAAGATGGGTGAATATCAGTAAGGGTATCCACCAGGTCAGTCACAACAGCCATCCCTGTATGTGGTATCTTTAACGCTTGTGTCTGTCCTTCCCAAAGCTCTGGAAGTGTTTCCGGCATGTGCAGTATGTCATTTTTGTATTTGGAATAATAGTAAGGAGCAATCAATACTGAATAGAAAGGGAGTTTGTTATTTCCCCATTGCTTGCGCCAACCATCAATCAAAGCCTGCATTTTATCGGCATAACGTATTCCATCATTGATCAGGCAATTTGACTCGCCCTGGTACCATAGAAAGCCACGTATTGCAAAGGGGGCTAAAGGCTGTATCATGCTTTTATAATTCATTCCAGGAACAACCTTATCAACCATAAAAGGCGTCTTATCGCGCTCTGCTGCAAATGCGGGTAAAACTTCATAAGCCTCAGAAGGTGTCCACGGCTCAATGCGGCTGCCACCCCATGATGATGAAATGACACCAATTGGTATGTTCAGCTCTGCCTGAATAGATTTTGCGAAATAAAAACCAGCCGCTGAAAACTGCTCTAAGGCCGTACCACCGCATTCATTCCAGCCGGTAGTTGTTACGTCAGGAGTACTTAGTACTTTTTCTACTTTAAATATGCGAATATTGGGATAAGTTTTGGTTAACTCCAGGGCGGAACTGTCCACGCCTTTCTTAGGCTTTGCATAATTGGACTTCAACTTCATCGGATATTCCATATTCGACTGTCCTGAACATAACCATACTTCACCCACAAGAATATTTGAAAGCGTAATGGTATTGCTGGCAGTTATTGTCAATACCTGGGGCTTATCCGAAGCTTTTAAAGGAGATAACATTACTTTCCAATTTCCAGCTATATCGGTTTTCGTCGTTTTTTGCTGGCCCGAAAAAGATACAGTAACACTTTCGCCGGGAGCAGCCCATCCCCATACAGGCACCGGCTTTTCGCGTTGTAATACCATATTACTTCCCAATACTTTTGGGAGTCTGACTTGTGCTTGAATACAAACAGAAGAAGTCAAAAGAAGAATAAGAGTGAATAATGTTTTTAATTTCATTGTTAAAATTACTTTGGATAACTAGGGCCCTTCGTATCAAAAAACGCGCGCTTACGAATTTGCAAACTGTCATATGCCTTTGCATCTTCTTGCGCTCTTATGCAAAGATTAAACAACACTAAAGGTTCCTTTATTTCAGCATAAATGTCAATGGCTGGTTGGCGCCGACCTCAAATGAAAAAGCATTATTAAGAATTGAGATCCCCTTTTCATCCAGTTGATCACCTCTTAAATTACACAAGTATGCCTTTTTGTATGAGGTATTTCCCGGAAGCTTTACCGTGCATTTACCTGGGCTACCTGCCTGTTCCCAGAAACGAATAACTGCGCTATTTCCTTTTTTGTTAAAAGAAGTTACCAGCACACCTTTACGATCCAATTCGAGTCCCCTTTGCATATTGGGCAGTTCACCTGTTGTTGCGTAATTATAAGCATAGGCATTGCCTGAAGGAGCATAAAAAGCGGCGCTTAATGGCGTGCGAGTTTCTTCCGCGGGTGTAACCAATGCAGATTCGGCATCATAGTTTTTATAACTCCAGATATAAAACTTAGCCGCATGCGAACCTTCTACCCACTCAGTGAAATTGGTCCCCCAAACATTATTGTACAAATTGGACAGTACGGTTCCTGTTGTAAGTGCTTTTGTTTTGGAATACACGCCAATGCCGGGTTGATCTATGCTTATGCCGGGTGTATTTGGGCAATTCAGGCCAATGCCACCCTTCTGATCATACATGGCCATCGAGGTGTTCAGAAAATAAAAGTCGTGATTGGTATTGTTCACCAGATCCCTTTGGGGATCCACAATGCCGCCTGTACGTAACAACCGGTATTCAGGTTTATCTAAAGCAAATGGGAATGCTATCCAGCCGGCTTCGGGGTTAGGTATTCCTTTCTTTCCATCCAGCCCAATTGTAATTTCGATATACGGTTGGTTTTCGTACAATGTATAGCTCACCAGGTATTGTTGTGCAGAGCTGTCATTTAACTGGCACATGGCCGTAGCACGTATGATGCTATTATTATTAAGCCATTCTATTTTATTACATTTTCCAGAGGTCCTTAGGGCAGTTTGGTTAGGCAACTGGCCCTTTAACCTTATAAATTCCTGTCCTGACCATACAAGGCTGCTAGGTTTTGCGTAACTCGTGTTATAGGTCTCCACTTGTTCCTGTCCCAGTTGTTGGTACACGTATTCACCAAAAGCATAATTGCTTTTAGCATCGATCAATTCGCGCTTGTTTTGTTTATCAAGAACTGAAAGCAAAGTTCCCGTTGAAGGATTGATTGTTATTTTGAAGAATTTGTTTTCCAACACATTTTTTTGCTCATTGACTGAAAGCGTTGATGACATTTCTTCAGCATTTTCCATCGCAACAAAAGTTTTGTAACCGCCTGCCGGGATTTCGGTTGCATCGAAAGAAAGCAAGTTGTGATCCTGGTAAACAGGTATCACTTTACCGGTTTCCATGTCTTTCACCGCTTTAATGGGCGGTACCTGGTGGGACGGATTTTCATAATAGCTTTGAAATAGACTTACGCGACCGTTTCTTGTCCATGGCAAAGGGTTATAAACGGTTACATGCGAAGTTTTCTCTTTCACTGATTTGGTCAACTCAAAAAGAAGATTCCGCTTTATAGGCCAGATCATTTTTTCTGCTTTTCGTGTGTAAGCCGACTTCTCCTCCCAAGACTTTTCCAGGAAATAATAATTCCCTTCAGCTTTGTTAATCTTGAAATCGTCACCATATTTCCAAAAAAGTTGATGGCCATGTGACAGTGCTCCCCCAAAAGTGTGTTCATCAAAAAGCAACATGTTTTCTGCAGCTGCATTCACATACCTATCAATAGAAACGTCTTTCCCCTTCCAAAAATTCATATGAGTATTCAACTGCTCGGTCACATAGGTTTCACGCTGAAACTTTTTATTCGTTTTCACCTCTTCAGGCATCGACATAAATCCATGAATCCAGGTATCCGGCATATCGCCTTTAATCGTTGGCAATTGCGGTTTTTCCTTCATCAACAAATCATAAAAGTCAGCGATTCTGCCGATATGTATCCGCGCATTAGGCATTTTCTCACGGGCCTCTTTTAACAAGGCTGCTACCTCTTTAGGATCTGGCGCCCCTGTATTTTCGTGCGTATGAATCATGGCCAGCCAGGTTTTGTGAGGCCAGTCTTTCGGCGGTAAAATTCCTGATCCATAATATTGTGCCCAATAAAAGGTAAGTAATTTTGAACCATCAGGCCCTTGCCACCAAAACAAGGTAGGTACATCAGGCGATGCGGAACCTGAATTACAGCCAATATGTAAAATATCGACACCAGCGTTTTTTAGCAAGGTGGGGATAACCCAGGAATGCTCAGGCACATCAGTAAACTTGGCATCGCGGGCAGGTTTTAAACCCAAACGACGATTAAGGTTATCGCCAATTGAAAGCCCACGCACAAGATTTTCCATGTCGCTCGATTCCGTTTCTACTGTAAATGGCAGGGCATGAGAAACTATCCTTTGTTCTTTAATCGCCTTTTCCAGTCGCACTTTGTTACGGGGAGAACAATTATCGAGCATGTACTGGAGTGGCCAGGCGGGAATCGTCCACACAAACCGTTCTTGTTTTGGCAACGAAGCGGTTTGATCAATATAGTCTAACGTTTTTTCAAGCATGGGCCCGCTGTATTTTTGAAGCACGCCTTCTGCCCAATCTGTATAACCAATATCAACATGCATTTTGAACGCGATTACAATATCTGTAACCGTATTATTTGCCGACCCTTTGCCTGCATCAACAGCGCTAATCTGTGCCTTCAACAGTAAAGGAAGCATTAACATTAAAAGGAAAACTAATTTTATTTTTTTCATTGTTATACAATTCGACTATATGAAACAGTATAAGCTGTTTGTTGGTCTTATGCTTGCAAATTACTTTACTAAATTTTCCTTACCATCTTTGAAAATCGGCTTAGAGCCCCATGCTTTGTTGGGTTCAGATCCAAGCTTTATTTTCATTGAACCACCACCTGCAAATTCTTTAAAAGGAAACTCGAAACTGTTCCAGGATTTCCCATTCAATTCTACCGATTGTATGTAGGTATTATCTTTTCCGGCAGGTGATGATGTTTGTATAACGAACTGTTTCTTACCTGGCAGTTTAAACGTGATTTTATCGAAGATGGGCGAAGTGATTTCCAAAGTTGGATTTACATCAACTAGGCCTTGTACATCAAATAGACCCACGGCCATCAAAGTACTTAAAGCACCCATTTGTCCCTGGTCTTCATCGCCCCTGTAACCTGTTGTAGCAGTGGTATCGCCAAAAGTTGCCTCTTTCACTTGTCTTACCCAGTACTGCGTCAACCATGGTGCGCCGGCGTGACTGAACAAATGGCCCATGTGGCAGCCAGGTTGATTGTCGTAATCAACACGGGCAGCGTAGTGTTCACCATGCTCTGCCGCGAAACCTTTATTAACTCCACTTTCAAAATCAGCATTTAATCTATTTACAAAAGCATCATTTCCACCCATGGCTTGTATTAATCCTTTCACATCCTGGGGAACATAATAACTGTAAATAGATGCATTTGATTCAATGAAACCTGGGGTGGCATGATTAGTGCCTTTTTTTGTTCCTACCGGTTCGAAGTTAGTAAGCCAGTTACCCAAAGTGTCTTTGGGTCTTATATAGCCCTTGGAGGCATCAAAAATATTTTTCCAGTACCCGGCCCTTTGCATAAACTCCGGGCAATATTCTTTCTTATTCAAGGTAGATGCCATATTAGCAATACACCAATCCTGGTAAGCATATTCTAGAGTCATAGAAGCTCCTCCGCGGTTATATCCATCACCTCTATCCTTGATCTCAATAGGCACATAGCCGTATTTAAGATACCAGTCGATACCGCCGCCCTCAGGAGTAGGACCGGCTTCATAACCTGCCCTGTCCCTTGTGCCGCCCGGAAACGCATTCTTGTAAGCACCTTTAAAGGCTAGTTCTTTATCAAAAGTTGCCCGTCCGGTCTGGAGCAAAGCTGACAACAGGGGCACTGTCTGATCGCCCACCATCACATAACATTCTTGTCCACCCCAGGATGTTCTGCCCAACAAGCCCATATTCTTGTAGTAAGAAAGAAAAGTGGAGGCCAAATCATTTCCATATTCGGGATATACCATCGACCATAAAATATTAAGGTTCCATTGAGAGCCCCATAAACCATCAGCATCCAGAAAATGATACGACGGAACACCCTTTGCATTTAGCGGAATATATCGAACAACGGGTGCAGGTCCGGTGTTGTCGGTATATGCACCGTTCACATCTTCACTTATTCTGCGGCCAATAGCGGTATGCATTAAATCGGTGTAAAACTTCACCTGCTGCTTCTTCGTTCCACCACTCACTTCAATCCGGCCAAGGTAATCGTTCCATGCCTGCTTAGCCTTTACAACCGCTCCCTCAAAATCCCAATCAGTAATTTCTTTGTTGAGATTCATTTTCGCATTTTCCATGCTTACAAATGAAATCCCTACCTGCATCATGATTTGCTCCCCCTGTTTAAGATTATTGTAGCTGGCATATGCACCTGCTTTGGGATCATCGGTTAGGTTTCCATTAACTAATACTTTTTTTTCAGGATCTAGATCAGCAGCTTTCCAGAAGTTTATTTTGTCGAAGGGCTTACTGAACTTAGCATAAAAGTACACCGTACAGTTTTTCTTTCTCCTGAAGGTGGGCGCGTTTACCGAGTATCCTTCTATTTCAGTGTTGCTTATTTTTTTTGCATATCCCTTCAGCATTTTTACCGGTCCCAAGGCTGCAGTCAGATCCATAATGATATGAGCTTCTTTGGTAGCGGGAAATGTATAACAATGAAAGCCTGCACGCTGAGAAGATGTTAATTCTGCAGTGATTCCATAATCAGGAAGCAAAAGCTTATGATATCCAGGCTTTGCAACTTCACCCTGGTGATTCAATTTGCATTTAGTAGCTTCTAAACCTTGTAATGCCTTACATGGACCAACAACAGGCATTACCGGAATCCCTGCCGTTTGAGTATTATGAATATGACTGAAGTTGAAAATATATTCATCGTTATGGCGATATCCTGCATTCCACAAATCACCGTGATGGGTATCGGGACTTAAAGCCACCATGCCATATGGCAAAGATGCGGCTGCAAAAAAATCAAAGCGAGGCTTTGCAGTGGCCACTAGCGGATTCGCCAGGTCAGCAGGCTTCTGGCCGAATGCTTTTGCGAATGTGAAAAAAAATAATCCCAACAAAAAAACTCTCATATTGTATTTTCTAATCATTAATTGTCTGTATTTATTTACCGTCTAAGCAAGAAGAAATTATTTTTTTGACGAATCAGCCTTCATGGATAAGTCTACGCTTTTGACCAACTTTCTATATTTATCAACGGAAGCGCTCATGCCTTTTGTTAAATGGTATTTAGGACCGATAAACACAAAAGCATACGGTTTGTAAAGGGTAGCGCAAGAAGGATTTTGATTCTTCAGATCTTCATACTGTTTCCAGTAGCGATCATATTTTTCAACGGAAGTTTTAATCTTAGCTTTATTGTAAATGCCCGTTTTATCCCCTTCGAACCCCATAGCCATGATATTCCACCCTTCGGCAATGATCTTATGCAACAACAATCCGTATTGGCTGGACACCCTAACATAGTCTTGGTCAGCTTTATTGCTGATTTGTATCTTCCGGCTTAATGCCTCTATCGACTGCCACATCCTTACCGCTTCATATTTTTCGTCTACGGCTTTTTGCAACAGACCCTGATTGTAATACTTGGAAAATGCATGATACAACGGCCCTTCAGAACTATGTTTATCAACTTCTACAATAGAGTCTATCCCAGCCAGAAACTCGTCTCTCATCCACCATGTCCACCCGTTTTCAAACGGCAGCGCACTACTGAAATGTCCTCTCAGAACAGCTTTCGCCGAAAGCAAACACAATTGCCGAAACCTTTTACGCGAAGCACCCCTGATACCGTTTTCATCCATAAAACGGTCAAACACCTCATCCTCGGTTTGCGCTGTATTGGAAGCCCAATGATCAATTACATAGGCATTGAGCTTACACCAAAATTCGTTGCTGATATAAGGGCCTACCCAGCCTCCTCCACGACTCCAACTCCAAACACCTTTAAAGTTGGGGCTGTTTTTAATATCATTTAGCGATTTATTACCTTTTTGCGGTGTATTGGTTTCATACTCTTCAAAGCCATTGATCACACCATTCATTACATAATTGGGGTATGCTCCCTTTCCTTCGTACTCACGCTGACATTGCACTTCAACAATCTGGGAATGATTGCCGAGCGTTAAGGTAGGATTGAAACTAAAGGTTCTCAGGTAATCACCTTTTGTATGTTTAATAGAAAATATAAGCTGCGGGTGAGGAGTAATATTGTTGACCACATTTAAGTAATAGTCTGGCGACTCGTGCATCCCACCAAAAGACCATGTACGATAAAATATGGTCTTATTTCTTTTCACACACACTTCTTCCCGTAACAGGTTAATTAGTTTGATATGGCTTTGCTCTCTATTGGTAATTGGGTTATTGCCTGTATGATAAGGAACATTGTTTGTGTAGGTTTCCCCTGTGCGGATTACCAACCCATCCAGGTCTGGAAAAGTTTCAAACAATTCTTCCAACATAATTTTATGGATCTCCAATGTTCGGGGACGCTCAAACGATATGCGGCCCAGGCTGTCGCATATTTCATCGTGATACAATTCCACGAGCTTTTTGGGCAATACAATGATGTCGGTAAAATAATATACTTTGATACCCGCGGCATGAGCGGCTTTAATATTCTTTTTTACCGTCTCAGCAGCATTCATTACCCACTGCCATTCTTTGGAACCCTCTGGAAAGATCGCTGGGCTTAGCTTCCTGAAAGTAATAGCAGCATGAGCAAATGTAAAATCATTCATAACCTGCCCGGTATAGCCTTGTTCTGCCAATACTTTCGGGTCATTAAAAATTGATTGGGTTAATGATTCACCTGGGTTATGGTGAACCATATCCAAAATATAACCCTCATTTTTCTTTTGTGAAAAAACTTGCAACGAAAAAATACACAGGGTCAGGAATAATAACAATCGGGCGTTCATGTTAATGATTTTCTCACTTTGATAAATAGCAAACCTACTTTTTCCAGTTCTTTCCAAAATGGATTATCCTATACTAAAGATGGACTTTGTATATAACAACCTTGTTGAAAAAGCTTAAACTAAAGTGGAATAATAACAAATCAAAAAAATGATAGGCAGCTACTTGTAAAATCAGGTTACGAAAACGTTTGAAATTACTCTTTCAAACGTTTTCGTTTTTTTTCACATTAGAGATGTAAATTGTTATCCTTCGAGTCCTAAAAAGGCATAAAGTAAATAGTTTAAACCCAAAAAAGTCATTAGCCTCAATTTCTAATGACCGCCATTAGAAATTAAGAGTGTTAACTTGTTGATAACTATTGGTTTTATACCAATGTAAATTGGAGGAAATTGCAGTAAGTAAACCTTATTTGAACTTGGACCTGAAAATTGACTTTACAGACAAAGAAATAACTCCTTGGTCGGGTATTATTTTGATGAAAAAAATGTTGGACAGGATGGATTTTGAAGCTGCATTGGATCAGTTGCCATTGCCAGCCCCAGGGTCAAACCGGGGGTATTCTCCGCATCAACTCATCCAACAGTTTATGACCAGTATATGGTGTGGGGCCAACAAGTTTGAACATTGCGAGGTAACGCGCCATGATGCGGTCATGAAACAATGCTGGGGTTTCAAACAAATGGCAGGCAGTAAAGCCATCCAGCGCTTTTTTAATAAACATACCCTGGCCACCAACCAGCAGATCTTCACCCCTTTATACCAATGGTTTTTTGGCAATCTGCAGTATGATAATTACACGCTGGATGTCGACTCCACCATCCTTACCCGATACGGCGGGCAACAGGGTAGTAAAAAAGGATACAACCCCCTTAAGCCAGGCCGCAACAGTCATCATCCTTTAATCGCCTTTATAGAGGAAACAAAAATGGTCGCCAACTTTTGGCTGCGAAGCGGCGACAGCTATACGAGCAATAATTTTCAGGGCTTTTTAGCCGATACGATCGAAAAACTAAACGGTAAAAAAATAGGCTTATTCAGGGCCGACAGTGGATTTTACGGTAAAGAAGTATTTGAGTATCTGGAGCAAAGTCCACAAGTGGGCAACTACATCATTGCCGCCCGGCAGTACAAACCGATCCAACAAAAACTCGCCGCACAACACCTGTGGGTAAAAGTTACTGCTGGTATCGAAGTGGCCGAAAGCACTTATCAAAGTCCCCTGTGGGATCAACCCAGAAGGCTGGTCATGGTCCGCCAGCAAGTCAGTGAACGCCCCTGTGCAACGGGCAAAACGCTGAAACTATTTGAAGACGAGGGCATTTATAAAAATTACCGCTACAGTTGTTTTGTCACCGATTTAACCCTGCCGGCACTTCAGGTGTGGAATCTGTACCGGCAAAGGGCCAATTGCGAAAACCGGATCAAAGAACTGAAATACGATTTTGGGGCAGACAGCTTCAATCTTAAAAACTTTGATGCCACCGAAGCGGCCCTGAACTGGGTGATGATGGCCTATAACTTCATCAGCCTTTTCAGGCAGGTCGTGCTTAATACCCAAGTAGAACAACGCCTGAAAACATTACGCTACAAGGTGTTTGCCATTGGCGGGTATATGGTAAAAAACGGCAGCCAGAAAATCCTAAAACTGTCGCTGGCCATGAAACGAAGAGAATGGTTTACCGGCCTATGGAATTGTAATAAAACATTTGACTTGACAAAAACTTAAATCCCTAATGACTTTTTTGGGTTAAAAATAAAAAAGAGTCCCCTGCCAATACATGACAGGGGACTCTGACCAATTCAACCCGTTGGTGCTATTTCAAATGGATTTTTATCCCTTCTTCCTGAGATCGCCCCTAACGCCACAACGCTTATACCATCCTCATAAGCTAATCTCTACCCGTTCGGTTTATAGGAAATTGAGCCATCGAAAATTGCTTCATTCTCTCTGGTTGCATTACGGCTTTCTGCTTCCATTCAGCTGAACCATACACGCCGGCCTCAGCATAGTTGAATGGTTTGAATCCTATCTTCTTGCATAGTTCAAAATTTTTGAAATTAAAATTGAAGGATTCAGGTGCAACAAACATCGGATCCGCTACCAGAGAATGTTGATCCTTTCCCAATTGTCGCCATTTGTCAAAACTGATCGTATCGATTTTAACGTCTGGAGTACGGGTATCCCAATAGCAATTGCTATCTGATAATATGTTCACCCTAGGCCAGTTGCTATTAGTCAGCTCTCCATTTGTGAAATAGATAATATTGCTAGTAAACCTGAATGACAAATGCTTTTCAATCCTGGTAGCAGCCAACTGCGATTTCCCGTTAAAAGCAAAAATATTATTACGGATTATGTTATTCCTTCCAAAGTGTTGGTGAAAGCCCTGGCTCTTGCAGTTGTATACCAGGTTGTTCTCCATCACTATACCAGTTGACCCCTCATCAGTATACAAGCCCCATCCACCATAACTATAGGCATAAATATCATGAACGGTGTTATTTCGGACTACCGTGCCTTCCGATGCCCCCAAAGTATAAATGCCTCCCATATCACTTAAAACACCCCAGCCCAAATGATGAATGTGATTGAAAGAAATGGTATTGCGCTTAGCCGCACTATAAGAATAACCCCAAACCCAGCCAACAGAAATACCTGAATAGTACAGATCAGAAATCTCATTATGACTGACTGTATTATCCGATCCATTCAATATACCAATGCCTACTGCGCAGGGAAATATTTTTCCGCCCCCACTAATAATATTATTATCAATTTTTATTTTTCGGGTCAGATATTTTTGATACCCAATTGAATCAACCGCATCGGTTTTTAAAGTGTCGCTATAAACCGTAATTCCCTTCTGCGGACGAATGACATCGCCAATCTTAATACCTCCAGCACCCAGATCTTGCATCAGGCAATGCTGAACGGCACAGTTGCTGCAAGCTTTTCTGAACCAGAATGCATAAGTACCTGTATGCCCAACTTCACAATTTGCAAAAGATATATTGCTGGCAAAGTCAGCCAGGATAACTGCATCTACCTGTGCCGCAGCTTGCTGGGGCTCTATCCCGTTTACTCCGGTTTGAAACCGGGAAACCTTAAACCGGAGATTTTCAAAACGGATATGTTCAACTTGTTTGCAGGTCTGCTCATTGCCTTGCATGACAATAAACTTGTCCACAATGGGCGCCATAAAACGGGTGTTCTCAATGGTTTCTCCTGGCAAGGGAATATAGAACAATTCTCCGCTACGTGACAAAAACCATTCACCCGGATGATCCAGCGCCTGGCGATAGTTTTCAATGGAAACCAAGGTGTGCCCATCAAGCTTATTCCAAGGCTTCATGCTTTTACCTTCAACATAGAAGCCTGTACTTTCAGTATTAGGATACTGCAATCGCTTTCTCGTATAATCCCATTTATGATAAAAGTTAAATATTACATCATTCCATTCCTTCCTATCAACCGTACTCAGCTCCTTTGCAGCACCCACACTGTCAAGCCCAACCTGTTGAACAGCAAAGCCGGCATTGGCTCCCTGATTATCCAGGATTGTTTCAGTGGCGCTCTTGAGATTATAAAATCCCGTATTAGGACTTACTGCCCGCTGCGCTCTTTTACCGTTCACAAAAAGCTGTTCAAAATACCAACCGAAACTGGCTGTTTGCGGAACAAAGGCTTTCCACAACTGATCATTCACTTTTGTAAAACCCTTTATTTCAATACCTCCATAAAAAACAGGGAATGCACCATCTGCTGCTTTATATACTACGGGCGCTTTTGCACTGCCACCATCGTCGCTGCTGAGTTCAAGCGGTCGCGACATATAATAAACCCCATTTTCAATTATAACATAAATGGTCTCGTTGACAGGGCCAATTTTGCGGAGCTCCCTTATTCTGTCCCTTGCACCATTCAGCGTAAGTAAAGGACTTTGTTTGCTGCCCTTGTTGCTATCTTTCCCATTGGGTGATACATATAAACTGATCCCAAAAACATTGGCCGAAAGCCCCATAAAAATCACCAGGAAATAAACTATACCACTCCAGATTCTTCTATTCATATGATTAATAGTTGTAATAAAAAACACTTAAATATTATTGGATGCGCCTAATGACCATCTTTATAAATTGGCGCAGCAGGTGCATCAAAATGTAAGGTTGGTATTAAAGGTTCATCCAGCGGAACACCGGTTTTCTTTTGTCGTGATACCTTGATTGCCTTTACCGGCGCCAGGTATAAGTTGATCAGTGTTCCTTCGCAGCCTCTGTCGGGCATCATTTCTGCATACACTTTCATACATTCATTAAACATATTCAATACATCGTTGCAGATTGAATTGTATTGTTCATTGCTGATGTTCGGCGCGTTCAACTCATTGGCTTTAATAAATGCCTGAAGATAGATATTGGTGGCTCTTAACCGATTATCCAGAAAAGAAATGGCAGTTTGAGCATAATTGTTTTTATTTCCTGCTGCACAACTAAGTAAAGTCTGCCTTGCTTCTTCGTATTGCTCAAGCATGTCCTTCATTACTTTACCGGATTGAAACTGAAATCCATTTCTCCAATATCCGATCCAGGCAAAACCCAGATTAGAAGTGTACGCACTAAAGGCCTTTTGCAGCAAACTCATGGCTTTGCTAAATTTTTCCGGATCCGATATACCCAGCCGTTGCGCATAGCTTCTGTAAAAAGCTTCGGGAGCTTCAGCGCCATAAATGGTTGCCAGTGCAGCATAACGGGCTATGATACTATTCTCAGAAGTACGCCAATGGTTAAATGCTACGGTGTTCATCCCTCCGAACGATCCTCCATGCTGCTCATTGAGCAATTCATAAATACCTTTTATACCATTTTGCTGCAGATACATCATACCATCAAACTCAAGCCAGGAGTAGATGATGGAATTCTTCCTGTCGTTTGTATCTGGCAGAACTTTTGGAACATTGCGGGCCACATACTCGCTGCCATGCGCAGGCAGGAGACAAATCTTACCGGCAGCTAAATATTTTCTTGCAAGATGATAGGCTGGTGCATTGTATTTGTTGGTACAATAAATGCCCAACTTCAGTGGCGGCAATGAAATATGTTGTTGATTGGCGGCCTCTATTACCTTAATAACATGTCCTATTTGTCCATAGACATAACCAAGATCTGACTGTACCAGCTCAATAGGAGATGTAAGGATACTATCCTTTAAAATTTCTGTGCCGAAGAATGAGCCAAGAATCGTTTTGGATTCTTCAGCAGTGTTTCGGGGGCCCCAGCCACCACTTTCTTCGGTGATCATTTCAATGGCATCGGCCATCGGGTATTGCCGGTATATTTGCTGCAGTGCATCAAGTGTTGGCTGTATATCAGTCGATTTGTTTCTGGGCTCAAACGAAAACTGTACGGTCATGCCTGTCCGTTTGGCTTCTTTCATCACCTCCTGCAGCCACTGCACCGACATTTTGCTTCGCCTGGGCCGGTTATCAAAATAAGGTTCTATCTCCGGTATACAGTATGTTTTGTTGTTATGTACATACTTTTTTATCAGTGCATGATCAGGAATATCATGCCTGTCGCCGTAAAAAAAATTGCCGGCATATACTGTTGTGTCTTTCCTTTTTACTTCGTACCACTGCCCCGGATAACTATGAAACGCAATAAAATTGAAACGCAACCTTGCAAGGTTGCGTATATATTGCTTTGCATCCGATAGTGAATAAGAAGAAATGTCCATGGGGAAATTAATGTGCTGACGGATACCACGATATTTCACCGCAGGCACAATAATTTCGGAATAGTTTTTAATCGCTCCTTTATTGATCCTTCCATCAAGATAATAACCGTTGAACTCAAAAGTATAACCTAGCTTCTCCAACAGCGTGTAAACCGCACAGGGAATATCTTTATCTGCAGCCCCACTCAATTCAATGTATTGCTTTCTGTTTCTGACAAAGCAGTTTACGGCAAAAGCACTTTCCTTTAAGGAGGAATTCTTTTTTAAAGTAATGATCCAATCAACTGATTTACCCATACTGGTGTAGTGCAAATCATCCTTTTTGTCCAGAAAATTCTTTAGTTCAGCTATACTGAAAGCAACAGCTGGATGTCCGCTCCGAGAGACGATTGTGAAATCTGTAGCTTCCGCCATAAATGGTATAAAACACAATAAAAGAAGCAACCTTTTCATTTGAGTAATAATAAAGTCCTTAGATCCGTTTCAAAAATTCGAAATCGGTTATGATAAAGCTGTGCCATACTAAAAATATTGAAAAATGGACAAGAATGGTGTAATATACCCGTCATATCGAGTAGGAAGATAGGGATTATTTCCCTATCTGTCCTCTCACACCACCGTACGTACGGTTCTCGTATACGGCGGTTTGTTAAAATAACGACGGTTGCCCATCGGCTTGCCATTGACAATAATAATGCTGAAAACCCCAATAGCCTTTCTTTTTCCAGTAGCTGATATTCAGCGTTCTAAGTAAAATGGGGCTGTGTGCAACTCTGGCTGCACCTTTACTTGTGTTGCCCCACTGATAGGCCAATGATTTTCCTACTTCGAGTTTTATTAGGTTGGAGACTTTGGTTCGTATCCGTTTCCATCTCCTCCAGGTGTTGATTCGCAATCGGGTTCTTAACCATTCATCAAGTTTCTCCATTTTACTTCTCGCATTGGCGATTTTAAAGTAGTTTACCCAGCCTCTGATGATTTCATCGAGCTTTTTAAGCTTGTTTGCTTCTGGGCTGGGGTTACTTGATTGGGTTATCCTTTTACATTTCGCTTTCACCCTTTGGAAGGGCTGTTCTCCTATTCTAATCTGCCAGCCTTTCTTTGTTTTATAAAAGCTGAAGCCAAGCAGGTAGCTGTTGGAGGGTCGGCTGATTTTCGTCTTTACCCTGTTTACCTTTAGTAGTAGCTCCTTTTCTATGTATTCTATGATTCCGGCAGCTACTCTTTGGGCTGCTTTCTTACTTTGTACATAGATACTGCAATCATCGGCATAACGCACAAATTTATGTCCCCGCTTTACCAACTCCTTGTCCAGCTCATTTAAAATGATGTTGGAAAGCAATGGGCTTAACGGGCTACCTTGAGGGGTACCTTCGCTGCGAGGGCTTAGCACTCCGCCTTCCATTATGCCGCTTTTCAGGTAAAGGCTGACTAGTTTTAGGGTGCGTTTGTCCGCAATCTTCTTACTTAGTAAACCCAGTAGTTGCTGGTGGTTTACCTTGTCGAAGAATTTCTCCACATCCAGCTCTATTATCCATTCCCGGCCTGTGTTAAGGTACTTTTGGGCAGTCATTACTGCCTTATGGGCATTCTTACCCGGCCTGAAACCAAAGCTGTTTTCGTTAAATTCCTGTTCGTACTGCGGAATTAGCCATTGGGAGACCGCTTGTTGCAGCATCCTGTCCACTACACAAGGAATTCCTAGCATCCTTTTGCCGCCCTGTGGTTTGCGTATTTCTACTTTCCGCACGGGTTGTGGCTCATAAGTGCCTTGGAGTATACTTTTCAGTAGGGCTTGATAGTGGGCATTTACATAGGGGCGAAGTTCATCGCTCTGCAGATGGTCAATACCCGCTGCCCCTTGGTTGCGTTCTACGGCAACAAGGGCTCTTTCAAGGTTTCTTCTGTCGAATATTCTCTCTAGCATTACTTTAACCGATAGCGCATTCGGGCAATTCCGTCAGTTTCTTTCATTTTCTGCTAAGCTCCTTCTGCAGTCTACTTTCGGTTTCCGACCTTTCCTCATGCAGACAGTTCTCTTACGTGTTTCGGCTTTTTTTTTTTTTCGCTTCAAATGATTTAGCTGTTTCCTTGCCAATTTTAACATTCAGCCCTTTTCCCAACATTACTTGGAATACTATGGCTTCTGCTGACTTCTGATAACACCAGTGCTTGCATCCCTGCAAGCTGTTTCCGCTTTAGGTTGCGCTTCTCCCGCTGCCAGATTGTTATCAGATCTCTCAGGGTAAGTCTAATCGCTTTCCTCTCATGTAGCCTCTGCATATACATTCATGGCATCTGTGTAGTGTGGGACTTTGATTTCTTTAGCAATCTTATCCTGCCATGACTGCCTCTTATACAGTTTCTGTTCGTAGGCTCGAGAGTTTGCCTTGGGCTTCCTTCAGATTCCTTCTCGCGAAGGACACCCTTGCCGTCGGCTAACACTTCCCACTACAAAGCGTGTTCGGGACTTGCACCCTAGAGCTATTAAACATGCCTGACGCACTAAGAAAAGCTCCCCGCCATTGGGGCGGGGAGCTTCAAACAATATCATAGGTCTATAAATAAAAATCGATTACTTTGGCGAATCCCATCCTGGATTTTGCGTCAACTTTTTGTTGCGTAAAAGATCATCCGTTGGAAGAGGAGAAAGGTAATCCCTATTAGGATTAAATGTGTACCCATTAGCCAAGGTAGCCTGGTATGGGTCAACAAAGCCATTTGCGTCCACCTTTATATTTGTTGGTTTAGGGATTATATTAGCAAAATCCGCTGCATTATACTTAAAACCTTTTGGACGTTTGCCATCAAATAATTTATGTGCACGCCATCTTTTCCAGTCACTCGTTCTAAAACCTTCTCCAGCCAATTCAACCCTGCGCTCTTGTCTCACAATCGCCAAAGCGTCTGATACAGGATAGCCATAGTCAGGCCAGCTTGCCGTTACTGTCGGTTTCACACTGGTCAGTGAAGGCATACCAACGCGGGCGCGAATTAAATCTATATTATCAGAAAGATCCGGGAATGTTCCATTCAACTCAACATATGCTTCCACATAGTTGAGCATCAGCTCTGGTATTCTGAAAGCAATACCTGCAATCTCAGGATCGATATAGTTGCCTTGTAGTGTTGAACTAGGGTTATGCGCTTTCTTTGGTGCAAATCCTGTTATTGTATTCCTGTCAGCACTGCTATTCATCGTAGGTACAGTAAATAACATGCCATTATAAGCTCCAGTATTGTTATTGATCAAATCACCTGGTATAAATACACTTTGTTTGAATCGCGGGTCAAGAAGGCCGGCCATCTGCGTTAAAGAAGCAGTACCCGATGTGTTTACCACAGATGGATCTGTAATATCTATTGAGGTTCCATCTTTTTTTAGGTAACTCTTTACTAAATCCAAAGAGTATGAACATCCACCATAACCATATAACCATACGATATAACCCACCTGATTGGTTACACCCAATGCTTGCGAATAGTTCTTGCTTAAAGTAACCTCTGGGATAGCTTTATAGTCAAATTGACCAAACAGGTTGTAATAAGCCTGTTGTGTTCCACCGGTGGTATATAATTTACCTGCAAACCCGCCACAATCTGTTTTAAACTGCGTGTATGCGTCTATGGCTTTTTGGAACATCTTATTGGCATCTACGCCCGAAGCGGAAGGTGTTCCGGCGTGATATTTAGCCCAGGTTGCTTCATACAATGCTACACGAGATTTATAAATCAGCGCCGTTTCTTTGTTTATCCTGTTTACGCCAACCGCCGATCTTGGTTTAAGGTTAACGATCGCTTTATCGATGAGCGACATAATGGAGTCTACAACCAACGCCCTGGAATCTCTCGGCTTATACAATTGTTCGGTATCTTTATCTGATATAACGTGTGAATACCAGGGCACATCACCAAACGCAGCCACCAGTCCATGATACCTCATTGCTTTCAAAAAGCAAGCTTCCCCATAAGTTTGCTGATACTTTGCGAATGGCTCCGGACAACGTTGATAGTTATCGAAAAACGTATTGATTTGTCGTATAGCAGCAAAGTTCCATCCACCACCGGTAGCTGGGGTAGTGGAGACTTGCCCATTCATATACGTGTTGTAGCTCGTTGCAAGAACCATATTGTCTGAGGTTTGGTCGGCTGTATAGTACCCCATCCCGGTTGGAGATAGTTGACCCGGCAACCAATCATATAAACCTGTTATATAGGCCTCCAGTTCCCCAGGAGTTTTCCAAAATTCAGCTGTAGATATCTTATCAAGCGGAGCTCTATCCAAAAAATCATCCACACAAGAAGAAATAGAAACAATTATACTGAAAGAAGCACCCCACATGATGGTTCTCCTTATCATTTTCTTAACGGACTTATTTATCATTATCGTTCGTTTTTTTATATTATCAATTAAAATCCAAGATTCACACCAAATGAGTACGTTGCCTGTTCCGGATACATTTGGCCTCCGTTCACGAACTCAGGATCTATGTAATTAGGCAGCTTCGACAACACGCCGATGTTCTCTGCCGAGAAATAAAGGCGACAGTTCTGAATTTTCGCGTGTTTTAACCACTCATTCGGCAAAGTATAGGTTGCCATTACGTTTTTCAAGCGCATATAGGCACCACTCATCATATACCTGGTATTGGTCGCGAAGTTTTTAGCACCTTGACCACCTGCATTGCTATAAGGCCTTGGGAAATAAGCATCTACATTTTCACCTAAGTGTGCAAGAAGTCTTGGGTTGCTATTGGCATCTCTATAATAGTCCAGTTGTTTTCCTTGATATATACCCGTTCCAATCGTACTGCCGGTGTACATATTTCCCCAATAAAAGTAACTACTTGACATAAACAAGTCACGCTTGCCTACACCTTCAAGGAATGCAGACACATCTACACGTCCTGCTTTGGGAATGCTATAACCGGTAGCCAGGTTGAATGCGAAACGGTAGCGAGGCGTACTGTTTCCGATCTTGCGCAAGTCACCGTGGTTTTCAAGGGTTAAATTACCTGCTGATATTAAACCATCACCATCAAGGTCTTCATACTTCACGTCACCTGGATACCATTGTGGATGGATCTTACTCTGACTCACAATTGGTTGTGCTCCAGCTGTCGGTACGGGAGCTGCAAAGTCATTTGCGTTCAGTAAGCGATTAGAAGTGTATCCCCAGATCTCACCCAATTCTTTTCCAACATACCATCCACTTAGAGAGTTGACTGTCGTATTGTATTTGGTTACTTTCGACAACGCATCCGACAGGTTTACACCTACACTGTAGTCCCATCTGCTGGTGATCTTATCTGTCCATTTTACTTGCGCTTCCCAACCTTTGGTTTCCATTGCAGCATTGTTTACTGGCGGAGCAGTATCACCTAATACATTTGGCAGAGGAGTAGGCGGACCGATCATATCCCATGATAATCTATTGAAATAATCAAACTCTGTGGTTAAGCGGTTGTTTAGGAAGCCTAATTCCAAGCCAAAGTCAGCCGTGGTAAACTTTTCCCAGGTACGTTCAAAGTTCAATATGCCCGGCATACTCACAAAAGGCAGACGTTTGCCGTCGAATATCCATGCTGACTGGGGAGAGCCTGCCATGGTAGATATGTGCTGAAATCCCGTCTGACCCTGGTTACCCACGGTACCATAGGACGCTCTTAATTTCGCACGATTGACAACCGGCTCGATCACTTTCCAGAAATTTTCGTTACTCATATTCCAGCCCGCAGATACCGACGGGAAGAAGCCCCAACGCTTATCAGCTGCATAACGGCCGGAACCATCGTATCGTCCATTCACTTCAAGCAAGTATCTATCGTTATAATTGTAATTAAACCTTCCAAAGACACCAGCAACCGCATTATCGTTAATCTCATCGGTAAGGAAAGGAGTTGTTCCGTACGAAGTAGCGATTGAAGGCATATCGATAATGTAAAGGTTCAGGTTAGAACCAGTCAAGTATTTCGCATTATTCTCTTCAATTTGGGCGCCCCCTTGCACTCTGAAGTTATGTTTTCCAAAGTTATGTTCATAAGCTGTATAGCCCTGAAGAGTCCTGTATGTTCCCAAAGAATTTGTTTTAGCTATCTGGGATACATCTGTAAACTGAACCGGGTTGAGCGCTCCGTTAGGTGCTATTTCATAAACAGGTTTACGAAGCGTCTGGTTGTCATTAAAGGCCACACGCCAGGTACCGTCAACATGTGCCGTCCATCCCTTTGCAAGATCAAGATCCAGTCCTAATATATTATCCAGGAGATGGCTTTTATTATCAGAGTTACCACCTTCCTTTGCCGCAAGAATCTGCGACAGGGCGCTATATTGTCCTGTAGTATTTTTTACCGGAATGGTTGGCCACGCTCCGTAAGCAAATTGATAGAACCTGTTTCTATCATTATCTGTCCCTGTTGGGGCTAATGTGTTGGATAATGAATAACGGGTACGATAGGTCAGCTTCATCCAGTCATTTACCTGTGCAACCAATCCTCCATTGAAATTATACCGTTTGTACTTGTCTATATCTTCTATAAAATTAAAAACACCCGGTTGATCCACAAAAGAGGCAGAAACAAAGTAGTTGACCTTATCAGTTCCACCTTTTACAGAGAAATCATGCTGCTGACGAAATGAAGTGCGAAAAAATACATCAAACCAATCATTGTTGTTATATGTTTGGGCGGCATTACTCCATGCAAGTCCATTATTAGGATTCAGTTGTTCAAGGGTATATTTTCCAGGATTATTTACATTATCCTGAATCATATCCAAAACGGCTGGTGTGAACAATTGAGCACTTCCACTATTTGCAAACGCCTGATTTCTGGAGAGCGCAAAAGTATATGAGTCAACAGTGTGAGGCGTTCTCACATTAGAAACATTTGCAAAGTTTACACTATATGTAAATACAGGCTTTTCATTTTTCTTGCCCATTTTGGTAGTAACAACCAGTACACCGAAAGGGGCGCGGGCGCCATATACGGCAGCGGCAGCGGCATCTTTCAATACCGATACACTTTCGATATCATTTGGATTCATCGCATTGAAGTCCCCCATAACCGCAGGAATCCCATCAATCACCACCAATGGTGTAGTTGCGCCACTTAAAAGAGCTTGTCCCCTGATTTGAACGGTGGGGCTTGAGCCCGGGGTGTTACCGCCTGCCGGTGTGCTGAACATCAAGCTGGGAGCCGTGCCTTGCAACAGGGCGCTGGGACTGGTTACAGGGCGATTTTCCAATTGTTTGGAGGTAATCACATCGACTGCGCCTGTAACATTTACTTTCTTTTGGGTACCGTAAGCCACTACCACAACGTCCTTTAAGCTCGTTGCTTCTTCTTTAAGCACAACACCTAGAACAGTTGCTGAACCTATCGTGATTTCTTTTTGAATAAATCCGATACTTTTAAAGACCAGGATTTTTCCTGAATTTACTTTAATTGAAAAAGCTCCATTAGCATCCGTTGTGGTGCCATTGGAGGTTCCTTTTTCAAATACCGATACAGCAGGTATCGGCAATCCGACTTCATCCCTTACCTGTCCGGTAACCGTCTTGGTTGCCTGAGTTTGTGCAAATAAAAGCGCTGAATTACAGAGCATTATACACACAATCAGAAATTGTAGAGTTTTTCTCATAAAATAATTAAAAATTGATTTAAAATGGTTGTATCACTCAATTAATTCCCTTAAACTAAAGTGGATTAATTGCAAATCAAAAAGCTGATAAAGCCGTAACCAGTGAAACCAGGCTACGAAAACGTTTGAAATTACCCTTTCAAACGTTTTCGTATTTTTTCACACAAGCGAGGTAAATGGGTATTAATTGTAAACGTTTTTGATTCATTTCTTTTTTAATAAGGTCATGTTATTTAAGATTTTAGAGCAACAAAAATTATAGTTCTAAAACTGGCAGACAATGGATTATACTTGGGATCTTATGGATTATTGTTGCGTAAATAAAATCTGAAATTTGTGAAATGAGGCTACGAAAAAGGTTGAAAATGCTCTTTCAAACGTTTTCGTATTTTTTTTCACACAAGAGATGTAATTTGTTTTATCTTTCGAGCCCTAAACCACGAATATGAAGAGGTCTGCACCCACAATTAAAGAAATTGCCCAAAAGTTAAACATTTCCGTTTCAACCGTTTCTAAGGCAATTCATAATCACCCGAGTATTGGTTTAACAACTAAAGAGAGGGTGCAGAAACTTGCCAAGGAGCTTAATTATGTACCCAACCAAGCAGCGCTACATTTAAAGCATCAAAAGTCCTCGGTTATAGGTGTTATTTTACCAAAGCTTATCGACCAGTTTTTTTCGCTTACAGTTAATGGAATTGAAGATTATGCATTGAAAAATAATTACAACGTATTTACTACTCAATCGCATGAAAGTTTAACAAGGGAGAAGGAGCTCGTTGCAATTATGCAACGTGCCCAAGTTGATGGCGTCATCGTTGCTGTTTCAAAAGAAACCACGTCGTACGATCACTTTAATGCTTTAGAAAATGCAGGAATACCCGTAGTGTATTTCGTTCGACAACCTAAAGAAGCCATGTTACATAACTGGGTATCGAGTAATGTTTATGAGGCAGCAGGTAAAGCAGTTGATTTTTTGATTGCTCAGGGCCATACTCGAATCGCCCATCTAAAAGGGCCTGATTCTTTGCTTACCAGCAAGCATCGTTATGATGGTTATATGGAGGCCCTGGGAAGGAACAACATTGCCTATGATGCAGACCTGGTAAAAATATGTGACCTAACAAAAGCAGGAACCCAAAAAGCAATGAAAGAACTACTACAGGTGGATGAACCGCCTACCGCAGTTCTTTGTTTTAAAGATTATATGGTGCTTGATGCAATGCAGTTTCTGAGGAAACAATCACAAACCAATCAAAAGAAAATTGAGTTCATTGGTTTTGGAAACTTGCCAATGTTTGAATATTTTGATGAAAAACCACTAGCATCGTTGGATGAACGGCCATATGAAATAGGTGAAAAAGCTATTTCTCTCTTATTAAAGTTAATTAATGGTGCAACTGAGGAAGGCATTCAAAATATTAATTTAGAATGCAAGCTTATTGTGCATTAGACCTTCGGAGTTTAAGCCTTCGAATTCATCTTCGAGGTAAATCAAATGTTCAGCACTAATAGCCCGGTACACCCTTCGAAAAAAGAAGTTTTTGAAATGGCCCGGGCTTCAATTTTTAGCGGTTGGTTAATTTAATGTTTTCCCCAATAATTATTTCTTCCATCTTGCTTCACAGCATCAGCCTTTAACAATAAGTCTGAAGCATTTCTATATAAAACAACTTCTTCGCCTTTCTTAAGTTGCAAAGAATAAGTGTCATTCCCTAAATCCTTCAATTGTACCTGGCCTTTAATCTGTAGCTTTCCCTCTATATTTGGACGAATAATACAAGGCTCACCAGCCAAGCTTTTTATCTTTACCCATTTTGTTTCTCCGTCTTTTCGAACCGCACTGATTAAAAATGCGCCTTCCGTTCTTAAGTTTTCAAATGACAGATCCTTCCATGAAGATGGAACTGCAGGGAAGATCCTGATCTTATCACCCCAGCTTTGTAATAGTAACTCCTGAATAGAGGTAGCGGCAGCCAGCGGTGTTTCAATTACAGGCCCTTCTTCTAAATACATTGTATTAGGTTTCGTATAGCCGAATAATTGATTCAGATAGTCAAGAGCTTTATCACCTTGGCCCATTACGGCATGTATTGATGCACTGCCTGTAAATGAAAATCCGGCAAATTCCGATTTAAGACTAAGCCAATGTTGCAATGATTTTTCTATCAGCGGCCTGTTTTCTGGTTGCTCCCAATTCATGATGCACAAAGGATGAATCATCAGCATGTGTGAATAATGACGGTGGGATTTATTAAATGCCACATCCCGGCCTATCCGCAAGCCATTGGTGTCCGTAGGATAATCGGTAAGATTGATCAATACATCTTTCCATCGTGAAGCAAGGCTATCACTCGGATTTAGCTTTAATAAAGTTTCACAGCCCCAACGAAACAATGACAAATCATAATTACAATCTCTGGTGGTACCACCGGGGTATTCTGGCGAATAAGTATGCGGCAAATGCCATTTACCATCCTCTTCTTTCCTCATCACATCAAGGTAATAGTTGATACTTCCCTTTAATAATGGAAAAAGTTTTGTTTTTACACTTTCGTCCATAGAATATCGGTACTGCAACCAGTAATTATATAGACACCAGGTAAGATTTCCCAACTCGAGGTCCGATTCTGAAGCAGTTGTATCTCGTATTGGGTTCACTTTTATCGAACTGGACAAATCACTCGTAGCAGCGCGGCCCAGCGCCAGCGCATTGTGTCTGTATACTGCCGGCACATTCCTGCTCAGGTTCTCTTTGCCCTCATCAATCATTTTTACAAGCCCATTGGCTAATTCCAACTGATTGGCTGCGTAAAGCGGCGAATAGGTCAACTGAATATTCAGGTTAAACCAATAAGCCGGCCATGGTGTATGCCGATACCAAGGGCCCATCAAATCTAAGGCTGGTTTCCCTTCCCTGGTGGCCGATGCCAGTTTATATTGCTGTATCCAATAAAAACTTTCCATTCGTGCATCGGGCAGCGATATAAAACTCTGCGGATAATAATGATGCCACCATTGTCGGTGTACATTCAATAATTGCTGCAAGTTATCTTTTGCGGCATTGCTGACGGTTTGTACAGCTTCATCAGCGGAGGATTGTTTTCTATTGATAGCAACTGAAAGGTAATATATTCTACTGTTCGCTTTATTGTTTTCGGCCCATGCCGTAGTGTAGTCGCCGCCGGCAAGCATCGGCTGCTTACAGTATTCAACAGCTCCAGCCGTTTCAAGAATGGAGGGCGGATTAGCCACATATCCATTAGGAGCCTTCCTGAATTTTGTGCGGCCGCTAATGGAAACTTCGGGGTGAAACTGCCATTGAAATTTTCTTTCACCGGCACTCACTTTCGTTTCAAAAACAATAACGTTCATCTGTGAAAGTGTATAGGTGCGCCATTGAATCGTTCCTTTATCGGTTACAATCGTTCCATTTGCTTCAGCATTCCATAAATAAAGCCGGGCGGTATTCTTTATAATTTTTCCTTCCGGTCTGAGCTCAAAATGTCCGATGGGTAAACGAGCTTTTTGAAATGCCGGCGAACCTTCTCTTCCATCTACTACATCCGTACGACCAACCTCCAGGCGCAAGGCATTGCTATCCTTCATGTAAAGCATAGCGCCAAGCAAACCATTGCCGGTAAAAACTCCTTCTTCCCATTTGGTAGTAAGCGTATCAAACACCAAATCATTGCGGGAAAGGAATTTTTGCCAATTGATAACAGTAGTATTTGATTGAGCAAAACCTGCTTGCACAAGGAATACTGATATGATGAGGAAATAGAAAATCTCTTTTTTGTTCATTTGTTGTTTAATGTCATCGGTCGTTTTTTATGCCAACACCAAATTAATAAACGCAAATCTCTTGTAGTACACGTGTAATCTCATCATACTTATTAGCAGCTATCCAGTCGTTTTTAATTAAACTACTCCCCAAGCCCATGGCAATAACATTATTGTCCACCCATTTATCAAGTTCAGCTTGTTTAGCCTCGATTCCGCCGGTGACTATAAATTTAGTATCCGGAAAAACATCTTTCATGGCTTTGGAGAAACCAACACCCAATGCATTTGCTGGGAATAACTTGATCAGACTACAACCCAATTGAACAGCTTTGTTTATTTCTGTTGGCGTCATACAACCGGGAACCCACAATAGTTCTTTTTCCAAACAAAAAATACCTGTTTCTTCATCCATTGCTGGACTTACAATAAAGGCGGCGCCTGCTTTCCAAAAGCATTCTGCTTCTGCTTTGTTTTTAATGGTTCCTATTCCAAGAATCATATCCGGATAACGTTCCAATGCATGAACTCGAAGTTGAGAGAAGTTCTGTAAAGCATTTCCCCCTCTATTCGTAAACTCTACAACCCTAATTCCGCCATCATAACAAGCTTTGAGCAACTTAAGGCACACTTCTATGTCTTCGTGATAGAACAAAGGCAAAATCTTTGATTTAGTAAGTTCCTGAATGGTATTTTTTTGTTTGTTATGAATTTTCATATACCAATTGTTGAATGTTTTCAAAGGGAGTTGTGTTACAATCTCCCAAGACAAAAAGTTTACTAAAGGCTGAAGCAGTGGCAAATTTTAAGGTAACCGAATAAGGAAGCTGATCTCTTAGACCTAAGATTAATCCAGCCATAAAAGCATCGCCCGTTCCAACTTTATCAACTATTTTATTAGAAGAGTAAACTGACGAAATATAATATTGATCGGCATGTAGTGAGGAAAAATAACGAATGGTGTTCTCATGCACTGAAAAACGATACGTATAAGCCACAGCTTTGCAATTTGGGAATTGCTGTTTTAGTTTTAAAGCCGATTCCTCACCCGCATTCAAATAAACGGAGTCGTTTAGATTTTCACCGCCAACACTTGAACAAACCGGAATACCCAGCATTTTTTCAGCCGCCCACATATTGCCCATTACTATATCACAAAAGCTCACTAGCTCAGGCATCACCTCAATAGGCTCAACACCATAGTTCCAGAGCTTTGAACGATAATTTAAATCAACTGAAGTTGTGATCCCCAATCTCTTTGCATAGACCAAAGCTTCTTTACAAATATCTACATGAGCTTGCGACAAGGCCGGAGTGATTGCGCTCCAATGAAACCAATCTACATTATGAAAGACTTTTTCCCAATCGATTAGACCTGGTTTCAATTCTGAAAAAGAAGAATGTGCCCGGTCATAGATCACTCCCTGATTTTTTAGATCGGCTCCCTGAGTAAGATAATAAGCTCCGATTCGATTTCCGCTCAACATAACTGAATCCGTTTTGACTCTGCGCTCTTTTAGTTTAGCTAAGACCAGTTGTGTTAAATCATTATCAGGCAGAGTGGTCAAATAAGAAACATTTTGCCCCCAGCGACCTAAAGCAGAGGCTACATTAAGTTCCGCTCCTCCTATAAAAAAACCAGCATTTTGTTCCTCTAACTCAGGACTTATTCTGAATAATAGTTCTCCAAAGGTGAGTATGTTTTGGGTATTGGACATTTAAAGTTGAAATAGTTTATTGCGTTGTAATAGCTGATATTCTCAATTAATTCTCCTATTCCAGGAATATCGTTTGGCAATATTCCCTGCTCCATTTCCTGGCCAAGTTTGGCACATAAAATTCTTCTGAAATAATCATGACGTGAAAAAGAGAGAAAGCTGCGAGAATCAGTAAGCATGCCAACAAAACAACTTAGAAGACTTATATTAGAAAGGGCGTCAAGCTGTTTTTCAATGCCATCTTTTTGATCCATGAACCACCACGCAGCCCCATATTGAACCTTCCCTTTAATTCCAGCCCCTTGGAAGGAACCGGCTAACGCTGCAAACCTTTCGTTATCTGCAGGAGAAAGATTATAAAGGATTGTTTTGGCAAGTTGATTATTTTGATCTAACTGATTTAGGAAAAACGCTAAACTTTCCACCTGCGAAGTGCTTCCTATAATATCAACACCTGCATCAGCTCCCAGTAAGTTTAGTAAACGGGTATTCACATTTCTGAGTGCTCCTAAATGAAATTGTTGCACCCATTGCTTTTGATGATAAATTTTGCACAGCTCTAGTAATAAAACCATTTGATAGTTTAGAACTTCCTCTTCAGAGAGAATATAAGTACCTTCTATCGCCTTTTTCAACATTACATCAGCTTTGGTAAATGAATAATCTTTACAAAAAGGAATGGCTTTCAAACCGTAATCGGCCAAACTGCAACCATGTTCTGCAAAAAAATCGATACGGTTTTGGAGGGCAAGTAAAAGATCACTCAAAGATTGTATAGACACACCAGCCGTGTCTCCCAATTTTCGAAGATATACCTGAAAATCAGCTTGATCTATCTGAAAAATTTTATCGGGCCTAAAGGTTGGAAGCATTAACACTTTATTCTGCTCCCTTGCCATTTGCCTGTGCCATTGTAAATCATCCGTTGGGTCATCCGTCGTGACAATCACTTCAACTTTAAACTTATTTAGCAATCCTTGAGGTGAAAACTCCGGTTGCTGCAATAAATTGTTGCAGTGTCGATAGATAGCCTCTGCATTTCCTTCATTTAATAATTCATTTACCCCAAATGGATTTTTTAATTCCATGTGCGACCAGTGGTACAAAGGGTTACGAATGGTATGAGGCACAACCTTTGCCCACTGAATAAACTTCTCTTGATCAGTTGCGTTCCCTGTTATATATTTTTCATCTACACCCATTGTTCGCATAGCTCTCCACTTGTAATGATCTCCCTTTAGCCATATATCAGTCATATTTGCAAAAGGGGTATTAGTTGCTGCAATTTCAGGAGAAAGGTGATTATGATAATCGACAATAGGCATATTTGCCGCATGCTGGTGATAGAGTATTTGAGCTGTTTTACTGGTAAGTAAAAAATCTTCGTGCAAAAATGTTTTCATGGATTTATTCTAAATGTCCAGGACGATTAAAACGATTTTAAAAGACTACATAGAACTAACAATGCCCAACTCAAGTCCTCTTAATTCGGCAAGTCCTTTTAATCGGCCAATTGCGGAATATCCGGGGTTGGTAAACTTGTTTAAGTCATCAAGCATTTGATGTCCATGATCAGAACGATAAGGGATTGCATGCTGTACTTTTTGCTGAATCATTAGCAGCTCTTTCATCACACTAAACATATTAACATCACCGCCCAAATGGTCAGCTTCAAAAAAGTTTCCTTCCTTGTCCTTACTTACATTCCGCAGATGAACAAAATGAATGCGATCGCCAATGGATTTAACTATTTCAGGTAGATTATTCTGAGAAGAAGCTCCTAATGAACCGGAACAAAAACATATTCCGTTTGCAGGAATATTTACCTCCTTTAAAATAAATTCAAAATCTTCTTTAGAATTCACCACACGTGGAAGCCCTAGGATATCAAATGGAGGATCATCAGGGTGAATAGCGAGTTTAATTCCACACTCTTGAGCAATCGGAGCTATTTCTTGCAAGAAATATTTTAGATTTTCCCGAAGTTCGGCTTGGCCAATATGCTCATAAGTAGCAAGTGCTTTTCGAAGGAGATCCAGAGTCAGTTCTTCCTCACCAGGAATACCAAGTAAAACAACAGAAGTCAATCGCTCAATTTCTTCTGTCGACATATTCTCAAAACGTACAGAAGCTTTATCAAGTGAATCACTACTGTAATCGTTTTTTGCATCCTTTCGCTGCAGAATATGAACATCAAATACAATTAAATCAAGCCAATTAAAATACAGCGCTTTAGCGCCATTAGGCATTTCATAATTTATAGATGTGCGGGTCCAATCAAGCACCGGCATAAAATTGTAGGTAACTATATTGACACCACATTTTGCCAGATTTCGTATTGTAGTTTTATATTTTTCAATGTACTCCTGATAATTTCCGCTATGCGTCTTAATAGTTTCGTGAACAGTAACACTTTCTACCACTGACCACCGAAGCCCGCTACCTTCAATTTCTTTCTTACGCTTCATAATCTCATCCACTGGCCACACTTCTCCGTGAGGGATATGATGTAAAGCTGTAACAACACCTGTAGCTCCTGCCTGCCTTACATGCTGTAAGGATACCAAATCATGTGGCCCAAACCATCGCCAGGTTTGTTCCATCATTTTTAATCCTGATACATTTAAAGTATCAATATTTATATTGTTGTTTTCTAAAAAGTGCATTTTGTAAAAATTATTCCAAGGAGATTTTAAAAACCAATAGAGTTACCTCCATCAACGGGAATGGTCACTCCTGTAACAAATCGGGCCGCATTTGATGCCAGGTATACAGCAGTATGGCCTATATCCTCCGCTTTTCCGAAAGCAGCCATAGGAGTACGTCCTAAAACCTTTGCTTTTCTTTGTGGATCACCATCCATTGCTTTCAACATCATCGGTGATTCTATGAATCCAGGAGCAATGGCATTAATTCGTACTCCGAATGGTGAAAATTCAGATGCCAAGCCCATAATCATTCCCTTCACTGCAGATTTTGACGCTGAATAAGGAGCCACGCGATCAATACCATACATAGCAGTCATGGATGAAATCATGATGATAGAACCTTGCTTACGAGGCAACATTCTTTTCGCGCATTCGCGTGTCAAGGCAAATACTGCATTTAAATTTGTATGAATAATTTGATTAAAATCTTCGTCAGTAACCTCTATCGCGGGTTTTTTCATATTAATTCCAGCGTTATTTATTACTATATCAATCGGGCCATAAGCTTGCTCAACCCTATCAACAAGAGCAGGAATTGTATTAAGTTCATTTATATCGTGAACTATATATTGAGCATTTTCGCCTAACTCTTTTACTGCCTCTAATAAAACAGGTTCTCTTCTGCCAGTAATTATTACTTTGGCTCCAGCATTACACATGGCCTGCGCCATCCCAATACCTAAGCCGGTGCCCCCACCTGTGATCAGTGCCAATTTGCCTGTTAAATCAAAAGGATTTATTGTCATTTTTAATTTGTTTTGACGAATGACTAAAAAGTCTATTCAGATAAATAATTGTGTTTGTATATTTTTATTAGGCCGTTGTTAAGACTTGCGTCGTTTCTTTTTTGTTGCTTAACTTGGGTGCAATAACAAATAAAACCACCCAGGCCAATAGGTAAGCGAATCCACATACAACAAATAAGATATTGTATCCCGTATTCATTGCTCCTATTGATTTATAATATTCTAATAAACTTCCGACAAGGAGAGGGAATGCAATGCCGCCTATTGCTCCAGCCATTCCACCTATACCTACAACCGAGCTTACTGCTTCCTTTGGAAAAAAATCAGAAACAGTAGTGAAAATATTTGCTGACCACCCTTGATGTGCTGCTGAAGCCAAACTAATCAATCCAACTATCACCCATAATTGATGTGTAAATTGTGCAGTTACAATTGGAAATACACAAAAAGCAAGAAGCAACATGGTGCTTTTACGGGCCTGAGTAACCTGCCACCCTCTTTTTATCAGATAAGACGATATATATCCTCCGACAATGCTTCCTATACTAGCGGCTGTATATATAATTATCAAAGGCAGACCTGTTTTTTTAAGATCTAATCCAAAAGAAGAAGCAAAATAAGATGGCAGCCAAAACAGAAAAAACCACCAAACCGGATCAGTAAGCAACTTTCCAATTGCAAATGCCCAAGTATGTGGCATTTTTAATAAGCTTACGATTGATATTTTTTCTGTTTGAAAAACCATTTCAACTTTACCATCGTCTTGTTGTATATGATGTAATTCTTTTTCACTTAAACGTTTGTGTTTTTGCGGAATCTCATATAAAAACCACCAAAACAATAGCCAAATAAACCCTAAAGCTCCTGTATAAATAAATGCTTCCTGCCAACCAAAACTGGCCACTATAAAAGGAATTACAGCAGGCGCTACAATTGCACCGATATTAGCTCCCGAATTAAAAACTCCTGTAGCTACAGCCCTTTCTTTTTTGGGGAACCATTCTGCCACAGACTTAATTGCCGATGGAAAATTACCTGCTTCGCCAACACCCAAGGATGCTCTGGCTACAAAAAAACCGAAAGTGCTGCGCGCCAAAGCATGTCCCATAGCAGCCAGACTCCATAATATAATTGATATGGCATACCCTAATTTAGATCCAATTTTGTCGACTAAACGACCAAAGAATAAAAGCCCTAGTGCATAGGATGCAGTAAATCCCATTACAATAAAACTATAATCCTTTTCCGTCCAATTGAACTCTTTTTCCAATACAGGCTTTAACAGGCCAATTATCTGCCTATCCATATAATTGATGGTTGTAGCGAAGAAAAGCAACGCACAAATTGACCACCTGTATTTGCCAATATTTTGCATAGTTTGGTTTAAGTATAAAGTATTTTTAATGTCTTTATGACGACTGAAAATAGAATGGTTAAGTTTATAAAACAACTATGAAACTTTTATAAATCCTCTAAGAAGTCAGGAAAACGTTTGAAGATGTCGGTTCAAACGTTTTCCTGATTTTAAGATAATTTGAAGGTTAGGATTTTATTAGAGCCATAGGCATTATTTTTTTGATTAAGGAGAAGAAAGAAGGGGGGGCGAGAAAATCCAAGCTTTTAACCCAACTTAAATTTTGTCTGTTTTGGGATTGATAAAGCTTAGATAGTTTTTAATGACGTTATTAGTACGAATAGGAAAGTGGCCATTAGTTGGCTACTTGTCCTCTCACACCACCATAAGTACCGTTCGGTATACGGCGGTTCCTTAATTTAGTTTTCGAGCAGTCAAATAACTTTTCGTCAAAGAGGGATATCCGGCGTCTTTTAGCCGACTATTGGTAAAGGATGTCGACAGTATCCAGCTATTGGCGATGTGCCAATAGCCTTTTCGGGAGTTTGAAAACTCCCATGCCCTGGACCGACTAATACCTAATTTTACCAAGTTCTGCATCATGCGGCCGAGTACAAGCACGTTGCGATGGGGCTAATCGCTGTACTTAATGAAAGAATTAGCTTAAACCTTAGTAAAATTAATTATGAGCCTGTTGTCTAGCAATGATTATGGCCGGATATTAACCGATCTGAAAGAAAAAATCAGACAGGCCCGACTAAAAGCAGCTGTAGCTGTAAATACCGAATTGCTAAGTGTGTATTGGGAAATCGGCAAAACAATATTAGAGCAGCAACAAACAGAAGGTTGGGGAGCTAAAATCATTGATAGGTTAGCAGCCGACTTAAAAGCAGAATTTCCAGATTTTAAAGGCCTATCCATAAGAAATCTCAAATACATGAGGGCTTTTGCAGAAGCCTATCCCGATTTACAAATTGTGCTACCCCCAGGCTACACAATTACAGAACGATGAAAATAAATCTATAACAATTGTGCAAGTGGCACTTGCACAATTTGAAGATCAAGAAAAAGTGCAAGCGCAACTTGCACAATTAACTTGGTACCATCACATTTCTTTATTGGATAAGGGTTAAGGATATCAACGAACGTCTGTTTTATATCCGAAAGACTATTGAAAACGGCTGGAGTAGAAATGTAATGGTACTTCAAATCGAGAGCAACCTTTACAAGCACCAAGGGAATGCCATTACCAATTTCGCTAGCACTCTGCCGGCATTGCAATCCGATCTTGCTACAGAAACACTAAAGATCCTGTTTTCGCATAGTGGCAACGGGAACGGGTGTATCACCAATTTTTAAATAATTAAAAATCAATAGCGTCCTAAACGATAAAAAAGAAAGGGAAGGCATTAAGGAACAGGATGGCGGGATTTTAGTCACCCTTTATAGAAATCGCTATACCGAAGATCAACTTAAAAATCTAGGATTAAATGATAGACAAGTAAAGGCGGTCTTATATGTAGCAGAGCATAAAAGTATCACTAATAGTGGATATCAAACGCTTTATAATACTTCTGAAAGAACTGCACTACGTGATCTTGAAGAGTTGGTAGAAATAAACATTCTCATTAAAAGTGGTCAGAAAAAAGGTACAGTGTATAAAATTAGCTCTGGCGGATAAATGTACTACCAAGACTATGGAAGCTTTACTAAATGTTTACTGCAGTGCTCTGTCAATCGAGGTTTTAATTTTATAGTTACCGGTTTCTTTTGAATAGCGCCCGTAAATTAATGCGGGATGAACTCCTACCTTTTTAGCAAAATCATACACGTGTTTTGTATTATGAATGGTGCTTTTGGCTGTAAAATCTTGCCATGCATGCTTATCTATTAATGCGTCGGCAGAAAACTGATTGGCTTCAATTTCCTCCTTACTGTTGCCATATCCGTTATCACTATCTTCTAAGTCTATAAATTCGGCCGTGTTATTATTTACCAGGTGCAAGAAAATGTGTCCTAACTCATGCATAATGGTAAATGCAAAATTATCAATACGCAGGTGCCTTAAACTGATGCCGACTGCAGGATTGCCATTGCTCCAAAATGAGATACCGTCAATAGCACATTTATCTGGTTTTTGCTGAGCAACGAGTTTAATTCCGTGCCTGCCGAGCGTCAGCTGAGTCAATTCAACCGTATTTTTATTAGCTCTAAATATTTGCTTTAATTCTGCTAATAACTGCTCCTTCGAGCTACAATCAAATGCTGCTACGCTTAGTTGGGTAGCCTTGTAGTTTACTAACTTTACCCAGCCAATTAGGTTAATTTTATCAATTTCTAATTTTTCTGATTTACGAAAACAGGCATAACTCGTTTTGCTGTACACGCTGATTAATTCGTCAGAATTTTTAGCTCCATAGATAGTAAACACCGTTTCTATATCTTTTAACGGATTGCCACTGATGACACTGTGCTTTTTATAGAACTTTAATGGGATATAATTTTTAATCATATCCCATCTGTCCATGGCCTCCAGTTGGGCCCTGTTTTTTTCTTTAATGCGGGCAATAGCTAAATCAAAACCACTTTGTAAATTCATCCACAAATCCGCATCCATTTGTAGCGCTTTACCAATACGGAGGGCAATATCGGCATTTATTCCTCTTTTGCCTTTGATGATTTCATTCAATTGGGTGCGCGGAATACCTGTTTGTAGTGCAAAGTCTTTTTGTTTTATAGCGTTTGCCTCGAGTTCTTCCTTTAAAACTTCGCCCGGGTGAGTGGCATTTGCCGGAACAAGTTCTTTAATATGAATAGTCATAGTGTTTTGACTGTTTTTTTACAAGGCAGCCTTCCTTTTTAAAGTTTAACAAAACCTATTGGTAATGATTACTTAATTCTTCAATCTCCAACAAGATGATTTCAAACGGCTCTTCATTAGCGGTAACTTCTTCAAAGATGATTCGGTATTGCATATTTACACTTACCGAACTTTTGCCTCTTAAATTACCTGTTAACTTTTCATAGCGAAGGGTTTTAAATTGAAATGCTTGTTCTATATTCTGTAATGACTTTAACTTATCTATCGTTTTTATATACTGTTTTATTAGTGTGGGGTTGGATTTATATGCTTTATCTGTTATTTTCTTGCCTTCATATAAATCTGCCAACACTTGCTTCTTAAAACTAATTTCCATTAAACTTTCGAAAGGTAAATGTGCAACAAAAGTAACTAAAAATAACTATAAAATATTCACGATTTTGTGAATATTTTACTGAATTGTTTACGGCTTCATGCTTTATTTTAGCTTGCTTTAGGTTCCGCAACTTGTCCGGGTGAGCCAACGCTAAATCCCTCAATCACTTTCTGTTTTTTAATTACTGAAAATCCAAAATATAATGGATTAATTTTTTGGGAATTTGGTCGAACAATTGTCGCGTGCGAATCAACAGTTATTAAATCTTCGGGCAACCTTTTTACAATTGCAATGCGTCCCAAAGTTCCTACTCCTGTTGAGTTAACAAGGATATCATATAAGTTAACTTTTTTTGCACTGGCATTTTTTGAGAAATTGTCATGCCTCCTACTAAACTCAAATAGTACCTTATTTTCTCTAATACATTTTTGATTTAATACACATCAAGCTCCGAAGTGAGTTTTAGCAACCGGGCGGGGTAGGATCAGACTCAAAGTTGTGGAGTTAAGGATAAAAGATGATTTTTGTGGAGTAAGAACTTATTATGCACGACTCCTTTCAAGCCCTTCTTCATCTGATTATTCCCGAAGGTGTTTCTGACTATTTCAAACTGGTTGATCATAAAGAACAGCCCAATGCCCTTCATTTTTACCTGGAAGAACTCAATACCATTAAGGTTTTTTCGATGAAATTATTTTACAGGATTTTCCCATCCGGGGTCGGGAGGTGTTCTTGCATGTTAAACGTCGCCGGTGGATGAATCTGGACACCCAGAAGGTAGTTTACCGCAATTGGGAGGCAGTAGCCAAGGGAACGCGAATCACGAAGGATTTTGCGGCTTTTTTAAAAGCAATCAGCCGATACTAAAGCCCACAGCCTGCAAACAATCGGTTCTTTTTACGGCATTAGCGGTAAAAAATTGCAACGGTATTACCGGGACAAACTTAGTGACTACTCTGTTTGGAAAAATAAGGATATGGCTCGCAAAGGACTTATTTTTGAACAGAACATTGGCCCTTTTCTATCCATCGATGAAACTTCCCTCTCCCAGGGGGAGCTCTATACCGCGAAGGGACCAAATCCGAGAATATCATCCCTTTGTTGCAGAAAATCCCCTTAAAGCAACGTAAGCAAGTACAAGAGATCACTTTAGATTTAGCGGGCAACAAAGCCTGATTGCTAAAAAAAGCTTTCCCAATGCCACTCAGGTGATCGACCGCTTCCATGTTCAACAGCTGGCCACAGAAGCCCTGCAAGAGATACGGATTAAATACCGCTGGGAGGCAATCGAGGCAGAATATCAAGCATTGGAAGCGGCTAAACTATCCAAAGCAACCTACCACCCTCCAGTGCTTTCCAATGGAGATACCTTAAAACAACTACTGGCCAGGAGCCGGTACCTCTTATATAAGCAGGAGGCTAACTGGACTGCTGAACAAACCGAACGGGCCCAACTCCTCTTTGAAAAATACCCTACCCTAAGAAAAGCCTATGATTTAGCGCAGAAACTATCCTGGATCTTTCAGGACAATCGGGATAAGCTCTATGGGTTTGCAAGATTAGCCCGATGGAATGAGCAGGCGGAACAGTCTGGATTCAAGTCCTTCAATACCATCTCCCGAACGATCATCAATCACCACAAGAACATTCTCAATTATTTCGACAACAAAAGCACCAATGCCTCTGCCGAATCGTTCAATGCGAAAATTAAGGCCTTTCGAGCACAATACAGAGGAGTGGGAAATGTCAATTTTTTCCCTTTCAGGCTTGCTAACTTTATGCTTAGTCCACAGGTTTTGATCCAGATCCGTTGGGTATCTCTCTAAGGAAGTATATACAGTTAGCTATATACACTTGCAACAAAAACGCCCTTAGAAGCTAATCTAAGGGCGAATTTAAGCGGACCTTAAAGTACAAATATCGAACCTTTTCTTATTGGATTTAAAGCGATTAGCAAGTATAACCGTCTAATAATGGTTGTTTGTTAATCGCTTTTTTATTTCCTATTAATTAAAAACTAGGACTATGAAAAAGCTAAAAATTAGGGCTGCGAAACAAATTGATTTAGTTGATTATTTAGCCTCATTAAATCATCTACCACAAAAGACCCGGAATCAGGATTATTGGTATCTTTCACCATTAAGAGCAGAGCAAACGCCTTCATTTAAAATAAATCGCAAACTTATTGTGTGGTATGATCATGGGCTCGGTCAAGGAGGGAATCTGATTGATTTTGGTATTCTCTTTTTTAAGTGTTCTGTCAGTGACTTTCTTGAACGTTTGGCTCAGCATAAATCCTTAACCCCTTTTTCTTTTCACCCGCCTCTTTCTCTAGTTGATGAAAAGAAAAACACAGATGAAAGTAAAATCGTTATCCTCAATTCGCGTTCGCTTGCGGATAGATCTTTAACGGATTATCTACAATCCCGTTGTATTCCTCTCCAACTTGCAAGCTCTTCCTGTAAGGAAGTTGATTTTTTACTATATGGCAAGATGCACACAGCAATTGGTTTTCAAAACAATTCAGGAGGATATGAATTCAGAAACAAGGATTTCAAAGGTTGTTGTTCACCCAAGGATTTTACCCTTTTTGAGAATAACAGCAAAGAAATAAATGTTTTCGAAGGCTTTTTCAACTATCTGTCTTTTTTAACAATAAATCATAGGTTAAAAATGCAGTCTTCCAACTTCCTAATTCTAAACTCGCTTTCTTTCCTTAAAAAAGCAGTTCCGATCATCGATAAACATGACAGAGTAAACCTTTATTTAGATCGAGACCCAAACGGTATTCAAAATACTCAGCAACTCTTAAAATTAGATGAGCGTAAGTACATCGACCAAAGTCTCTTATACCAAAATCACAATGATTTAAACGATTGGTTAATTCATAAAAAACAAGACATAAAACACAGTCAAAGGATAGGAAGAAAACTGTAACGATTAGCAGTAGCCAGCTATGTTTTGGTATAACCAAAACGGCTGGCTCTCTTCATGCTATCGCATTCAGAGAGAGGATTTTTTTCATGCTATCGCATTCAAAAAATTAGAGGGAGGATAATATGCAAACGCAGATTGTTGTCAGAAAAAACAAGGGTGGTCGACCTAAAAAGACTGTAAAAAAAGATCAGTTGCTTGCAGTCAGGTGCACCTTGTATGAACGTAGGATTATTGAGGCTAAGGCCAATAGTGTGAGCCTTTCTGTTTCAGAATACTTTCGAGAAATAGCAATTAATGGGAAAGTTGATAAACGGCTAAAAGTACTGCCCAAAGAAGTGCTTTTATTTACTGCAACGCTGAATCACTTAGCAGCCAATTTAAATCAGATTGCAAAGAAACGGAATGGGATTGAAGAGTTAAGCGTATTGGAACGGGCAGAATTAAAAGTACAATCAACCCAAGCTAAAGAATTGGCATCGGCAATAAAGCAGTATTTATTATGATCGGACATGTATCTATTGGAAAATCCTTTTATCACTGCATCAGTTATTGCTTGGAAGATAAACAGGAACTTTCTGAACAGCAGAAAAAATCTTTATCGCTTAGTGATCATTTGCAGCATATAGACCGTGCAGAAATACTTGCCTTTAACAATTGTTTTGGAAACAAACGTGAACTGGCTAGTCAATTTAAGGATGTGCAAAAGCTAAGTAAAAGAGTAGAAAAGCCGGTTCTTCATTTATCCTTGCGACTGGCTCCTGATGAAATCCTTACTAAAAACCAATTGATTGAAATCGGCCAGGCTTGCGCAAAAGAGTTTGGCATAGAGGATCATCAATACATCTGTGTATTGCATAAAGACACTAAAGAACAGCATATACACATCGCAGCAAATCGCGTAGGGTTCGATGGTAAGGTTGCCTCTGACAGCAACAACTATAAACTCATGGCAAACCTTTGCCGTCGATTGGAAAAGCAATATCAACTGAAAGAAGTCTTAAATCCTCGAGCGTTTTTATCTCCTAAGGATCGAATGCTTCCTAGATATGATCAGCGTAAAGAAAAACTAAAAGCGGACATTAAATTGACCCTGTCTAAAGTCTCTCAGTATTCTTTATTTGAAAAAGAAATGAAAGTAAAGGGCTATATCGTTATTAAAGGCCGGGGAATCTCGTTCATTGATTCTAAGAAAGTAAAGATCAAAGGCAGCGAAGTGGGGTATTCTCTATCAAAAATTGAAAATACTCTCTTAATGAATCAAAAATTGAAACAACTGGAACCAAAACAATCTGATACATCATTTATCAACCATACACTAAGTGAGAAAAACAACTTAATGAATCACAAAAGTATTTTGTTGGGTGGATTTACGGAAAACAGCTCTTCAAATTTACTTCACCAACTTCTAAAAAATGAACCAGAGGTAGCAGAAACCAATCCTCAACTATTAAAAGAAACTAAGCGCAGAAGGAAAGGATTAAAGATTAATAGATAATTGTTTGATGATTAAAAAGATGCATTATGGAAAAGAAAACCGAAACAATTGCAAAAGAAACCCTTGAAATAGTGTTGGAAGAATTCACGAAAGAGCAGCAAACAATTAATCAGACTGTAAACGATTTGATTTCAGCTGTTAATGAACTGAATGGCAAATTCGACAGTTTTCAGAAAAAGCGGTCCCTCACGGAAAACAATGCTGTAAAAATTGATATCATGCCTATCCAGGAAATTATAAAAAGCGGCATTGTTGATATGAAATTAATAGTAGGCTCCCAGCCTAAGAGTATCATTAAAAAATTTCAAATCTTATTATTTCCCGAACAGGACGCAAAACTCTTTTATAAAGTCGTTTTCAGCCGTTGGCTGCTTTGGCTCGTACTTCTTTTGTTTATTACCAATCTTTATAAGTGGGGGATTCATTGGAGTGAAGCCCAGCAAACAATTAAAATTAAACAATTGGAAAATGAACGGATTCAAAAAGCTTGGGATTATCTCTATAAAAAAAATGGCAAGGGGGTGAAGCGATTAATGGATGAGGCCATTTCCAATAGTGAACAACAATAGACGCCTATTACACTTACTCAAGGCATAAGGCCCTGAAACTTATACATAAACCTGTATTGTATGAGCGAAGAAATTTTAATGATACCGACACTAGCTCATAAGAGGCTCAAATTTGAGTCTAAAAACCTTTGCAAATGTGCTAAGGCTATATAGGTGCGTTGCTAATTGCAAACGTCAGAAAACGTAATTTTACCTATAGAATTGTTTCCCCGGTTTTCGCTAATTTGCTCCACTGAAGCAAAATCATTTCTGCTTATAAAATTATTCTACAAATGTCTGAAGATCAAAAACGAATACTCGAACAACAATTATGGAATATTGCCAATACTTTACGTGGCAAAATGGATGCTGATGAATTCCGTGATTATATATTGGGTTTCATCTTCTATAAATATCTTTCTGAGAAAATGCTGATGTATGCCAACGACATTTTAAAGGAAGATGGCATTACGTACAATAATATCAATGAAAATACGGATGAAGGCCTGGAATACTTAGCCGCCATTAAAGAAGAATCACTTTTAAAGCTGGGTTATTTTTTAAAGCCGACGGAGCTTTTCTCTGAAATTGCCAAACGAGGTAACTCCATAGCCGATGATGAAGAAGCTGATGTGAAAAGTAATTTCATACTGGAAGATTTAGGCAAGATCCTCAACAGCATTGAGCAAAGTACCATGGGTACCGACAGTGAAGATGATTTCGATAATCTGTTTGAAGATCTCGACCTCACCTCAACAAAATTGGGTCGTACAGAATCTGCTAAAAACAGTTTGATTGCCAAAGTACTTGCGCATCTGGATAAAATAGACTTCCAGTTAAAAGATGTTAATTCAGATGTACTGGGCGATGCTTATGAATATCTGATCGGGCAATTTGCCAGTGGCGCCGGCAAAAAAGCAGGTGAGTTTTATACGCCGCAACAGGTTTCAAAAGTATTGGCCAAACTGGTTACTACTCGTAAAACCCGCTTAAAATCAGTGTACGACCCCACCTGCGGTTCGGGTTCATTGTTATTACGAGTTGCCAAAGAAGTGGATGAAGTTTCTAACTTTTACGGACAGGAATTAAACCGTACTACCTATAATCTGGCACGCATGAACATGATTTTACATGATGTGCATTATCAAAAGTTCGACATAAAACAGGAAGACACGCTGGAACACCCGCAACACATCAACGAACGCTTTGAAGCCATTGTGGCCAATCCACCATTCTCTGCCCATTGGAGTGCCAGCCCATTGCACATGAGCGATGACCGTTTTAGCCAGTACGGCAAACTAGCCCCGGCAACCAAAGCCGATTTCGCTTTTGTGCAGCACATGATACACCAACTGGCCGATAATGGAACCATGGCTGTAGTATTACCGCATGGCGTTTTATTCCGTAGTGCAGCCGAAGGCCATATACGCCGGTATTTAATTGAGGACCGCAATTACCTGGATGCTGTTATAGGTTTACCCGCCAATATTTTTTATGGCACCAGCATACCTACCTGCATTTTAGTTTTTAAAAAATGTAGAGAAAACGAAGGCGATATTTTATTTATTGATGCCAGCAAGCATTATGGTAATGGGACTAATCAAAATTATTTAAGAGAACAAGATATTGATAAAATCATTACCACTTACCGCGAGCGTTCGGCAGAGGAAAAATACAGCTATGTAGCCAGCCTGGAGGAAATAAAGGGAAACGATTTTAACCTCAACATTCCACGTTATGTAGACACCTTTGAAGAAGAGGAAAAGGTTGATTTACAGACTATAGCTCAAAAGCTAAACGATTTAGAAAACGACATAAAGGCTACCGATGCCTCAATTTTAGATTTCTGTAAACAATTAAATCTTGTAACTCCATTTTTAACCTTAGAAAGTAATGTCATTCATTAAAAAAGCACCTACCCTACGTTTTTCTGAGTTTAGCGGAGACTGGGAAGAAAAAAAACTGAGTGATATATTTGAAAGGATTTCACTTCCAGTTGAAGTAGATGAAACTAAATTATATCAGCAAATAGGAATTCGTTCACATGGTAAAGGAATCTTTCATAAGGATTATGTAACAGGGGCATCCTTAGGTAATAAGCGTGTCTTCTGGATAAAGGAAAATGTTTTTATAGTAAATATTGTTTTTGCCTGGGAGCAAGCTGTAGCCAAAACAACAATGAAAGAAATTGGAATGATAGCATCCCATCGATTCCCTATGTACCAACCAATATATGATAAGTTAAGTCTTGATTATATACTTTATTTATTTCTAACTAAGAAGGGTAAAGGTTTATTAGAAATGGCTTCTCCTGGAGGAGCAGGGAGGAACAAAACACTTGGTCAGAAAGAGTTTGAAAGATTGAGAATAATTATTCCTTCACTTCCTGAGCAACAAAAAATCGCTTCCTTCCTTACCGCCGTGGATGATAATATCCAACAATTGACTAAGAAAAAAGCACTCTTAGAACAATACAAAAAAGGCGTTATGCAGCAACTCTTTAGCCAGCAAATCAGGTTTAAAGATGAAAACGGCAATGATTTTCCAAAATGGAAAGAAAAGACGTTAGGAGAATTATGTAATATAGTTAAAGGGGAGCAATTAAATAAGAGTGAGTTACGTGAAATAGGAAAATATCCAGCACTTAATGGAGGAATTGACCCATCTGGCTACACGGATGAATGGAATACGATTGAAGACACTATTACAATTAGTGAAGGTGGTAACTCTTGTGGTTATGTTAATTACATGAAAACCAAATTTTGGAGCGGCGGACATTGTTATTCCCTTTCAAATCTAGTTGAAGGACTTAAAAAGCCGTTTCTATATCAAATTCTTAAATTTAATCAGAATGAGATCATGCGTTTAAGGGTTGGTTCTGGACTGCCGAACATTCAAAAGAAAGATATTAATTGTCTCAAATTACTTATTCCTTCTCCTGATGAACAGGAAAAAATCGCAAATTTCCTATCTGCAATAGATGATAAAATCAAACTGGTTACCATTCAGTTAGAAAAAAAGCAAACGTTTAAAAAAGGATTATTGCAGCAAATGTTTGTATAATATGTCTAAAAAAAGTAACATTGAGAAAAATAAACCTATAAGTTGATTTAATGAAAATAGTCTCTATCTTTGCAGTCATTAATGAAAGCTTATATTCAGTAGCATTCGATGATAAAACAACCGATGAATTCAGTGACTTATTTAACAATTGGAACGATGTTGAATATTTGAATGATTTTTTCGAAAAACATCAAACTGACTTAAAAAGTGGCTTTTATAAAGATATATATGATGATATATCCATTGAGCAGGCAATCCAGATTACCCTGGATGAAGCTGAAGAATTAGAAAATACCATAAAATCAATTGCGTCCTCAGGTTCATCATCATTACAAAGTATTTTCAAACCATTAGACAACGGAGCGTATAAAATAACCCCTCTTCAAAAAAGTAAAGCAACAGGTTTAAATAGGAAAAGTTGGCTCAGAATTTATGCTATACGTATAGGTCCTAATATGTTTGTTGTTAGTGGAGGGGCAATTAAGCTGACAGAAACGATGGACAATAGAGAACATCTACAAGTAGAATTGAGAAAGTTAGAAATGTTAAAAAACTATTTAACTGAAAAAGGTGTTCTCGACCAAGATGATTATGAACTACTAGAACTATAAGGCTATGGCAGTAGATAATTTAAAAGAAAAACTAGCGGGATTAGTTTCAAAAGAGCCATCTCAATGGGTCGCTGATGTACAATACCGCGAAGAGAACAAAAGTTGGTTAAAGCGTTCACAAGCAATTGCGATAATGATCACCAAAACGCTTCGCGAACAAAGAAAATCACAGCTCGATTTAGCCAATGCAATGGGTGTATCTCCTCAGCAGGTAAATAAAATAGTTAAAGGCAAAGAGAATTTAACCCTTGAAACCATTGCTAAAATAGAACAAGCTTTAAATATTGAATTAATTTCAGTTCCTAAATACACAATCTCTAAAGTTTATACGCCAGAACAATTTGTAAGAACTGAAATTATGAAGATAGAACAATTCTATCAGGCTAAAAGTGATTTCTCTGAATTACAATCTTTTGATACAGAACTTACTTCAACTACACTTTTTAAAATGGCTTGTTAATGGTAGAGAAAAAAGAAATTGGTTTTATCCTTCAACACATAGCAACCAAACAATTTGCGATGCTGGAAGTAACTGTTCAAACAACAGAAGAAGTAAAACTAGAGACAGCGTTAAACTTTGGTATTGATAAAGAAAATCAAACAATTGGTTTGTTTGCCAAATTTGCATTTGAAATAAAGAGTAAACCTTTTCTTCTAATAGAAATACTTTGTCAATTTAAGATTCATCCCCAAGCATGGGAATCTTTTAAAAACAAAGAAACATCAGCCATTGTAGTTCCAAAGAATTTCATGACACATTTAGCGATGATAACAGTTGGAACAGCAAGAGGTGTTTTACACGCAAAAACAGAAAATACACCGTATAATAATTTTATTCTTCCAACAATTGATGTTACAGAAATCATAAAAGAGGATATTGTTTTCAAAGAAGAAATAAAAGAATCTAAATAATTATTAATGCTATTAAGATAAAAGGTCAATCATATTGGCCTTTTGTTGTATAATAGCAACCGCAAATTACTAGCATCTACTTTAAACATTTATCAATATAAAATGGGAAAACAACCTGAACAAGAGTTAGAAGATAACTTAGTGAAGCAATTGGTTGCATTAGGACATCGTTTCGTTGCTATTAATGATGAAGCTGCTTTACTGGCTAATCTAAAATCCCAATTAGAAAAACACAATAACACTACCTTATCAGCCAATGAGTTTGAGAAAGTTGTAAACCATCTTAACAAAGGCAATGTATTTGAGCGGGCCAAAGTATTGAGAGACAAAATGCAGTTCACTAAAGACAATGCTGAAACCGCTTATATAGAGTTTATCAATCAGGAGCATTGGTGCAAAAACGAGTTTCAGGTTACACAACAGGTTAGCATGGAAGGGCCCTACAAAAACCGTTATGATGTAACTATCCTCATTAACGGTTTACCGCTGGTGCAAATAGAACTTAAACGTCGCGGCTTGGAGCTTAAAGAAGCCTTTAATCAGGTTAATCGTTACCACCGTCATTCATTCGGGACTTCCAATGGCTTATTTCAGTTCGTACAACTCTTTGTCATTAGTAATGGGGTAAACACGAAGTATTATGCCAATAACCGCTTTCAATCTTTTAAGCAAACGTTCTACTGGTCGGATCACTTCAATAAAAACATTACCCAATTAGAGGAGTTTAGCAAGGTTTTCTTAGAACCTTGCCATGTGGCCAAAATGATCACTAAGTACATCGTATTAAATGAAACCGAAAAAATACTGATGATACTCCGCCCCTATCAATATTATGCTACCGAAGCATTGATAGACAGAGTAAAAAACAGCACCAAAAACGGCTATATATGGCATACAACAGGATCAGGTAAAACGCTTACTTCTTTTAAAGCCAGCCAAATTTTAATGCACTTGCCGCAGGTGCATAAAGTGGTTTTTGTGGTCGATCGTAAAGATTTAGATTATCAAACTACGAAGGAATTCAACAGCTTCTCTAAAGGTAGTATTGACGGAACTGATGATACACATGCCTTAGTAAAACAGTTTTCAGATTCAACCAAACTCATTGTCACTACCATTCAAAAACTAAATTCGGCTATTAGTAAGCAACGCTTTTTAGAGCGTATGGAAAAGCTGCAAGAAAAACGCATCGTCTTTATTTTTGATGAATGTCACCGCAGCCAGTTTGGCGACACGCATACCCGTATCAAATCTTTTTTCAATAATCATCAACTATTTGGGTTTACCGGAACTCCAATTTTTGCCGAAAATGCAGTAGCAAATGAAAAAGGAAAACGCACTACCAAAGAATTATTTGATGAATGCCTGCATAAATATGTAATTACCGATGCCATTAAAGACGAAAATGTGCTGAAGTTTTCAGTTGAATACGTGGGTCGGTACCGGGAGAAAGAAGGCAGTCAAACAGAAATAGATATTGAAGTTGAGGACATTGATACGCAGGAACTTTTAGAAAGCCCGCAACGATTAGGCAAAATTGCCGATTATATTATTGCGCAGCACCCCCGCAAAACACATAGCAAAGAGTTTACGGCTATGTTTTGCGTAAGCAGCGTTGATACACTGATAAAATATTACGACATCTTTAAGTCTAAGAAAGACAATGGTGAGCATTCTTTAAAAATCGCTACTATATTCTCATATGGAGTGAATGAAGATGATAAAGATGCTACAGGTTTTATTCCTGAGTTTGAGTTTATGGCAGCCGAACCGCAAGCCCTTTATCAATTAAATACCCACAGCCGCGATAAACTGGAAGCATACATTGGCGATTACAATAAGCTATTTAATACCAAATTCTCCACTAAAGACAGTCAATCTTTCTATAACTATTATAATGATATAGCTAAGCGTGTTAAAGAACGTCAGATTGATGTTTTGCTGGTTGTAAACATGTTTTTAACAGGTTTCGACAGCAAGACATTGAATACGCTGTATGTCGATAAAAACCTTAAATACCACGGTTTAATTCAGGCATTTTCACGCACTAACCGCATACTTAACGAGCAAAAATCTCAAGGTAATATTGTTTGTTTCCGTAATTTAAAAAGGGCTACTGATGATGCCATTGCTCTATTTTCCAATAAGGACGCCAAGGACATTATCCTGATGGAACCGTATGAAGATTACGTTACAAAGTTCAATCAGGCATTTGATGCGCTTATAAAAATTGCCCCAACTGTTAACAGTGTGGATGATTTAGCGAGTGAAGTGGAAGAATTAGAGTTCATAAAAGCGTTTAGAGAGTTAATGCGCTTAAAGAACGTCCTAAGCACTTTCGCCGACTTTAGCTTTGACCAGTTAGCCATGACCGAACAAAATTTTGAGGATTATAAAAGCAAGTACCTCGATTTGTATGACAAGGTTAAAAATGAAAATGCCAAAGAAAAAGTTTCAATTTTAGAGGATGTAGATTTTGAATTGGAACTTATTCATCGTGATGAAATAAACGTTGCCTATATACTTCAATTACTGGCAAAGTTAAAAGACAGCAGCCCGGAAGAGCAAACCAAGCAGCGAAAAGCCATTATCGACATACTGTCGGGAGAAGTTCAGCTTCGTAGCAAAAAAGAACTGATTGAAAAGTTCATCCTCGAAAATATACCTCATATAGAAGATGCGGAAGATATTCCTCAGTTTTTTGATGATTTCTGGGATGCAGAGAAGGTAAAAGCCTTCAACGCCTTATGTGCAGAAGAAAACCTAATGCCCGAAAAGCTGCAGGAAGTAATCGGTAATTATTTATTCACCGAACGAAAACCCCTACGCGATGATGTATTTGAAATACTCCAGGAAAAACCCAAACTCCTCGAACGCAAAAAAATCATCGAAAGAGTCCTATCCAAAATCATCAACTATGTAAATACATTTATTGATGGAGTTGATCGGTCGGCGTAATTATTAACTATACAATTAAAAATATCACTACCAATGCAAAAACAACAAATTGAAGAGCTCTTACAAAAACTTAAAAAATTAAACTGGTTATGGTGGCTTGTCGGCCTATTGGGCTTCATTACAATAATAATAACCGCGATTTTTATTTACTCGGTATCAGCTGAGTTTACTTGGGGGCTCACCGGTAATTCAAAATGGACAGAAACTGGTCAAATAGGCGACTTCTTTGGAGGAGTCATTGGCACTTTAGTCTCAACAATGGGGTTCATATTTGTTTACCTTAGTTTCAAGCAACAAGCTGAAACATTAGTCAGCCAGCAAAATGCTATTGAAAAACAGGATAAACAATTTGAAAAGTCACAGATTGAAAATCGGTTTATTGAATTGATAAAACTTCATAAAGAAAACTTATATGATATTGTTTATGAAGTCGATAATGTAATTAAGAAAGACCGAAAAGCAATTGATTTTATATATAGCCAGGTTGAGGCTTGTTATAAAGAAGTAGCTCCATTTTTCAAGAATTGTGATATTCACTTAATATTCCAAAGTGAATATTTTAATAAAACTGCTTCCATTAACTTAAAAAGAACAGGTTTTGACCTTATTAGATTAGCACATATTGACATTGCTTATTCCATCGTATTTTTTGGAACATCATATGAGGATTTAAGTGCATTATGTAAATTATTTGAAAATAAATATCAAAGCGATTTTATTTCAAAAATTGCGTCGTTTATAAGCCTAAAACCTTATAATAAGAATTTGTTAAGACATTGGAGCGAAATCAAGAAAGATCCTTCTCAAACTCTTGAAGAGTTACATCTAATTAATTCAGGTAGAGTTTCCATATCAGATATACTTTTTGGTTTAGAAGAAACAACTCCCATCCAAGACTTGCTAAATGAAAAGCCGTACCGAAAATTCTACGGTGGTCATCAATATAAACTAGGCCATTATTTTCGTCATCTTTTTCAAACGGTTAAGTATATAAATGACCAAGAAAATCTAACATACGGTGAGAAGTATAATTACATCAAAACACTAAGGGCGCAGCTTTCAACAATTGAGCAATATTTAATTTTCTTTAATTCATTATCATTTATGGGAAGAGCATGGGAGCTGGAGTATGTTAATAAGGATGCTTCAGATTACGAAATCAACAAATGGTTAATGACAAAGTATAATTTCATTAAAAATCTACCTGATTTATTTTTGCTTAATGAGATTAATATTAAGCAGTACTATCCGGAAATTCACTTTGAATTTGAAAATGAACCAACTGAAAGGGAAGGGTTAAAACTTAAATTTCATTAATAAATAAAGTTCATTCTATAAAAACATAATTTCTTAGTATAAAAACAATTTACCGTGGCAAAAAAGAAAAAAAGATTAGAAGTAGTGACCGTAACACTCCGTGTGAATGATTATCGCGAATTTACATTTGCTGATTTCTTAATGGATCCCGAAATATCAGAGCGTGATATTAAGCTATCTGATAGATACGTAAGATTGAAATACCTTGAAGATTGTGGAGACTACATCGTTGGATTGGTCCAGACAACAAAAATGCAATCAACACCGCCTAAAAATAATGTAACAACTGGGGTGCTTTCACCATTAGGTTTAACTAATGTAGAAGGTCTTGCCTATCCTAATGTTTTTTTGTTTGAAAAACATCGCGGAATTCTGTTATATGAAATTAGCAAAGAAGGAACCTACCTAAATCAGTTTGAAGACGTGATTTATAGGTTATCAAACGACACATGGTATAAGCCATTTGATATCAATTTTAAAACTGTTTACAATGTAGATAGCCTCGAAAAATTGCTTTCAATGGGCGAGAAAAAAACACTTGAAATTGAAGTTGCTAACCCTGATTATTTAATACGTAAATCAGAAAATGAAGGCAAAGCGGTTGGAGAAGTTCTAAAACCAGGTAAAGATTTAGGTGCGGACAATTTTAAAATTATTGCCAGTGTGGGTGCAAGAACCTCGCATGTTTTGAATGGAGGATTTATAAATAGTGTTCTTTCTGGTTTTCAAAAGCTAATCCCTCAATCTGACGGCGCTGTTAAACATATAAAATTAAAAGGGTACACTACCGAAAACAAAGATTCATTAACTGAAGTAGACTTGGTGATTGATACCATGAAATTATATATTAAAGTTAATGAGCGGAAAAATATGGCGGATTTACAGCCAACTGAGCGCAAACAAGAAATTCAAAGTGCTTACAGGTCTGCGATTCCAGATTTTGATTTATACTTTAATAAATTAGAACATGCAAAACTCGAATAAATCTGATCGATATTATTTAGAAAAGTATGGTCCACTTCTTCTTTCTACAGTTATTACAGTATCCACTGCCTATTTTCAATTGTATAAAAAAATGGATTTGGAAAAGCTTTTAGATAAATCAATTGATTTTTCGGCCATCTGTTTTGGGTTTCTAATCGCAGTACTAACGCTTATTCTTCAAAGCGATAGTTCTTCTGTTAAAAAACTTAAAGAATTTAACAAGTTCAATGATTTAATAAAATACAACAAAATAGCGGTGTTACTATCTGCAATCGTTTCTGTAGCGGCAATATTGTTACTCTCAACAAAAGGTATGATTGAATCTTTTTGTTTAGTTAAAACTATACTATATAACTTGTTAATATTTCTTCTATCGTGGCAAGTAATCGAGGTTTTTAAATTTTTAAGACTATTTTACCTTATTATTTTAAGTGCAAAATAATTTTAAAAAGATATATTAGTTAAAGAAAATCCGGCACCCCGCCGGAATGTTTTTCATAGGTAGATATGTCCTGCTCATTTAGTTGAGTAGGCTTTTTATTTGTGGCAAACACCTTAAATCTCAATTCTAACTTTTTATATCAAAAAATTCCCAACTAGAAAGTCTACTGTCCTTTAATATCCACTGCTCCACTAATACCTTTATTTTTTATTACAAAAGTGAAATAATGTTTACAAAAATCGCATTCATTTAATGCCGAATTTTAGCTTAACACGCATTGTTGTTCTGCTTACAATAGCGTCCACGATGTTCCCAAAGAAATTCCCCAGCTCACACTCATTTGCCCAACGAGTGCGTTTGATTCTGCATTCAGTCTGTAACTCCGAATGGTAAAATATTATTTCCTAGCTGTTTAGATCAAGAGATAGTTAATCCAACATCTTTTAAGTTCTTTTGTGGTGTCATAAAGCACGTTAAGACAAATACTTCTACTTTTAGTTGATTTAATTTAATCAGCTATATATGTCCTCCATTCAACTCAGTCGCCAAGAACTTTATGAATTAGTATGGTCTAAACCACTATCCACAATTTGTAAAGAATATCCTTTAACTCCCGTTCAATTGCAGAAAATATGTAAAAAAATGGCGATCCCATTACCTCCCAATGGTCATTGGATCAAATTAAAACATGGTAAAGTATCACCCAAAGCTGAACTTCCAAATGGTTATGAAGGAGAGGACACCATCAACCTGCAGACCACTGATATTGATCCACTCGTTAAAGACATTCTTGAAACACCAGGTTTCACATTAAAAGTACCCAACAAATTAATCAATCCAGATCAGCTAATTTTGGAGGCTCAACATTCATTTTCAGAAAAACCATCCCCCTATCAATCGAGTCCAAATCAAGGTACAGGCCCGCACTGTATAGATATTCGAGCAACCCCTAAAAATGCTAATAGAGCATTAAGAATCATGAATACGCTAATAGGTAACTTTAAAGCAAGAGGATTTACAATAGAAGTCCGAAATGGATTTACCTATGTAACCAAAAGAAATGTCAGTCAAAAAATTCACCTCCGTGAGACCAACAAAAAAGTACCAACAAACGACAAATGGAACCCTTACCGCTTGGAGCCTACTGGAGTTTTAGCGTTTAGTATTGATGATTATAGAAACGCCGTTTGGCAGGACGGACAAACCTTACTAGAAGATAAGTTGCTCAAAATTTTTGTTCGGTTGGAAGAAAAAGTCAGCGAATTAAATGAAACATGGAGAAAAAACAGAAAGTATTTCGCAGCCTTGGAAGAAATAAAACGATTAGAACAAGAACAATTAAGACTAAAACAAAAAGAAATCAGTGACTTTAAGGATTTATTAGATCAGGCCCGACGTTGGAAAGAATCAATCCTAATTCGTGAATATATAAATGCCCTTGAGAAAACTGAGAATCCTTCCACCGATAAAAACTGGTTCCAATGGGCACTCCAAAAAGCAGATTGGTATGATCCACTTATCAATGCAGAAGACGTGTTGCTCAAAGAAGTAAATAAAAACACATTAAGTTTCCCTGATAATAATAAGCCTTAGTACTCAAATCAACTATCTACTACTTAAGCCTCAGTTCTCCGAGGTCTGCCGAAGGGAGACCTTGGAGTTCAAATAAAACGGAAGACTTTGTTTGGCCGATATGTCACATCCTGAAAAAGTTTACAGGTTTAGATTAAGCCTGTTATGTGTTGCCAGCCTGCAGTTTTCCATCCGGTTATCATTGGTTAAACTCGTTTTCTGAAATATTTTGAGAACTAAAAGTATTCATAGTATTAGTTGCAATTACGTCAAGTTGAAGTTGAAAACTTGGAACCCTATAACCATCAGAAGTGTTTTGCAGGTTAAAGTTCATAATATCATTTCCTTTCTCATACATTGGGTTTCTCAAGAATTTACCCACACATTTTCCTTTTTCGACTTTTGAGAACCAATCCTTGCCATAAGCAATTTTTAAATAATAAGTCCCCTCTGGTATGTTACGTATTTTGTATGTTGAGCCACTATTTATGAAAACATAGCGAACACATTTATCTGTTCGCAAGTTCATCACTTTTATTGCAACATCAGTTCCACCACCCACCTGTACTTCAAGATAATTATCAATTTTACTTTTCTTTGGAATAAAATTGTAGCAAGATGGGAGTTGCCCATTATTTACATCTTTTTCTTCCCAACCCTCGGCACGAAGTTTTCCTTTTTCTTGTTGAAGTTTTTGTTCAGGTGTCGATTCATACACATGGTTTGAACTTGAAATAGGTGGTGGTATTGATCCCTGATTGCCTCCCACAAATGTATTGTTCAAATCACCGTCAGATGGTCGGTTATCTGACACTGTCGAGTTTGAAGAATTTGAACCATAATTCAAAACAACATAGAACAAACTGATTGCTGCAATAACTACAAGGCCTTTGAAACGTGGTATCCAAATATTCCTATATTTATGATGTTTGGTGAAAGTGTAAATTTGTTGAATAGTGTTGTTGTCCGCCCCTGCAAGGGTTGCAAGTTTAGGAGCAAGCTTTTCTACATATTGATAATCAAGGCTTTTAAGACAAATTGTTACCTTGTTAATAATTTGATTGTTAGTCTTGATATCTCCACATGTAAGTAGAAAGCTAATAGTGTTGGTCGAAAGTAGGTCGTTTAATGAATTATAAAGTGCCGCTTGATTTATTCTTCCTTTGTCAACGTCACTTATCTTTTTCCTGACATCTTCAAATGCAGAAAGAATCAATTGCGGTGTTATCACTGGCTCTTGTTTCGGTTTAGCTTGTTGGTTTTGATAGTTTGCAGTCTGCTGACTCTTTTTATATTTCCAATTATAGCTTTCCCTTTCTTCAGGTGATGATAGGATAGAATATGCCTCAGTTATTTTTTTAAAAAAGTCTTCAGAGTTTTTATCACCAGGATTTCGGTCAGGATGATACTTTAAAGCAAGCTGTCGATATGATTTCTTAATTTCGTCTGTTGTAGCATTAGGTAAAACTCCTAGCAGTTTATAGTAATCTGTCATTGCCAGTTAATTGTTTATAACAAAAATTAGTACAACGAATATAAGTATTGGTTGTTTAATTAAACTGATGATTAAGTATTTGTGATTAGTTCACTTAAATAAAACTTGTCTTGCCGATAGGTTAAAACCACCCCACGGCAGGTTCATAGGCATTCCTCAATCGTCGCCAGCAATGGGTACGCCAGCCTATAAAGTAACAATTCACATTAACACTTTATACCCTTCGGGTGCCTGGTGGCAGGCTGTCATACCCATTGCTTTCGGCTCCTCATTCGTCATAGCAGCTCCCTCCGTGCTGGTAGCCGCTTCATTCCGTTTAGCCTCGTGCCTCGGCTCACTGCATTCAGCCGCTACCATCCCGGCCGCTGCTCGTGTTTAGGCTCGGCTGCTAAGTCGGTCAGGCTGCGCAAACCGCCCTCGTACCTCGGGCTGCTGTTTGCTCCCACCATTCCCTCCACTCGCAAGCGGCTCGCGGCACAAGGCCAACGCACGCTCAAGGCTGTTTTACCTGCGCTAGCCAACCGCACCTGCTACCTATTGCTTAAACTTTAGCTAATTAATTTTTTAGTAATTTGATAAATAAGAAACATTAGTATTTAGATATGAAATAAATGAACTTTTTAATTTAGCAAACCATACAAAGTTCGTTTAGCAATCGTTACCAGCAAGGCTAAACGAACGCACAATCCGACATTTCGAAAATACATGGGAACAATAAAAAGTAATGAACAGTGGGTTCAAGAAGCAATAAAAATTCATGGTAATAAATATTGCTATGGTAAGGTTGTCTATATGGGTAATAACGAAAAAATATGTATAATATGCCCAGAACATGGAGAGTTTTGGCAGACACCCAGTAATCATTTATCCGGCAAGGAATGTTTGAAATGTTCTTATGAAAAGAGAGGCAAAAAACTAACAAGTACAAATCATAGATTTATAGAAAAAGCCAAAAAAGTACATAATGACAAATACGATTACTCCAAATTGGTATATGTAAATGCAAAAACCAAAGTTTGTATCTCTTGTCCTAAACACGGTGAATTTTATCAATTACCATCAAAGCATTTGACTGGAAATACGTGTCCAAAATGTGCTGATGAAATGAGAAACATAAACAATACCAAAACAAGTAACGAATTCATTGAAGAATCTAAAATCATACATGGAAATACGTATTGTTATGATAAAGTGGAATATATAAATGCTAAAACTAATGTTTGTATAATCTGCGAAAAACACGGTGAGTTCTTATGCTCTCCAAATAATCATTTAAGAGGAAAAGGTTGTCCAAAATGTGTTGGTAAAAATAAAACCACAGAAGAGTGGATTGTAGAAGCTAAACAAATACACGGAGATAAATACAACTATTTTAAAGTTGATTATAAAAAATGTGACACGAAAGTATGCATTAATTGCTTTGAACACGGAGATTTTTGGCAAGTAGCTCAATATCACTTGAGTGGTAATGGTTGCCCAGCCTGTAAACAAAGTAAATTAGAAAACGAAACTTCAACAATTTTGAATAAATTAAATGTAAAATATGAAAGACAATACAAACCTTTATTTTTAAAAAATGGTAAAGGGCAACAATCATTAGACTTTTATCTTCTCGATTATAATATTGCTATTGAATGTCAAGGTGAACAGCATTTTAAACCTATTGATTTTGCAGGAAAAGGTGAAAAATGGATGAATCAATTATTTGAAAAAAATAAAAAAAGTGATGACAGAAAACTCAAAAAATGTGTATCCGCCCGACGAACCCCGTCTTTTAAAGTTCAGTTAATTTCTTAAAGTTCTGGGGATAGAGGTCCCGGATATTCTTGTGGTTGATGGTCATGATGTTTTCCAGTGCGTATTTTAACCACCCGAAAGGATTGACCTCATTTTTCTTGCAGATGGCAAAGAACGAATAGATCATCCCCGCCCGCGCAGCAGCCTCATGCGTTCCTGCAAACAAAAAGTTTTTGCGTCCCAAAGCGATGGGGCGTATGGCATTCTCGATGGCATTATTGTCGATCTGCAGGCTGCCATCCTGGAGATACACGCTGAGCTTATCCCATCGTGCCATGGCATAGCGCATCGCCTTTCCAATCTGGCTTTTGGGCAAGGTGTTTTTTACCTCGGCGAAGATCCATTTACCGAGCTCGTTGAGTACCGGAAGTGCTTCATCCAGACGTAATTGCTTGCGTTGATCGGCCGGCAGCTGTGCTTCTTTAGCTTTGCGCTCCACCGCGTAGAGCTGCTGGATCAACTCGAGTGCTTTAGCGGCCCTGACCTTATCGTTTTCCAGTGCCCGTTCAAATTCCCTTCGGGCATGCGCCCAGCAGGCTACCGGGATGACCTCGGGCCGCTGGCCTATTTTTTCGTATACGCCGTAGCCATCACTTTGGAGATACCCCTTAAAGTGCGCCAGCATTTCTTTGGTAGCTACTGCACCGCGAGTAGGCTGATAGTCCATCAGGACCAGTCCGTCCAGTGGAGCATGATACACCCAATACCAGCCCAGGTGACAAGCTCCTTTCTTATCACTTTCTAGCACCTTGATGGTCGTTTCATCGACCTGCAAATAACCCTTGGCTTTGATGTCGAACTTGAGTTGCTCAAAGAGCGGTTCGAGTCGTTCCAGCCCTTGTTTGACCCAGCCTTCGAGCGTAGAGGAGGCAATGGGGATGTTTTCCCGGGCAAACCGCTGCTTTTGTCGGTACAGCGGCAAGTGATCCACATATTTATCGGTCAGGATCATGGCCAGCAGGCCTGCGCCCGGAATGCCCTTGTCGATTACTCGTTCGGGAAGCTCTCCGGTGGTGACCCCTTCACCGCTTTTGGCAGCATATTTATAGCGGATATAACGGCGGATGAAGAACCGGGCAGGTTCACACTCCAGCTCTTCAGTAACTTCTTTGCCGATGCATACCATTTCCGACAGATCACCCTGGGGATAGATCTCCACTTCCTCTACCGGTAAATGAGCCGGAAGGGCGGCGCGGCCTTTATGGGCAGACTGTCTTTTACGGGTATAGGTAATCTGTTCTTTGATGGTTTCTTCCTGAAGGGCCACTTCTTCTGCCGGAGCTTCAAATGGCAACACACCTTGTGCGGGATCGCCTTCGAAGCGTTCACGCTTCTGACCGAATTGCATTCGCTTGAAAAGCTCAACCTGCTGTTTAAGGTAGTCGACCTCTTCCTGAAGGGAAGAGTTGATTTTTTGGTAGGATTCAATGGCGGCATCTCTCCTTTCAATGGAGGTATCTTTCTCCTTCAAAAGAGCAATCAGGTTCTCTTTTGAGAGGTTTTCCAGTGCCATATCCATGACGTGAAAATAAGCAAAAAACCGCATTTGGGCAAATAAAAAGGCACTTTTTTATACTTGGTAGCGGCGTAACTGTCGACTCTTTTGCACCTCGACCCCTTCGATCATCAGCACCAGATCCGCCCAGCTCAGCTGCCCTTTGGACGATGCCGGGAAGGTCCCCTCTTCCAGGCGCTTATAGTACAACACAAAGCCTCCGTGTTCCCAATGCAGCAGCTTGATATGGGTGCGCTGCCGGTTTAGAAAGACGAAGACGTCCCCACTGGTAGCATTCCCCTTGAGCTCCGAAGCAACCAAGCCACACAAGCCGTCGAATGATTTGCGCATATCGCAGTGTCCCTGGTACAGCAAATACCGATGAGAAGAGTTCAGGCTAAACATCAGTAGAGGCGGATCAGTTCAGCAAGGAGATGCACAGGAGCGGAACTTGCGTTAAGCCGTACGCCATTAGGATAGATGATCTCAAGGGTTGCTGAGACCGCTTCAGTTGGGGGAGTGATGGCAATAAAACCTGTTTCAGTCCTTGCTTTACATCGTGCCACCCAGTTGGCAAACGTAGTTCGCTTTACCCCGATCATTTCACAATAAGCTTGCTGGGTTAACCCGCTTTCTTTCCATTGCTGCACGGCTAGGCGCATTTGCTCTATTTTTTTCATCCAACAAAGAAAAGATACCAGGAGGAAACTGTAAAGATGGGGTTGGTCGGGTGCTTACAAAAATGTTTAGCTAATGATATAAAAATGATTTATGTTATAGACAATGAAGAATATCGTAAAAACAAATATCATTTTGATATTGCAGAACCCTTTTCAGGTAATGTGAGTTATGAAGTTATACATATAAATCATTTTGAGAATCACATAAATCGTTTAGGAGAAATAGCTCGTTTTTTCGGAATAGAAATGATGAAGAACGGTGATTAACAGCCTGACCTACAAAAGCCCTGCTGGTAACACGGGTTTTGCGTCAGGCGGGCTGACGTGCAAACTTAGAACTTTGTGCTTCTAATGAACTTTTGTAATTAATTGGACTTTTATGCTTCGATAACCCGCCCGAACGCAAAGCCCCAAAACGTTAGAAGTAATCCATCCTATTTCAGAGGAATTGACTCCTTGGGCTAACGTAAAGGTCTATCACAATCTGGGCAAATTCATTAAATTAGGAAAGCTCTTTGCAAGGCCGTTTTAAAAAGTGTCGCTATAAAGCACGGGCGCAATCCTGGTTGAGATGTTTGCCATGACTTCATTGGTGGCCCTCCATAAAAGAGGGACCCCGTTCAGAATATTTTCTTAGCCAAAAGCACATCTCCAAAGAGTTTCTAAACTGTTAACACATGGAACAGGAATCGATTCCAATGGAAGTGGTCAATGCTCATGCGGCAGGAGTCGACGTGGGCAGCCGGTCGCACTGGGTGGCTGTGGGACAACAGCCGGAAGAGGTCAGGGAATTTGGGGTGTATAACCAGGATCTCTTTGCCATGGCCCAGTGGCTCGGGGAGAAAAAAGTCAAAACAGTAGCGATGGAAAGTACAGGCACCTATTGGCAAAACCTTTATGCCGTACTCATAGCCAAAGGCTTTCAGGTCGTGTTGTGCAACGGAAAATTCACCAAGAACATTAAAGGGAAAAAGACGGATGTAAAAGATTGCCAGTGGATCCAGAAGCTGCACACGCTGGGCTTGTTAAACAGCAGCTTTTTACCCGATGAAGCGACCGAGCAACTGCGCACCTACTGTCGTCACCGATCCAACTTACTTCATCAGGCGGCCTCTACCTCCAAAAAAATGCAGAAATACCTTCGATTGCTCAACTTGCGACTGGATGTGGTGGTCAATGACATTTGCGGACTTACCGGCTTAAGCATCATTCGAGCCATTTGCCAAGGTGAATCCAATCCGCAAAAGCTAGCTTCCCTGCGACATGGCAACTGCCGAAAAAGTGAACACGAACTTGCCCTGGCCCTGCAAAGCAACGGCAGAGCCGATTACCTCTTTGCCTTGCAGCAGGAACTGGAGACTTATGATTACCTGCAGGAGAAGGTGCTGCAATGTGACGTAAAAATAGGCGAGCAGCTTGAAAAGATTATTGGCAATGACCCCAATAAAAACCAGCATCAACTCCCCCCTAAAATCTATAAACGCATTAATAAAAACAGCCCAAAAGACATTGACTTGAATCTGAAGTCCTATCAAATGTTCGAGGGAGTGGATTTACTGGCCATCGAAGGAATGAGTTATTCAACGGTACTTTCCTTAATGAGCGAAGTTGGTTTAGCAGGCATTCGGAAGTTTGGCAATGCCAAGCAATTTGCCAGCTGGTTGCGCCTGGCGCCCAACAACAAGGTGAGCGGGGGGAAGGTACTCTCAAGCAAAGTGCCCAAGGGAAGTAACCGGCTAAAAATAGCCTTGCGAAATGCAGCCAATGCCATTGGCAACCTGAAAGACTCCACACCCTTAAGGGATTTTTTTCAACGGATCAGTTTCCGAAAGGGACGTGTGTCGGCCATCAGCGCTACTGCCAGAAAGCTGGCCGTGATTATCTGGAACTTACTGATTAAAGGAGCCACTTACATTAACCCAGCAGGTTACCTGTTTTTGGATCAGAAAAGAAAACTGGGCATGGTGAAACGGATTCGGAAACAAATTGATAAATTCGGCCTGACTAATGAAGAATTGGGCTTTAATAGCCTTTAAAACATCTTTTCTTGAAACGTTAGTCAGAATGCTATAACGACACCAAAAACCTGAATAGACAAGCAAATAAGACACATTTACAATGACTGACGGAGATAAAAAAAGACGAGCCATTTTTGATAAGTTTGCCGACAACTTAAAACTGTTGATTGACATTGGCATTCTGCAAGGAATTACTCCAAAGTATGACAGGACATATATCTGTCCAATTTGTAAAGACCATTTTTCAGTTGACGCATTAAATCAAAGCATAGTAAACCCTCTGACTTTAGAAGATGCTCCACCGAAATCACTTGGTGGTAAAGCAAATATTTTGACTTGCAAGACATGTAACAATTCTTGCGGACAAAAAATTGATTACCATTTGACAGAAAGAATGAGAGAACTTGACCATTCTCAATTTTTGCCTAAAACCGTGTTCAATGCAAAGTTTGAGCAAAACGGAATGGTTGTTCAAGGCACAATTAGAATCGAGGAAGACGGAACAATTACAGCAATTCACAAAAACAAAACAAACCAACCGTCTAAACTTGCTACATTTATTAAATCAATTCTTCCGAACAGAATTATAAACTTGATTTTTTTGAAAAAACAAGTTGACCCATTTAGATTGCAATTGGCATTACTTAAATCAGGTTTCTTACTAACTTTTTCCAAGTATGGTTATGCATTTATTCTTAATGAATCTTATGATCGTATTAGACAGCAGTTAAGAAATCCTGACGAACAAATTTATCCGACAGAATTTTGGTTTCAACCACCGTATCCAAGAGAAATTTATGGTGTTCCATTTATTATTGAGCAAGGACTTGAGGCAATCTTACCTATTTTTCCATTGACAACTATCAGTTGTGAAAGACCTTTCGCCACAATAATCCCCTTGGCATTTAAACCAGTTGAAGAAACGATTGCAGAACTTAAAAACCGATTCAAACAGACAAGTCAATTCGTAGTGACAATGGATCCCATGGGACCGGACACCGACTACTTGACAAATGTAGAAGCAATAACTAAAATGATGAATTGGATTGATGGAAAAACAAACAATAAAAATCATTCAGTATAACCGTCTTAAAGTGACATCACACGATCTAGAGTGAAGCTCATATGCCTAACAGTAGATTTGCAATAGGTGTGGTTTCGTATTTAGCAGACAGTTTTGAGGTGCCCGTAAGTTTTATGTTCTGCATAAAAAATTGTGGCAAGAATCCCGCCAATCCCAAACCATCAAACCGTTAGCGGTCATTCTAAGGACAACCTGTGTAGCTATTAAACAACCGACAAAAAATGAATATAAAAACAGTTTCTATAAAACATTTCAGAGGTATTGAGGACTTACCTCCATTCCACTTGAAAAATCTATCGATGTTGGTTGGCAACAACGGTACCTCAAAAACTTCAATTTTAGAAGCTATTAACTTTGCATTATCTCCAAGTTTTTTGTCAGGAAGAATTAAACACACGGACTTTTTTAAAGGACAAGAACACCCAATAGAAATAACTTTAGAATTTCAGACACCTTTCAAAGTAATGCTTCCTGACGGTTTTCAAAAGCAAGAAGTTGATTGCAACAAAGTCTATTTGAAAGTAAAAAAGCGTGACAGAGCTGGTAATGGTAAGGCATTTTCAGACATAGTAGTGGTTGAACATTACGTTGTCCCTGTTGCACCTCGTACCACTGATAAGGGTTGGGAGATAGATAGAAAAAATCGATCAAAGTTTAAGTTTGATCACAGGCTTTTGACCTATCCAGTTGAAACAGAAGGACTTCCGAGAAGTTATTACTACGGAAAAAATCGTGAGAAGCAAATTCAAAAAGGCTTTAACTCATCCATCTCATCCGTTTATGACGATTTTAATTGGCGTTTTATAAAAGAAGTTAGAAAAGAAAATGAGGTAACATTTGATGTTACCACGCCAGACTTTTTTGCTAGAAAACAAGCTATTGAAAATGAAATAATCCAAAAAATTGACGAAAAGGCAATTGAAAAAACATTCAATAGTTTAAACAAAAAACTGGACGATTTAGGGATTGCAAATATTGGAATTTCATTCTTTGACGGAAATGCACCATTTGACACGGCATACCTTAATCAAAAACTCGAAGGATTAGAAATTCCTGTTACACAACTTGGTTCAGGAATCGAAATGATAATTTCACTTTTATTTCTTGAAACTTTAGCCTCTTTATCAAAAGAAAACTTCATTGTAATTATTGACGAACCTGAATTGCATTTGCATCCGACACTACAAAACAAGTTTATAGCTTATCTGATCGGGCTTTCTGCGAATAATCAGGTTTTACTATCAACTCACTCACCTTACTTTTTCAAAAATAGTATCACAAATCAAAATATTGAATTGCTAATTTCAAGTAAGGACACTGGGGAAGTGATTGTTGAAAATACAGGAGCAAACTTTGGTCTATTTCCGTGGAGCCCATCTTGGGGTGAAATAAATTATCAAGCATATAATTTACCGTATCCGCCCGACGAACCCCGTCTTTTAAAGTTCAGTTAATTTCTTAAAGTTCTGGGGATAGAGGTCCCGGATATTCTTGTGGTTGATGGTCATGATGTTTTCCAGTGCGTATTTTAACCACCCGAAAGGATTGACCTCATTTTTCTTGCAGATGGCAAAGAACGAATAGATCATCCCCGCCCGCGCAGCAGCCTCATGCGTTCCTGCAAACAAAAAGTTTTTGCGTCCCAAAGCGATGGGGCGTATGGCATTCTCGATGGCATTATTGTCGATCTGCAGGCTGCCATCCTGGAGATACACGCTGAGCTTATCCCATCGTGCCATGGCATAGCGCATCGCCTTTCCAATCTGGCTTTTGGGCAAGGTGTTTTTTACCTCGGCGAAGATCCATTTACCGAGCTCGTTGAGTACCGGAAGTGCTTCATCCAGACGTAATTGCTTGCGTTGATCGGCCGGCAGCTGTGCTTCTTTAGCTTTGCGCTCCACCGCGTAGAGCTGCTGGATCAACTCGAGTGCTTTAGCGGCCCTGACCTTATCGTTTTCCAGTGCCCGTTCAAATTCCCTTCGGGCATGCGCCCAGCAGGCTACCGGGATGACCTCGGGCCGCTGGCCTATTTTTTCGTATACGCCGTAGCCATCACTTTGGAGATACCCCTTAAAGTGCGCCAGCATTTCTTTGGTAGCTACTGCACCGCGAGTAGGCTGATAGTCCATCAGGACCAGTCCGTCCAGTGGAGCATGATACACCCAATACCAGCCCAGGTGACAAGCTCCTTTCTTATCACTTTCTAGCACCTTGATGGTCGTTTCATCGACCTGCAAATAACCCTTGGCTTTGATGTCGAACTTGAGTTGCTCAAAGAGCGGTTCGAGTCGTTCCAGCCCTTGTTTGACCCAGCCTTCGAGCGTAGAGGAGGCAATGGGGATGTTTTCCCGGGCAAACCGCTGCTTTTGTCGGTACAGCGGCAAGTGATCCACATATTTATCGGTCAGGATCATGGCCAGCAGGCCTGCGCCCGGAATGCCCTTGTCGATTACTCGTTCGGGAAGCTCTCCGGTGGTGACCCCTTCACCGCTTTTGGCAGCATATTTATAGCGGATATAACGGCGGATGAAGAACCGGGCAGGTTCACACTCCAGCTCTTCAGTAACTTCTTTGCCGATGCATACCATTTCCGACAGATCACCCTGGGGATAGATCTCCACTTCCTCTACCGGTAAATGAGCCGGAAGGGCGGCGCGGCCTTTATGGGCAGACTGGCTTTTACGGGTATAGGTAATCTGTTCTTTGATGGTTTCTTCCTGAAGGGCCACTGCTTCTGCCGGAGCTTCAAATGGCAACACACCTTGTGCGGGATCGCCTTCGAAGCGTTCACGCTTCTGACCGAATTGCATTCGCTTGAAAAGCTCAACCTGCTGTTTAAGGTAGTCGACCTCTTCCTGAAGGGAAGAGTTGATTTTTTGGTAGGATTCAATGGCGGCATCTCTCCTTTCAATGGAGGTATCTTTCTCCTTCAAAAGAGCAATCAGGTTCTCTTTTGAGAGGTTTTCCAGTGCCATATCCATGACGTGAAAATAAGCAAAAAACCGCGTTTAGGCAAATAAAAAGGCACTTTTTTATACTTGGTAGCGGCGTAACTGTCGACTCTTTTGCACCTCGACCCCTTCGATCATCAGCACCAGATCCGCCCAGCTCAGCTGCCCTTTGGACGATGCCGGGAAGGTCCCCTCTTCCAGGCGCTTATAGTACAACACAAAGCCTCCGTGTTCCCAATGCAGCAGCTTGATATGGGTGCGCTGCCGGTTTAGAAAGACGAAGACGTCCCCACTGGTAGCATTCCCCTTGAGCTCCGAAGCAACCAAGCCACACAAGCCGTCGAATGATTTGCGCATATCGCAGTGTCCCTGGTACAGCAAATACCGATGAGAAGAGTTCAGGCTAAACATCAGTAGAGGCGGATCAGTTCAGCAAGGAGATGCACAGGAGCGGAACTTGCGTTAAGCCGTACGCCATTAGGATAGATGATCTCAAGGGTTGCTGAGACCGCTTCAGTTGGGGGAGTGATGGCAATAAAACCTGTTTCAGTCCTTGCTTTACATCGTGCCACCCAGTTGGCAAACGTAGTTCGCTTTACCCCGATCATTTCACAATAAGCTTGCTGGGTTAACCCGCTTTCTTTCCATTGCTGCACGGCTAGGCGCATTTGCTCTATTTTTTTCATCCAACAAAGAAAAGATACCAGGAGGAAACTGTAAAGATGGGGTTGGTCGGATGCTTACAATTTACCGACAATTGAATTCCATAATGAACTATATGGCTATTTGCAAGAGGCTAATGCTGTTTCATCGGAGAAAGCAGTTGAAGCCTATTTTTTAGGCAAAGGTCAGATAAAAACTAAACAGTGGAAACGACTACAAAATGGACAAGTGGGAAATCCTTATGACGTAACACTTATGACCTACATTCGAAATACCATTCATCATCCTGACAATACTATCAATTTGCCATACACGGAAACAGAATTGGACAGCTCTATTAAAACAATGATTACCATTTTACAAACTCCATAGAAAGACAGATGAAAAAGAAAGAACCCCTAACAGCGGTTTTGTGCAATACGGGGTGATGTTGTAACCGGATATGATCACCATTTAATTATCTTTACTATCAGCCGTGGGTTGTGTGCTCCGAAAACCCGCAGTGGAACAAAGCTGCGCCCGACCTACTTTAAATTCATTCAGCCCGTCAACAGAGTTATTGCCCAAAAATAAAAGATACATCAAAGTTAAGGGGCTTACTCAGCCCCCTTTCTTATACCCTCCAAAAGACTTCTATATAACCATTAAGCGACGACCTCTTTCAGCACCTACTTTATTGAAGTCCATGGTCATGCATTTAATGAGGTCGGAGTTGAAAATGGAGACATTTTGGTTATCGAACTATCAAGAACAGGTATGGATGGCAATCTTGTTGCCTTTGTATTAGATAATGAATTAGCAGTGCGCAACTTAACAAGCAAGTAGATTGGATGTATCTCACTACATCCAATCCCAGGGTCAAACCCATAAAACTATCCCCTGCATTGAATATTCAATATCAAGGGAATGCAAAGAGATTGAATATATATAGCGAAACGAAAGGTGAATATATAAGTTGGGAGATGTTTAACCTATGTTGTTTTAAAGCACAAAAAGAATAAAACAAAGTTTATTAAGAATTTTCTAATCTTTTTTACCTTTCAACAACTCCACTTTTTCTCTTTCGCTTTGCAATAGCCTCTCATACAATTCAACAACTTTATCTAATGGATTAAAAGTTGGATTGTAAAAAACTGAAGCAGCCTGATCATGATTATTCACAGTATTGGCAATGATGTTGATTACAGCTTCATCACTAAAGTTTTTAATGCCTTCTACAGGAACGCCTAAAACCTTTGCGATTTTTTCTAATGTAGCCTCTTCAACTTCTTCGCTTTGTTCAATTTTTGATATCGTTTGTTGACTCACGCCTAATTCAAGAGCTAGTGCTTCTTGTTTCATTCCACGAAATTCACGGATTCGGCTAATCTTACGTCCAATATGGGATTTGTATGTAGATGTTGATGCTTCCATACTTTCAAATATATTAACTTTTAACTTAAGTAAGAAACAACTTTATGGTTGTAAAATACAACCCATAGTGGTTCGCTACAGTCTTTTCCTCACTGAACTTTGATCACATCACCTCTAAAACACTTTTATTATGAAAAAGCATTTTAGTTTCGTTTGCAGTGACCAAGATAAAGCATTGCAAATCCTGATTAAAGCCCTTGTTGAAAAATATAAACCAGAACGGATTCTTTGTTTTGGCAGGGTTCGATCAAGCAATCAAAGCTCTAGTTGTTTTCTAGCTTCATGCGATCAGTCGACTTATCATTATTTCTTATTAATGATTACATCTGAAAGCACCCGAATTGAACACCAGGTTCAGGACTTTGTGAATTATCACTTCACTGCTGGAAAAATCACTATTCTGTCTCATGGAAGAGAAACGATTCATGAAGCCGTATTAAAGAACAGTCGTTTCTTTTCTACTGTTTCAAGCCAAGGTTGTTTACTGTATGCATCTGATGGATTGTTTCATCCTACTATTGCTCCTGAACTGAATCCTATACAAACCTTTGAAAAAGCGAAGAAGCATTATGAACATCGTTTCCCTATGGCAAAAGGCTTTTTAAATGCTGCAATGGAAACATGGGATAGCGGCCATTACAATGTGGCAATTTTCATTCTGCATCAGGTAATGGAACAGTCATTAGCTGCTTTAATCCGTGTATACATTGCCTATCGTACCGATATTCATCATTTAGGAAGGCTACTCGACCTTTGCCGTTGTTTCTTAACGGAACCGGATGCCTTATTCCCCAGAAACACTAAAGAAGAACAACGTTTATTTATGCTGCTTAACAACAGCTATTCGGCAGCACGCTATAAGGATTCTTTCGATGTCAGCGGGCAGGATGCTACCCTGCTTTATGAAAAGGTAGGTGTGTTTTTAGAAAGTGTGGAACACCTTTGCAAAAATCAACTTGCTGCATTTGAAAAAGAGGCAAAGGAGCAAAAATCTATACTGGAAGAGACTAACTCCCTTTTAGAAATGGAGGTTTGTCATGGCTGAACGTAATAAAAAAATGCAGTGGGATTTCGATCTGGCGGAATTAACTGAACCTTATATCCTTTCTTTTGAGAACAATGATTTCACATTAACTCAAGAGGTGCTCAACAAGCATTCGGACTACCGACAAAATAACCGTCGTTATGTCTCCGTTTCTACCGAAGAACTGGCTTTTCAAGACGGCATCTTAAAAATTCGGGTAAGCATACATGGTGATACTGAAGAATTACTTTGCTTGAAAGTTACCCCAAAAGACTTATGGATATGGTGCAGCAAAATGGGCATTAACAATACACTGAGTCGTCATGCTTATTTTGGATTGAACAGTTACGTATTTATTGGCGGTGCTAACAGTTTCAAACCTTATTACTGGCCTGAGTTTTCTAAAGAAAAAAACAAGTTCCTCAACATCAGCAAAACATATTCAAGTTTCAACATTCAGGTAAAACCACAGTTTGGGCAGTTCTTTCGTCCCGGAGTTACTTTACTTAATGATCCAGAAGTTTACGATACAAACTTTCTTCCACCTGCTTCTGTACAATCTCATCTTGCAGGTGAAACGATTGTTGGGTACACTCTGGCCCATACCAGTCTGCGCTCTTATCACTCTCAGCATTATCCTTTTTTGATTCCCTTTTGCGGTAAGGCCAGTAAAGACCGTTCTTCTGTTGTAACGTTTGAAACGTATTTACAGCAACTGGCAAAAGAACCTGTTTTACTATATACCGATGAACAACAGGTATTAAATGCTTATTGCACTCAAATGCAAAAGATCGCATTGCTTAATCAAACTGTTGGGAATGATCTGGTGAAAGAAACTAAAGAAGAACAACTAGCCCGAAAAAAGTTGCTTTTTGGCTATTGGCAGGCCGTTTTGCCATTAATCATTAAACAGCGTTTTACTTACCGTCATTACTCTTATGGAATGAAAAACATAAAGGGTAAACCTCGTAAACTGGAAATGCTGGCTTGTAGCTTTTCTCACGAGGATCCAAGGCTTTCCTTTTATATGTATGATAAAGGTGATCATTACTTATTACGCTTGAAGATTAAAATAAACAACAGATATGCAGATTTGAATAACTTGCGTATTCCCTTCTTTCTGGCCGGCAACAAGAACTGCTTGTATTTACTATCATCATTGCTAGATGAAGAACTAATAGATTTGTTCCATCAGTCAGATTATAAGCTTTCCATTCTAAAAGAGCATTTCAAAGACTTTTACGAAACATATTTAGTCCATTTAAGTAATGCCTATCCATTGACCCTGGTAGGAGATCATGAGAAAAATGGAACCTCTATCCGAAATCATACTGTACTTTGTCAACAGCCTGTCCTTCATTTCTCAAGACAGGAAAACATGGTGTTCCTAGAGCCCTGCATGCGTTATGAAGATGGTACGGAATGTAATGTATTGCAAAACGGTACACTCTTTTTTAGAATGGAGGAGAATGGATTTCTTGTATCCCGGCGGGACCTAACGATTGAAAAGGTCTATAAAGAACTAATTGTTTCGTTGCATCCTGATTTTAAAATGCAGCAAGAGCATCAGATTCTTTCATTGCCATTTAATGCCGTCACTAAAAGTTGGATAAAAGGAGTATATAATCTGCTCGAAAAGCATGCAATAGAGATGACTGGTCTAGAAGAGTTATTGCCTACAGGAAATAAGCAAACAATCAATATTTATTAGTCTTCACTTTTCTTTAAATTAGTTATCGAGCTTTCTACTTCTTGCATAATGTTATCAGCCTGCTCACTCGTGTAGTTCTCATGCAGATAGTCAAGAAATTCGGCCTTTGTTTGATCTGTTTCCCATTCCATGACAGTAAGACTCAACAATGGCCATTTCTTTTTCTTCTGCATAAAGCCATATAAGGGTAAGTATGGTGGTGCGTAATAGAAAGAATTTTCAATCAGTTTATCATAAATAAGCTTGTTCAATGCTCTTTTCAGATCTCGGACCAAATCATACGACGTGGAAAACTTGCTTCCCTGACGTATAATTGAGCCTAATGCAGGCATTCCTTCATCGTGAAAAAAGATATACAAATAGTTGATAAAACCTTCTTCGGTAACATCACAAAGGTCTTTGCTGTAAAATGTATAATCCTCTTTGAATCGATCCAATGAGAAGTCAGCTTGGTTTTTGACAATAATAAACTCCATCAAGCTGTTTTCTTTTTCTATGATCTCTTCGATTGTCGGACCATGTATTTCCCCACTCATGAAAATACCGTAACGAGACTTGGAGAATAATTCAAAACAGGAGCTTTTAAAAAAGATAGTTTTCCGCTCATGAGTAAGCTGTACATACAAGGGATAGGTTGGCCTTCCGTGAAAGAAAACTTCTTTTAAACGGTCATTAAAATAGGCTTTGTAACTAATTTTATACGTCTTGCTCATTTTGCTTGCTTTTAGGAGCTTTTGATATCCTTACTTTATAGCCAAAGCACTCAAATCATTGCAAAATCATTCAAACTTCATGATACATCCGCTTTGCAATTTTTGTAAGATTCAAATCAAAAGTAGAAAAAGTTTTGGTAAAACATAAACTATCAAAACAAAATCGTATCTTAATCTTAGAAAGGAGTTTACGTTATCATTGTTATGTGAAACGGATTATTTTATAAGGAGGACCAATGGAGAAACTAAAACCGGAGCAAATTATGGAGCATCTGCAAAAAAATGGAAGAAAAGTAAGTATTGAAGAAGCGAGTCAAATTCTTAATTTTCTTAGAATGCTGGCCAATATTATAACTAAAAGATATTTGCAGCATTATGAAAACCCTAATTAAATAAAGTGTGGAGTAAAACTACCCATCTACTCTACTTGAACTGACAAACATGATGGAATATGTTAATAGCTAATTTATATATTCGAGTATCTACCGATGAACAAGCTGACAAAGGATATTCTCAACGAGATCAAGAGGAACGATTACGAAAGTATTGCGACCATAACAATATTTCTATTCGAAAAGTGATTAAAGAGGATCACTCTGCTAAAACATTTGAAAGACCAGAATGGTCAAAGATGTTATGGCATCTACGTAAGAATAAAGGTCAAACCGACCTCATCCTATTTACTAAATGGGATAGATTTAGTCGCAATGCCGGCGATGCCTATCAAATGATTAGCACTTTAAGAAAGTTAAATGTAGAACCTCAGGCGATTGAACAGCCGCTGGATATGACAGTGCCCGAAAGCAAAATAATGCTGGCTGTATATTTAGCTACCCCAGAAGTAGAAAACGATCGCAGAGCCCTAAATGTAATCCATGGTATGCGTAGAGCCAGGAAAGAAGGTCGTTGGATGGGAAAAGCTACGATAGGATACATGAATAAATCAAAAGAGGATGGGACTAAATACATTGCCCCCAAGGAGCCTGAGGCGAGTATTATGCGATGGGTATTTCATGAACTTGCTGAAGGCCGATATAATACTGAACAAATTCTAAAACTTGCCCGGCAGAAAAAACTAAGATGCAGTAAGCATAACTTTTGGCTTGCTATACGCAATCCTATGTATTGTGGCAAAATCTTCATTCCAAAATATAAAGATGAGGAAAGCATGCATGTACAGGGATTGCATGAACCACTTATTACAGAAGAACTTTTTAATGCGGCTCAGGATATACTAAATGGACGTTCAAAAAACCAAAGAACAAAAGTAATCGCCGATGAAGCATTACCATTAAGGGGCTTTTTAATTTGCCCAGATTGCGGAAAAATGCTTACAGGAAGTGCCTCAAAAGGAAGGAACAATTACTACCATTACTATCACTGTACATCCGCTTGTGGTTGTCGATTTAAGGCTTCAGTAGCTAATACTCTTTTTACCGAAGGATTAAGAAAATTTATTCCTCGCGATGAAATGATACCCATCTTTAAACAAATAATAATTGAGGAATACAACGATCTTACCAAGTACCACAGAATCGAAAGAAATCAAACATTAAATCAAATAAAAGAGTTAAATGACCGTCTTAATAAGGCCAGACAAAAGCTATTCTTAGAACAGATTGAAGCTAATGACTTTAAGATCATGAAGATTGATTGTGAGAAGGCTATTGATGAACTTGAACGCCGATTATTAGGAATGTCTTCAAACAATCCAAAAAGTATTAATCAATTGCTTGAAAAAGGGGTATCTAATCTTATGAGGTTGGATTACATTTATGAGAATGGCACTATATTAAAGAAGAGAGAAGTAATTGGTTCGATTTTTCCTGAATATTTAATATTTGATGGATTCAATTATCGAACCGCAAGAATCAATGAAGCCGTGAAGTTTATTTACCTGATTAACAACAAATTAGATGAAAATAAAAAAGGTACAAGCACCGAAATTTTCGACTTGTACCTTAACGCGGTCCGGACGGGACTCGAACCCGCGACCTCCGCCGTGACAGGGCGGCATTCTAACCAGCTGAACTACCGAACCAAGATTTTTATTTACAGAAACCTTCCGTTTCCTCTTTTTGAAGCCGCAACTTCTTTTGTTGCGGTCCGGACGGGACTCGAACCCGCGACCTCCGCCGTGACAGGGCGGCATTCTAACCAGCTGAACTACCGAACCAAGATTTTTATTTACAGAAACCTTCCGTTTCTTCTTAACTGAAGCGTCCGCTTCTTTTTAGCTGCGGTCCGGACGGGACTCGAACCCGCGACCTCCGCCGTGACAGGGCGGCATTCTAACCAGCTGAACTACCGAACCAGTGTCCCTCATTTTGGGACTGCAAATATAGTTCGTTTTACCTAAACTGCAACAATAAAATGCATTTTTTTGAAAAGAATCAAAAAAATGCATTTTAAAGGATCTGATATAACCAACGTTAGAGAATTTTTAAACAAACACAGTGACTGGAAATGTCTCCTTATACAATCTGTGTATCTCCTGTAACTTAGCCTCATCTAATGGCTTACCCATAAATGCCTTAACTATTTCATTTTGTTCAGCTCTAGCCTGATCCTGTGGGTCTAGGGTAGAACTTAACAAAACAATACAAATTAATTCTTTTGCAATTGACGGCAACAATTTCAGATGCTCCAAAAACTGAAAACCATCCATTTCTGGCATTCGTATATCTAACAGAATTACCTGAGGCAGTGCGTCTGGATTATGCTGATTCTCTTCAAAAAACTTTAATGCCTCGGTAGCCATGCCGAACTCCAAAATCTCCCTTGAAAAATTATGCTTCTTTATAAAATAAGAAGCCACGTAACGATGCATCTCCGTGTCATCAATCATCATTACTTTTTCGAAAGTAAATGAATTGTTTTCCATAGTATATCTAATTTTAGCTCGCTAAGTTAGGAATTGTAATTACCACCTTAGTTCCTAAGCCGGGTTTCGAATCAAGAGTGATGCTTCCAGTGAGTTTTTCAACTGTTTCTTTAACAATAAATAGGCCTAAGCCCGAGCCTGTTGATTTTTCAGAAACACGATAGAACATGTCAAAAACTTTTTGATGATATTCTTCGCTAATACCAATACCGTTATCAAGCACTATTATTCTTGCCTGCTCTTTATCAACTGTAACACTGATTTTCACATAAGGATCAGAACTCTTTTGATCGTAGTATCTAATTGAATTTGAGATAAGATTATTTAGGATAACCGTCAAACGCCCTTTATCTGAATAAAACAAATCATAGGCATAAACATCAGCTCTCACATCTATCTTATTGTTTGCACCATTCATGTACAATAGGTTCGATGTTATTTCTTCGATAAGCTTTTTAAGGTCAACATATTCATTCTTAACGTCTTTCCTAATATTTCTTGAGTAATCCAAAATCTCGGCAATGAAATTATCGAGAACGCTAATTCCACCACGCATCATTTTCATATGTTCACGAGTAAGAGGCTCACAGGTCTCTGCTTCTGTAATCTCTATCATTCCTTGTAATGAAAGCAATGGCGCTCTTAAATCATGCGAAACACTATATACAAACTTATCCAATTCGCTATTTGCCTTTATGGCGGCTTCTTTTTGAGCCTCAGCCTCTGTGTACAAATCAGCCATTTCTAAGGCTTGCTGCAACTGATTATCGTTATAAACTTTAATGTAGTATGCCCAGGTTCCACAAATAATAAAAATAATTGCCGCCAATGCGACGTGGATGAAATAGGTCATTAAATCCATATTCTGCAACTGGGTAAAATACTTGGTTTGTCCGGTATATTGCAGGTAACCAAATACGGCATGGTGCCCAACTACAACTACGACAAGTGGAATTTGCAGTCGCCAGTTTTGATACATGATTAAGATGGCACTTCCTATAAATGCAGTAAAGTGCATCTCAAACATTCCATGCATTTGATAAATGTACTGAGCCATGAAAACGGCCAGCACAGTGCTAAAAACGTACTGATTCAACTTTGTGTTCGGCAAGCCAAATTTAGCTATACCATAGGCCAAAACAGACAAACTGCCTACACCTATGGCCACGGACCAAGTGTTATAAAATGTGGCAAAAAAGAGTCCGGCAAAAAAATACATAAATAGGATGTAATCCGCCCAACGATCTGAGCGCTCTTGGATTTCTTCAATGTTCTGATCCAGCATTAGTAACTGAACCGGACGATTCAAGGCAACGGTGTTTTCGTTTTTCATTTTAAAGTACATTTAGGTATCTGACAACCATAGGCTTTTAAAGCCAGCTCATCAAATACTGGTTTGGAATTATTGTTTAACAAGGAATCTAGGGCGAGCTGAGCAAAAGCAGTCTTTTTATTTGTACAATAACGGGTAATGTTGTAATTACCCCGATAATAAAGCTTTTGATCAGCATCTAAAATCACTGCCTGCGGTGTAGAATAAACTCCGCATGTTTTGGCAATTGCATTATCAAAATAAACAGGTAGATCTAGTCCGAAAGAACTAAGTATTTCTTCTTTGGTATAATCTTCATCTTCACGCATTACAACAATAGCAAATGCAACCTTATCTCCATATTGCTGCACCAGAGATTTGAAATGTGAAACATTAAAGCGTGAACACGGACATTCAGGATTATAGAAATGCAAGAAAAGCGGTTTCTCTTCTTGATTAGTAATTTTTTTATTCAATGCTACTCTTTCACCCACATCAACCGAATGATAATTCGCTGGAATAGGAGTAGGCAAGTTATACACCCACTCATTATACCAGAATATAGCGGCTATACCGCATAAGATTGCACACAATCCAATGGATACAATCCAGGTTCTTAGATGTTTGTTTTTCAATTTAAATGGTTTAATCGGTAAATCAGTTTGGTATTTGCAGGGAGCGCCAACAAAGGTAAGCTAAAGTTTTTTTATTTAACTGTCAAGTTATTTTATTTAACCCTGAGTGGATTTTCTTAACATACTGAACTTCGTACTTAAAATCAGCTATTCTTGCCCATCGCACAAAACAGAAAAAGCCCGGCGGTGCCGGGCTTTCTCTATTTTGTTAATTACTATATTTTAGGCTACGGACCCTTCTTTCATCCGTTCAGCATTTTCAGCCAGTTGTAAGGCATCAATAATATCCTGAATATCTCCATCCATTACTGCTGAAAGATTATAGATTGTTAAGCCAATACGGTGCTCTGTTAAACGACTCTGAGGGAAATTGTACGTACGAATTTTAGCGGAGCGGTCACCGGTTGAAACCATCGTTTTGCGCTTCTTAGCAGTTTCTTCAAGATGTTTTTGCAATTCCATCTCATAAATACGCGAACGAAGTACACTAAGTGCTTTTTCAAAGTTCTTGATCTGAGACTTCTCATCCTGACACTGCGCCACAACACCAGTTGGTATGTGGGTTAAACGTACTGCAGAATACGTTGTATTTACCGACTGACCACCCGGACCTGATGCGCAGAACAAATCTTTACGAATATCATTCATATTAATTTGAACGTCAAACTCATCAGCTTCTGGCAGTACCACTACTGATGCAGCCGAGGTATGAACACGACCCTGCGTTTCTGTGGCAGGCACTCGTTGCACGCGGTGTACACCTGACTCATACTTCAGCTGACCATATACATCCTCTCCGCTTACATTGATTACAATCTCTTTATAACCACCCGCAGTTCCCTGGGTTTCATCAACTAGTTCGGTTTTCCAGCCTTTCGTTTCGCAATAGCGCATATACATACGGTACAAATCGCCGGCAAATAAGCTGGCTTCATCTCCACCTGCACCACCACGAATCTCAAGAATTGCATTCTTTGCATCCTCCGGATCCTTAGGAATCAGCATCACTCGAATTTCCTCTTCCAGTTCTTCACGTTTCGGAAGAAGTTCGTCCAAATCCAACTTAGCCATCTCTCTCAACTCCTCGTCCTTTTCGTTGGCTAACATATCCTTGTTGGTTTCAATATTGCTGACAACTTTTTTATATTCTTCAGCCTTTTCAACCACTTTGGTCAACTCTTTATATTCTTTATTAAGCGCCGCGAAACGTTTCATATCGCTCATTGCTTCCGGGCTCGACAATTGCTGTTCTACATCTTGCCAACGTTGTTTGATGGCATCCAGTTTATCAATCATAACTATAAATCCTTAGGGATTAATTTAGGGCTGCAAAGTTACGCTTTTATACTTAAACAGCGAAATGTATCTGATGTTTAGGGATTTAAAGATTTCTCTTTCTCAAAAGATTTAAGTTCCACATTTTCACCATCAAACACAGCATAGGTGTTAAAATGAATCCACTCGCCTAAATTTATGTACCGGCTTTTCTCCGAAAGTTTAATATCCAGCGGCAAATGACGGTGACCATAAATGAAAAAATCAAAATGTTCCTTTTGAAGAATTTCTTTCGAATAAATAACCAACCACTCGTGTTCCTCTCCTAAAAACTCCTCTTTATTATCATTGGCAATGCGACTGCTGCGACTCCACTTATCAGCAATACCAATTCCTAAGTTAGGATGCAAACGCGCAAACAACCACTGACAAACACTGCTCCTAAAGAACTTCTTTAATAGTTTATAGGTAGAGTCACCAGGGCCTAGCCCATCGCCATGGTGTATATAAAGTTTCTTTCCGTTAAGTTCTATAATTTTCTCGTTAGAAATGATTGATGCTCCCAATTCCTGTTCAAAATAATCGAACATCCACATATCATGATTCCCTTTAAAAAAAGTAAGTTTTATTCCACTATCGGCAAGCTCTGCGAGTTTACCCAATAAGCGAATAAACCCTTTGGGAACAACAGTTTTATACTCAAACCAGAAATCAAATAAGTCACCAACCAGGAAAACCTCAGCAGCATCCTGTTTAATAAGATCGAGCCATCGAATGATACGAGCTTCACGTTCACGGCTTTTTTCATAAGTTGGAACACCCAAATGAAAATCAGAGGCGAAGTAAATTTTCTTTCTTTCTAGCAAGGGATAATTTATTTTTCTGCAAAGGTATAAAAACCTGTCAATAGCCATTAACTCGCAAACATGCCGTAACTTTTCACTTACAGTTGTATTTGTATACCAAACAATGTTCTAATTTTATTTCCCTAATCCCAAAACCGGTTTTAATGAAAAAGCAGTATTTATTAATGTCGGCCCTTGCAATCAGTACCGCTGCAATGGCACAGCAAAAAACTATGTTAAAATATCCTGATACCAAGAAAGATAACACAGTTGACAATTATTTTGGAATCTCAATTGCAGATCCGTATCGTTGGTTAGAAAACGATACCGCTGCTGCAGTTAAAGATTGGGTAATTTCCCAAAATAAGATTACTAACAATTATCTCTCGCAAATCCCTTATCGTGACAAGATCAAAAAACGTTTAACAGAACTGTGGAATTATCCTAAATACTCAGCACCGTTTAAAAAAGGAGAAAATTATTTCTTCTATAAAAATGACGGCTTACAAAACCAGGCCGTTTTGTATTACCAGCAAGGCTTAACGGGAGAACCTAAGATTTTCCTTGACCCGAACAAACTTTCTTCTGACGGAACTATAGCGTTAAATAATATCACTTTCTCAAAAGACAACAAATATGCAGCCATTGGCACTTCAGCATCGGGCTCAGACTGGGTAGAGATAAAGGTAATTGACGTGGCCACCCAAAACCCTACCGGGGATGTAATCAAATGGGTAAAGTTTTCTGGAGCTACCTGGTGTAAGGATGGATTCTACTACAGCCGCTATGACGAACCTGTGTCGGGCAAAGAATTCTCAAATCAAAATCAATTTCAGAAAGTATATTATCACAAGCTAGGCACTCCTCAATCGGCAGATCAATTAGTATTTGAAGACAAAGTGCACCCCTTACGTTATTTCGGCGCCGTTGTTACTGAAGATGAGCGATTCCTTGTTGTGGTCGCTTCAGAAGGCACGCATGGAAATGAGTTGTATTGGAAAGATTTAACCAAAGGTGACGATTTCAAACTTTTATTCAAGGGCTTTGAAAACGATTATGATATTGTGGATAATGATGGCGATCGCCTATTGGTTCTTACTAACAATAATGCTGCTAATTTCCGATTAATTTCTGTTGACCCTAATAACCCCGATCCTTCTGGCTGGAAAGAGATTATTCCACAATCTAAAGATTTGTTGAATGGCGTTTCAACAGGAGGGGGGCGTTTATTTGCTTCATACCTAAAAGACGCAAGCACTCGTTTGCATGAACATGAAATGAACGGTAAGTTAATTCGTGAAATTAAACTGGAAGGCATTGGAACGGCAAGCTTACCTTCAGGAAAAAAAACCGACAAAGAGTTCTTTTACACTTTCAGCAGTTTTACGAATCCAGGCACTATTTACCGTTATGATGCAGCAACCGGCAGATCTTCAGTTTTCCGCAAAACGGAGATCAACTTTAACATTGCCAATTATGAAACCAAACAGGTATTTTATACCAGTAAGGACGGCACCAAAGTTCCAATGTTTATTGTTCATAAAAAAGGGTTGAAACTAGATGGTTCTAACCCAACATATTTATATGCATACGGAGGTTTCAATATTAGCCTAACGCCATCATTTAGTGTATCTCGCCTTGTATTGCTTGAAAACGGAGGAGTTTTCGCTCTTGCCAACCTACGCGGAGGCGGTGAATATGGAGAGGCTTGGCATAAAGGTGGTATGATGGAGAAAAAACAGAATGTATTTGACGACTTTATTGCAGCCGGAGAATATTTAGTGAAAGAGAAATATACTTCGCCTTCAAAACTTGCTATCGCTGGAGGATCAAACGGCGGTTTGTTAGTTGGCGCTTGTGAGATTCAGCGCCCTGACTTATTCAAAGTTGCTTTTCCTGCTGTAGGCGTTTTGGATATGTTACGCTATCATAAATTTACCATTGGCTGGGGCTGGGCTGTTGAATATGGATCTAGTGAGAAGAAGGAGCAATTTGACTACCTAATTAAATACTCTCCGTTACACAACATTAAAACAGGCATAAACTACCCTGCAACCATGATTATCACTGCTGATCACGACGATCGTGTTGTTCCTGCACACTCCTTTAAATTTGGGGCGACCTTGCAAGAAAAACAATCGGGCGATAATCCAATTTTAATCAGAATTGAAAGCAAGGCAGGGCATGGCGCAGGAAAACCAACTTCGAAAATAATTGAAGAAGCTGCGGATGTTTGGTCGTTTATGTTTTGGAATACAGGGGTTACTCCTAAATACTAATCACAGATCATTACTTATACCAACACAATGAGGCTGCCTTGTAAAGCAGCCTCATTTGTTTATTGATAGGTTGTCTCGGTAGCTATTAATTTTTCGGTGCAACACTCATTGAATGTCTTCCATGTCCGATATTACCCTTCGCACTTACACCTTCAATAATTGCAGTATAAGAAGTTGAGTTATCGGCGGTAAAGAATGAGAACTTTGCTATGCCTTCAGAGTTGGTTCTCACTAGTCCATTCCAATATATTGTGGTTCTGTAATCAGGTACATTGGGCTTATTTTCCTGATCATATTTCGGCATATAGAACTTTTTAGAAACGTGATATCCAATGGGATAAAAACTAAGTAAACCTTTTTTGTAATAAGCGCCACTTAAAAACTTACCACGTTTGGTGTAAACTGCAATCACACCATTTGCTCCTCTTGATCCGTAAATGGCAGCACTTGGGCCCTTCAGAAAATCGATCGAGGCAACATCATTTGGATTAATCATTGATAACCAACCTACATCAGTTTCCGTTCCATCTAGTACAACCAAAGGACTGGTGCTACCAAAAATTGTATTCGGTCCACGAATTAACACATCATTACCAATTACTTGCACCCCTGCCACACGGCCTCTTATTGCGTCTAGTAAATTCCCCGAACTAATGGCAGAAGACTTTGCGATATCATCTGCAGTAAGAACTGCATCTGCATGAGAATAAAGTTTGGTCACACCAAATTCATCCGATTTTATTCGAGTACTGTGAACAACTACTTCACTAAGCAGCACTGATTTACCTCCAAATTTTGATCTTTGGTATTCAAATGGCTTTTTGTTGGCTATTATGTAAGTAGCCAATTGTTTGTTCACATTTTCAGGAGTAACCAAATGATTAAGTGGCGCAGGATGGAAGGGTTCATTTACCTCAATATCTACAGCTTTGCCACCTTTCTCATTACGTGCTTGCAATATAAAACGAGTACTATCAGGAAACTCGATTCCTGAAATTCTAAATACTCCTTTTGCATCTGTTGTGGCTGTTTCAAAGACCTCTTTGTTTTTAGCACTAAAGAATGTAACTGCCCCATTTTTAACTGCCGTATTATCAGACATCGTAGTTACTTTACCAGAAACCTCCATTCCAATATCAATTGGATAGGTAGTCTCAGGTGCCTTACCCGCAACAATATCACTCCACTCAAAGCGGCGCCAACCCTGTGTCAACATTAAAAGATCCAGATCGTATTGAGCATTTGTGTTTTTAGAGTCGAAATAATAACCAGGCTGCTCTACTGTTCCTTTCAAATCTGAGGTCAACAATAAGTTTGATAATATATTTCCATCATTAGGATTGATTGTCACTGAATGATCATCAGTTACCGCAATAGAAAAATCACCTTCAACGGGATTGCCAAATATATCTTTAACTGTTACAGTCATGTCCACCTTTTCTCTTGGATCATATACTTGTTTATCAGTACTTAGCTGAACGTTGAGACCATCATTCTTGTTAATGAATAACAACCTCTCAGCTAATGGAATACCGTCTAATGTAAAAATCGTTATTTGAGCTATACCTGTTGGAAATCTATCCTTAGGAATACTTATCTGATATGCTTTATCTTCCAGGCGCTCATTGGCTGTATAATACACGGTACCATAGGCTTGGCCTACCAAAACAACTTCTTTTTTGGTGGCTTGAAATGCTTTGGAAGCCATGATCATTCCTTGTATGCGGTCTGCTGTTTGGTTTCGTAGGTTAAGTACAACTCCATCCGAAATAGCCGCCGGCAATATCACCCTTTGTTCTGCCCCTGAACGATTTTTAAAATAAGCGGTATACTTTTTTCCTGGCTCCGGAATCATTGCAATTTTACCTAAACCCAGGTGCTTGCTCTTAAAATCGGTTACACGATTATTGTCCTGGTCAGCTATATACCCATCTACCTCAACTCCAATTCCATGTGCATCAATTGCTTTAAACGCAATAATGTTTGGCAAAGACTCAACCAAATAGCCGCCTTCTGGGAAAAATTGCAAATCAACATCAGGGGAGAAGTAAGGCAAGTAAAATGATTTAACAAATGGCAAGCCATCATAATTTATTGAAGTGATAATACGTTTGTGAGCATAGTTAGCATTATTGGTATTCTCTACAGGAATTCTAATCTCGCCAGCATCACTGGTTTCCACCTTGCCTTTTGAACCGGTTCGTCCTACCATAATAACCTCATAGCTCACATTTTTACTTTTGATAGGCTGACCCTTCTCATCTTTAAATTTGATAACTGCCATAACTTCGTTAGGTTTACCAGAGTTGTCATATTCATATTCAATAGTCGTATAAACATTGGTAAGCCTTGAGTTACCCACCTTAATTTCCTTAGTAAAGAAATAAGCTTCGTCAACGTTCCTCATCCAGCTTGTATAAGCCCTTAGCCTATATGTTCCTTCTGCAATTGAATCATTTAAACTAATGGTTCCAGTAAACTCGCCACGATCTTTTTTAAGCATCAATTGCTTAACTACTTTTTCCTCGCTGTTAAGCATATCAACATATATCAACTTACTTAGCTGAGATGGGGTATTATCATTGGCATTTACCAAATATGCTTTGAAGAAGATATCATCTCCTGCGGCATAATAAGGTTTGTCAAAGTGTACGTATACCTTTTCTTGCGGTGTTTTAAGGTACATTTCTTCCAGATTCTTGGTAATTTTCTTTATCAGAGGTGAACCGTCATTAGGAAATCGGGCCGAAACAGCAACAACTCCTACGCAAATACAGGCTAAACCAAATATGAGTACCTTTTTCATGTCCAAAGAAGTTTATATGAAGGGCAAATATTACTTACGTAACGTCTTCTCACTTTAAAAGGCAAACAAGCCTTCTAACATTGGATCATACCGCCACAAAATAAGAGGAATAAGAATGGGCGCCTACAACCCATAGTTAAATCACTTGTATGTAAAGAAAATTTACGAAAAATAAGGCAGGAACCGAAGCGACGGTATGTAAAAAAAAGAATATAAAACCCTAAAGGATAAAGTTTTACAACATTAGCAATAAAAGAAAACAGTTTTTAGTGATTTTACACTAAAAACTGTTTTTCCACATCATTGACTCTACCGGTTTTACGGTTCTATCATTATATTTTGCATTTTGCTTTTTGTTGTAGAAGTTTTCCACCTCACCTTCTACTACAAAGTAGATTAATTGCCCAATTGGCATGCCGGCATAAATACGAACAGGCTGTGCACAAGAGATTTCCAGTGTCCAGGTATTGCAAAACCCAACATCGCCTTTACCGGCTGTAGCATGGATATCAATTCCCAAACGGCCTGTACTTGACTTGCCTTCCAAAAATGGCACATGGGCATGAGTTTCGGTATACTCCAACGTAACCCCAAGGTATAGTGTATTGGGTTGAAGAACAAATCCCTCTTCTGGAATTTCGAAATGCTCAACGGCATTATGTTTACGCGCATCCAATTCACGATTCTTGTAAGTAGCCAGATATTTCCCCAAATGCACATCATATGAATTGGTTCCCAAATACTTACGATCGTATGGCTCTATGACTATCGTTCCCTTCTCAATTTCTTCAAGTATGCGTTTATCTGTAAGAATCATTTAGTTTGATTTTGAGTTTAAATATAGTTTTTTTTATCATTCTACCTTATAAATAAGCTCAACAAGCCGAGCGTTAATATTTTATTAATTTTACAATATAGTGTAGACTTTGATTGCTAAATTGTCAGCCATTTAATTCAACAGTTTGAAAGTAACTAACAACAAATAAACAACTGGTAATTAAGACCTACAACAATGGCCATTGTTCTACATAAAATAATTGATACCGACACCGAGTTCGCAATTTGGAAAATTGAAGAGCCCGCGGAGTTGTTGTATTCCAAACTGCAGTTGGATCAATCGGAAAAGGAAGTTTATGAGACCTTAAGCAAAGGAAAGAGAGAATTGCACTGGCTAAGTAGCAGAGTTCTTTTACGTACACTCATTAACACGCCTGATTTTATCAAAACCGGACTTGATGAACATCATAAACCTTATTTGGTAAATTTTCCACATCATTTTTCATTAAGCCATTCATTTGACTATGCAGCAGTTATGATTAGCAAAAGCAAAAAGGTAGGTATTGATATTGAATTGGTAAAAGATAAGATCTTACGTATTGCCGATAAGTTTTTAACCCCAGAAGAGTTATCGTTTATTGATCCCAAACAAACGGTAAAACACCTGTATGCTTGTTGGGCAGCAAAAGAGGCTTTATATAAACTATTTGGCAAAAAGGGGGTCAGCTTAAAAGATGATATCCTGCTACAACCTTTTACATTTGATGTAAATGGAACAATTGGGGCCAGTATCCTGAATAACAATTGCAATACCGACTTCGAAATAAGTTATCTCCAGTTTGATGGTTACATGATTGCCCATGTTTGCAGCGAAAACACCTAGTAAAAAACTTCATTTATACATTAGTAATGATTTCCCCAAAAGCTATTCTCTCTTCAATTTTCACATTTTCCACACTTGCACTTTCAGCTCAAAACATAATTCCGCCCAAAGAATACTCATGTTTAAAAACCGAAAAATCTATAAAAATCGATGGAAACGGTTCAGACCTGGCTTGGCAAGAAGCCCAATGGTCGAGCGTTTTTGTAGATATTGAAGGAGACAAGCAACCTGCTCCGTTTTTAAAAACACGAATAAAAATGCTTTGGAACGATGTCGGTCTATCCATTTTGGCAGATTTGGAAGAACCTCATGTGCAAGCTTCAATCACCCAAAGAGATGCAGTCATTTTTCATGACAATGACTTTGAAGTGTTTATTGACCCCGATAATGATGGCATTAATTATTATGAAATTGAAATAAATGCGCTGAACACCGTTTGGGATCTAATGCTGAGCAAAGCCTATAGCAAAGGAGGGAAGCCCGACAATAGTTGGACAGCCATGGGTTTAGAAACTGCAGTAAGCATCAACGGCACATTAAACCAACCCGCCGATAAAGATTCAAGCTGGACTGTAGAAATGATGATTCCATGGACGGCATTTAAAGAAAACCGTTCCCCCAAAAAAGGCGAGCAATGGAAGATTAATTTTTCACGTGTACAATGGAGATTTGATGTTGAAAACAATAAATACGTTAAACGAAAAAACAGCAGTACGGGAAAATCTTTACCTGAACTCAATTGGGTCTGGAGTCCAATGAGTGTAATTAACATGCACATTCCAGAACGTTGGGGATGGCTTAAGTTTGAAGACTAAGTGTCTGAGAAAAGTCGTTTTAAGGTAAAAATATTAATAATTTAATAATCCATAATACACACTTGACTAACTTTGCCCGATTTTTTAATTTTCAACCAAATGGGGCAAATAACGCATTCAAAATCTGAAGGTTACAATTTATATACTGCGCTATTATTACGCTTATTGCTTGTCATGTTGCTCATGTCAGCATGTAGGCTGTTGTTTTACTTGTTCAATCAAACACTTTTTCCTATTGATCAAGCCAGTCATTTTGCCGGATTATTTATCGGCGGATTAAAGTTTGATTTGGTGGCAATTCTTTATGTAAATGCACTCTACATAGTTGCCTATTTACTGCCTTTTCGATTTCGTTATAATATCATTTATCAGAAAACTTTAAAATGGTTGTTTGCTGTTACTAACACGTTGGCCTTTGCTGCAAACTGTATTGATTTCATTTATTTCAAATTTACATTACGCCGTACCTCCTGGACGGTTTTCAAAGAGTTTTCAAATGATAAGGGAAACTTTAAACTGGCTTTCCAGTTTTTTATTGATTACTGGTACATTGTTCTTGTTTTCATATTACTAGTAAGTGTTTTAATCAAGGCGTACAGCGCCATAAAAATAAAACCTACTCAAATCAGCAGCAATTGGGTGTATTACCCGGTCGCAGTAGTTTTACTTGGCTTAGGTTGTGGATTATTTGTGGCTGGAGTACGTGGAGGCTTTCGTCACAGTACCCGACCTATTACTCTAAGTAATGCTGGTGAATATGTAAATACGCCTGCCGAAATCGGAATTGTATTGAACACTCCCTTTTCAATCATTAAAACCGCTTCCAAAAAAACACTTAAAAAATTAAATCATTTCAGTTCAGAAGCTGAACTAAATCAAGTTTACAGTCCTAATCACCATCCAAACCCAGACAGTGCTTTCAAAAAAGAAAATGTTGTTATCATCATTTTGGAAAGCTTCAGTAAAGAGTTTTTCGGTGCATATAACAAAGGGCTTGACGGAGGAACGTACAAGGGATATACTCCTTTCCTTGACTCGTTAGTTGGACAGAGTAAATCCTTTAAATGGTCGTTCGCCACAGGCAAAAAGTCAATAGATGCAATGCCTTCAGTTTTGGCCAGCATCCCCTCAATAGTTGAACCTTATGTGCTGTCGAGTTATTCAGGCAATAAAATAAACAGCATTGCAAGTTTGCTAAGTAAAAAAGGATACGACTGTTCATTCTTTCATGGCGCTCCAAATGGCTCAATGGGCTTCCAAGCATTTGCAAAAATGGCCGGTTTTCAGCACTACTATGGAAAAACGGAGTACAATAATGATGGTGACTTTGATGGCATGTGGGGGATTTGGGATGAACCATTCTTTCAGTTCTTTGCCAATACCCTAAACAAAAAACAGGGTCCGTTTATGGCTGCAATTTTCTCCGTTTCCTCGCATCACCCGTTTAAAGTTCCTGCTCAATATGAAGGCAGATTTCCAAAAGGGAAGGAGGAAATCCATCAATGCGTCGGCTATACCGATAATGCGTTGAGAAAGTTCTTTGTTACTGCTTCAAAAATGCCATGGTTTAATAATACTTTGTTTGTAATTACTGCCGATCATACCAGTAATCAGGTTACTCATGATGTGTACAATACAAGTACCGGATCTTTCTCAGTTCCTATTATCTTTTATAAGCCAAACAGTAACTTAAAGGGCATTGATAATAAGCTGATCTTTCAAACTGATATAACGCCGTCTGTTTTAGGATATCTGCATTACGATGAGCCGTATTTTGCCTTTGGAGAGGATGTATTAACCAAGAATAACCCTAATCACATTGGTGTAAACTACAATGGCGTTTTTCAATTATATAATGAGGGCTATGTTCTGCAGTCTAACGACAAAGGACCATTTGCTTTGTACAATTACCAACAAGATCCACAATTAAAAACCAACCTCTTAAACTCGCATCCAGAAGATGCTAAGAAATTAATAAGGTTTAACAATGCCTTTATGCAGCAGTATAACAACCGAATGATTGATGACAAGCTGACGGTTCAGGACAAGTAATAAAAAAGGGATGATTTTATTTGCTAAAATCATCCCTTTTTCAATTATTTCTAAAAGTGGAAATATAAGTCCGGAAAGAAGAGAAATTTATAAGTAGGCACCACCCTGCTGTCCACTCTTACAAAAGATTCAAACAATGTACTCTATCTAAATTTCACAGCTGCCTTCAGGCGTACATACACCCCTGGCAGTTGATTGATTAATATCCAAAACAGGCTTAACCTCTGCCCATGCCTTATTTAAGGTTTCAGTAAATACCTCCAAGGGTTGCGCTCCCGAAACACCGTACTTACGGTTAAAAACAAAAAACGGCACTCCCTTAACCCCGATTTGTTGTGCCTCCTGCTCGTTCACACGTACATCATATCCAAATTCATCAGATTCCAACATCCGCTTAACTTCATCTTCTTTTAATCCAATCTCCGCCCCAAGCTCCACCAAAGTAGGATGGTGGGCAATATCTTTACCCTCTGAAAAATGAGCTTTCAGCAAGCGTTCTTTGGCAGCGTCCTGAAATCCGTTTTTCTGTGCCAAATGTATAAGACGGTGAGCATCAAAAGTATTAGCAGGTATATTTTTATTGAAATCAAATTCAAGACCTTCCTCGGCAGCCATTGCGGTAACATTCTCACTCATTTGCACAGCCCACTCGCGGTCTCGTCCATATTTTTCAGCCAAACGGGTATAATGATCCTTGTTCTTCTCATAATTCGCATTTGGATCCAGCTCAAAACTCCTCCAAATCACCTCAACTTTATCACTATCAGGGAAATCCGCCAATGCATTTTCCAGCCTTCTTTTCCCAATATAACAAAACGGACAGGCTATGTCCGACCAAACTTCTATCTTCATTATCTTTTGCTTTTATCTAGTCATCAACAAAAAGTAAACTTGATAGTTTTAAAAAATTTGAAATAGTGTGATTATTAAAACAGGCGCCGAGGTTATTTCAGCGCCTGTTAATAATAATAGACATGTATTTTGATTATTGATTTACAACCCTTTCAGTCCTTCCTAAACGTCCGGCTGCATCAAACACTCTTAATTTAATAACACCTTTTTCTGTTATTGGACCAGTGTATGCTTTACTCTTTACACTTGGCTCTGCTCCATTAGTGCTATACCTGATTACAAAACCCGGCAACTGTACATTAGCTTTTACTACTCCATTTTCAACAATAGCACCAACTGTCGGAATGCGATATTTCCAGCCTCCTCCATAATAATTTAACCGAGGTAACTCTCGCTTACTAATTACATTGATAAACACTGACCAAGCATCAGCATATTGCACTTCGGCTTTTGCAGGATCCTTTTCTTCAGCCCAATCTGGAGATTTTGACCAGGCTCTTTCCGCTAGACCTAATAACTTAGGAAGCAACATATATTCATAACGTTCAACGTTAATGATCGTTTCTGACCACAATAAGCCCTGCAAACCAACAATATTTGATTTTCCATAATCAGTTAAACGCTCTTTATTTGCAATCGACGCTGGTGTAAAAGGATTACCCATACGATCTTCTTTGATGTTCTTCAAATAATCAAAAGGAATGAATGAAAACGGCTTATCAACATCAATAAATCCTCCCCAATAGTATCCTTGTTCTTCAAATGATTTATTGTATGACATATCAAAATACATATTGCTTACCGGCGACAAAACTATTTTATACCCAGCATTAGCTAATTTATAGGCCAGGTCTTCGGCTCCCCAGCCAATTACATTATTCCATACATCGAGGTGCACATTCTGATTAGTAAAATCCGGATTGGCAACCCAATGAGAGTTTCCATCAAGCTTGGTTTTACGCATACCAACTTCTTCCCAACCATAAAGATAAAGTCCTTTGCTTTTTATCAATTTATTGACCTTATCAAAATAATAACACCATAAATCATCAGTATTTTTAACTGAAGGGTCCTGTTGCATTAACTTTTCAAACGCCGGTGATTTTTCCCATGAACCAGCAGGAACCTCATCTCCGCCCATATGGATAGTTTCTAAAGGAACTCTAGCCTCTTTATACATAGCAATGAATTCATCAATTACTTTTTCAAGAAAGGTATAGGTTGATGGAAGCGCCGGATCCATAACATTATCAGTCCAGCCTTGCACTGAACTATGTACTGATTTGTCATTAATATCACACAACAAATACTTTTCGGCTTCCTCTCTTTTGCCTTCTTTCATCAACCGATCATAGCGCACACGCATAGCCACTACAGAAGCGCGTGCATGCCCGGGAGTTTCAATCTCAGGAATCACCTTTATATGCCTCTCATTTGCATACTTTAGAATCTCAATAAAATCACCTTTTGTGTAGAAACCACTTCCTGATGTGGAGTTGTCGGGGCCAGAATTAAATGAAGGAGGCAACTGCTCTTTATCAAAATTCTTATGCCCGCGCTTGCCCCCCAAGTCAGTAAGTTCCGACAAACCCTGAATCTCAATACGCCAGCCTTCATCTTCACTAAAGTGCATATGAAAAACATTTATTTTATAAAGAGCTAGTAAATCCAATGTTTTCAAAATTTCTTCCTTAGTTTGAAAATTTCGGCCCACATCAAGCATGAAGGAACGCCAATCAAAGCGTGGCTCGTCCTTAACTTCAACAAGAGGCAATGAGATACTTTTTTGAATTGAAGACCATACATGAGCCGGCATCAGCGATTTTAAAGATTGAATACCATAAAATGCCCCTGCCGGTGTTGACGCTGAAATTACAACACCATCAGGCGACACATTAAGCTCATAAGCTTCCTTATTCATTTCTTTTTTACGTAGCTCTATAGCTCCTTTATTTCCTGAAATAACTCCAGACTTCCCGAATACTTTCTTTAACTCTACTGCCAAATAATTAGCTTCATTAGCAAATAAAGCATCAGCACTTATATTTAGTCCGGGCTTCATCTCAAAAACTCCTTCGCTCTCAAAATATGATACAGGTGTCGGAAAAACCTTTGTTAGCTTTTGAGCTGGAATGTCAGCAATTGATTTATTACGGTTATAAATGATTTCTGGGGTAGTAACAGGATAATTATCGTTAGGAGTACGTTTCATTTGGCGCAACTCTGTTGATGCAATTACTTTAACGTTGGTTAAAGGATATCCGTTTTGCGGAGTATCATCCCATACCAAGTACAAGCCAGAAGGAGCATCGGCCCTGTTTAGCGACCAATCACTGGCAAGCATTTGAACGGCAACCGATTGGCTTGGCATAAGTCCATTAAAACTTGCTGTTGGAACTAGTCGGACCAAATCACCATTAATCCTCTCAAAGCGTAACTCCTTGTATGCAAATTTTGTATCAATCGCTCGAGGAAGATTGAAATAAATGCTCCAACCTTTGGCTGGTAACTCAACCTTAGAAGTATTCGTTAAGATAAACTCTGATAAATAATTAGATGATTGCTTGTAGTTGTTTTCTATCAATCGCCACTGAATGTTTAATCCAGTAACATTAAAATCATGTTTTACAATTTGTGCATTGGCATGATATATCAAGCCAGTACAAATCAATATGCTTAAAACTTGTTTTTTCATGAATAAATAGTATTGATATTCTATATAAACTGGTAAAAATGGAAACAGAAAGCCGATTTAGCTCTTTACCTACTTAACATAATTTGATTAAAAAAAGCCATTATTTTAAATAAATGCTAATTTATTTTGAAAACACTACACTTATATTTTGACTTTAATATGTTTGATAAAATTTTATTTGCCATCAAAATTCCAGTTGAAATGAATCGAAACGAAAAGTTTTGTGCCCAATAATTTCTCATCGTAATAATTATTCTTTTCATTTAGTTCCTTACAATTGATTATTTTAATAGCAATAACTGTAAAGTTCATTTTTATATTGACATACATTTAGCATCTGTGCTATTTTAAACCTTCATTTATGAAAAGTATTTGTGTATTCTGCGGTTCAAGCAACGGCAATGATGAAATTTTCAGAAAAACAGCCCGAGAACTTGCCATGATTTTGGTAGATAAGCATATAACCTTGGTGTATGGAGGAGGGAACATTGGCCTTATGGGTGAACTAGCTCGCACAGTTCGTGATTTAGGAGGAAAGGTAATAGGCATTATTCCTGAATTTTTAATGATCAAGGAAGTGGGGCTGGTTGAAGGGTGTGAATTACACATTGTTGAGAATATGCATCAACGAAAATCATTAATGGCCGAATATTCTGATGCTTTTTTAGCCCTCCCTGGAGGCATTGGAACCTTAGAAGAATTCTTTGAGGTGCTTACCTGGAAGCAACTTCACCTCCATAATAAACCGGTGGGTTTGTTGAATTCCAATGGTTATTACAATCATCTGCTAAACTTCCTTCAATATACTCGCGACAGCGATTTTTTTAAAGATCGGGGCTTAATGAAGGTAGGTGAAAAACCTAAAGAGTTAATGGACCTTTTATTGCACGAACATGCAGGAATTAGCACTAATTATGACCTAATCTAATTTTAAGAATATGGAAATTGAATTGGGAAGAACCATTTTGCTTGTTAATGATTATGACGAAGCTTTTGACTTCTATCAGCGCATTTTAAATGCTAAAAAATACATCGATTATACCACAAGCGAGGGATTGCGATTTCTGCATATTGTATTTGAAAGCAATACGGCAGGGATTTGGTTTCTGAAGGCAAGTGCCGAAGAGCAGCAAAAATTGGTTGGCAAGCAAACCAATGGTCAGCCTACTTTAGTTTTCTATACCGACGACATCACTAGTTTCAACGATCGTTTGATAGAAAACAAAGTGACAATTAAAAGAGAAATTGTATCAGGAAATGGCTATCATTTTCTCCATTTCCTCGATCTTTACGGTAATGAACTTGTGATGGTCGAACTAAAGCAGCAAGAAGATTAAACTTTATCCATATGAAAATTACAATACTATCAGATATACATGATAACGTTTGGAACTTAAATGCCCTTTTTGATTTCATCAAACATACCGACGCACTAATTTTCTGTGGTGACATTTGCGCTCCATTCATGTTAAGCATTCTGGCAAAAAATTATTCAAATCCAATCCACATGGTCTTTGGCAACAATGATGGCGACCGATTTAACTTGTTGGGAAAAGCGATACAGCATCCTCATGTTAAGCTATATGGAGAGGTAATGAGTGCTGAGTTGGATGGAAAATTGTTTTATGTGAACCACTACCCTGAAATTGCACTGGAAGTTGCACGATCAGGCGAATTTGATGTGATCTGTTACGGTCATGACCATGACCATGCCATTTTACAACATGAAGATTATTTGGCTATTAATCCTGGAACTGTCATGGGATTTGCGCCCCGTAAACTTGCAGCTTGTCCCGCTACTTTTGTAATATATGACACTGTAAGCAACAGAGTAGAGAGCTTTGAAATTATAACTGGCCCAAACGGTAAAAGCATTGCTCCATTCGGCAATTAGGAGTTCTCATTAGTACCACTTTCAGATGACTCATTTTGATATTTTCGGATTGTCCTTTCAAAATCCCGTATTATTTTATTCCTGTTAAAGCGATGATCCAATACCATTGCCATTATTATTCCGCCAACCCAAATTGCCAATGCAGAAAGCAAAGAGAACCCTAAAAACAAATAGCCAATGGTTCCAATCGTAAAAAAGCAAAATCCCATTAGCGAATAAAAGTTGGATTGTTTCAATTTTAATATTAACCGTTCTTCTTTATAGTTAAGCTGAAAAGGGAAGGTGAAAATTGGCAGCCAAAAAAAATAGAAATAGCTTTTAAGCTGTAAACTAAGCTCATTATGAATGTTTTCGGCAATAAATTGTTCAGCCTTTTTAAACTTGGAAGTTATGTAATCTTTAATTTCTTGCTCTCCCAGGTTCCGATTTTTCAGTTCTTCAAAAGCTACACGAACAGCCAAATCAGTATAATTCTCTCTTGCATTTAGCAAATCGAGCAGCTCTTCATTCGTATAACGAGCATAAAGCTCCGTCAAGTCTTCTTTTTCAGACATCTGATTAAACTACTGGTAATTAATATTAACCATTAATTTAGCAAATACCTTTTTGATTTTAAAGTTTTGTTTTCAATTAGTTATATAGAAAGTGTAAATTAAGAAAAACATTTATCAGCATGATTAAACTACTTAAAGACGATAGATTTACAGTAACCACAGGCAAGGGATTCAAACTACATAAATTTGACCCGGACTTTTCCATAGATTTCGTATCGAAAGAAAGCGCAGGAGAGCTAATGCAAGAACATATACAACGCATAGCGGCCTTGCAGGAGAAACTTTATGCAGCCGATAACCACTCAATCTTAATGATTTTTCAGGCAAGAGATGCAGCAGGGAAGGATAGTACAATAAAACATGTAATGTCAGGCATTAATCCAACAGGTTGCCAAATCGTGAGTTTCAAAGCTCCTTCTTCTCATGAGCTTGACCATGATTTCCTTTGGAGAACAAGCGTACATTTACCTGAACGCGGACGCATTGGCATATTCAATCGTTCTTACTACGAAGAAGTTTTGGTAACCAAAGTACATCCTGAATTTATCCTTAACCAGCGACTCCCGGGGGTAAATTCCCCGGATGATATTGATAAAAAATTTTGGCAAAAACGGTACGAATCAATAAGGAATCATGAAAAACACCTTGCAGAAAATGGATATGTCATTCTTAAATTCTTTTTAAATGTCTCAAAAAAGGAGCAAAAAAAACGTTTTTTAGAACGAATCGTTGAGCCTGACAAGCATTGGAAATTTAGCTACGGTGATTTAAAAGAGCGCGGATTTTGGAATGAATATCAGAGCGCTTATGAGGATATGATCGAAGAAACTGCAGACACGCATAGTCCTTGGTTTATTATACCTTCAGATAAGAAATGGTTTGCGCAACTGGCCGTAGCTCGCATACTTCTGGAAACCCTCGAATCTCTTGATTTAAAATACCCTACTTTAAGCAATGAAGAACAGGCCTTACTAAAAAAGGCAAAAGAGGAACTTGAATCCGAAGAAGATTAATAAAATTCATCCAAAACACTTAGGAGGGGAGGTTTTTTTGTTTAGTTATGCCCTATCATAACCTACTTTAATCGGATATTTAAGTTTAAACAATTAGAGGGTAGATAACCTTTTAAGGTACATTTTTTTTCTGGTTCAATTATCCTTATCTTTCTAAAAAACCTCTTTTCATGCCGTCATTCTCCTTAAAAGAACGCAACAACATCATTCTTATCATCCTAATTGCTCTTGGTGCCTTTTTATTTTATGCGTCACTAAGTGTAATAGAAGCCGTGCTAGGCGCTATTATCTTTTACACTATTTTTCGCCCATTGCACCTCTTTGTGGTAGAAAAAAAGAACTGGAAACCCGGTCTGTCATCCATAATGATTATAATTCTATCATTCTTCATTATTGTAGTTCCCTTTTTCTTTACCATTTCAATGGTAGTAAACAAAATCCAGGAGTTCAGCAACAACACGGCATACATAAAAGAGATCCTGGCAAATATTGACCGTTTTGCAGCTGAAAAGTTAAAGCAGCCTAATTTGATACAAGATATTTATGTTAAAGCTCAGGGAATAGCTGTTCAGGTATTTTCGAGTGTATTGGGTCGAGTGGGGCAAGTAATACTCGAAGTGTCCATCATGTACTTCCTGCTTTACTTTATGCTTGCTGATTATAAACGCTTCGAATTATCATTAATTAAATACTCTCCACTTTCAACGAGCAATAGTGTTCGGTTTGGCAAAGAAATTAAAAACATGACCTACTCTAATGTCTTGGGACAAGGTTGTATTGCACTAGTGCAAGGAAGTTTACTAACCATAGGCTTTTTTATATTTAAGATTCCTGATGCAGTATTCTGGGGTATTATTTCAGTATTTATTTCGTTTCTACCAGTAGTTGGTACTCCACTGATTTTTATCCCTGCAGCAATTCTTCAAATATCAAACGGCGATACATTTTCAGGAGTGGGAATTTTGCTTTGGGGCATACTCATTATTACTAATGTTGACAATGTACTTAGGTTTTTCATCTCTAAATGGTTTGCAAATACCCACCCCATTATCATTATTGTTGGAGTCATAATTGGTATTCCCATCTTCGGAATTTTAGGCTTGGTATATGGCCCACTGCTTATTTCAAGCTTTCTAATTATGGCAAATATTTATGCAGCAAATAGGCAAATTTTAAAAGAAGAAGAAGTAAATTAAGGAATAATTTGTTAGTCGCGAACAATGTTTTGGCACTAAAATTCGTAATATCTATTATATAACTAAAAATTGAAAAGCTATGAATGATAACACAAAAGCAATGATGGCCTTCTTTGCAGGCCTGGCAGTTGGTGCCACCCTGGGCATTTTGTTGGCTCCTGAAAAAGGATCTGATTTACGCGACAAAATCGGTGACTCTTTAAAGAAAACCGGTGATGATCTGTTGGGTAAAATCAATAGCGGAATTGATTCTGCGAAAAGCCGCTTCTCTCAAAAAGTGCAACAAGCCTCTGATGAGCTTGGTGTTTAAGTAACTTTCGGGGTAGTGCAATCGGTACTACCCTTTAAATCAGCTCTAGCCCATGAATGAACAAAAAGAACAACTCGAAACATTATTAGAAAACATAAAGGATTACATAACCCTACGGGCAAGGATAGCGTCACTTACAATTGCAGAAAATACCGCCAACCTGTTAGCCACTCTCATTACAAACGGAATAGTAATTTTATTTATACTGCTGTTTTGCATCTTTGGTAGTGTGGCACTTGCTTTATGGATTGGTAAGGAATTACAAAATCATGCCCTCGGTTTTGTTATAGTTGCAGGAATATATCTGATTCTTGTCTTGATTTTTATCCTAATTAAGGATAAATACCTCAAGAAGCCTTTAACAAATACTGTGGTTAAGAACCTCTTTAAAAGCAGCAGCTATGATAAAGTTGACAACCAAAATTGAGAACATTGAACAACTCCGCGCAGAGCGTGCCCGATTAAAAACTTTAGCCGATGCTAAAGAGGAGGAGCTTAATCTTCAGTTTAGAGCGATAAATGAAAAACTTAAACCCATACAAAAGGCGCTAGGATTTTTTACGAAAGGCGAGGATGGCGGTGCTATGGGATCTGCACTTATCAGCGGAGCTAAAAGTTTATTGCCATATTTGCTTAGCGGGTTATTAACCGGCAGAAAACGTGGATTTTTCGGGGCAGCAACTGCCGTAGGCGGTGATTTGCTTTTTAAAAACCTTAAAAATGTCGACATAAGTAAGATCTCGGATTTTATTGGCAATATATTTAAAAGCAAAAAGAAGATAGACAAACCAGGAGATGAACCAATTGATTGGGAACACGAAATTTATACATAATCCAATTATGATATAAAATAGGACGGGACTCTTGGGAAATTCCGAAGAAAGCGGCAATCCAAATAAAATTTGGGTTGCCGCTTTCTTTCTTTGTGGCAGTTTGAGTAGGCCAGCACGACCAACTTGTGGATAACTGGGCAGGATTTGTGGAAAAGGGTCGAAATTTTGAAAAAAACGATGCAACAGGGCACACTTTGCCCTTGCGGGATTGCTTGGGCAGCTGTGGCAGGAGGTTTTAGGCGGCTAAATCGGGAGCTTGGGCCTTCTCCCGCTTAGTGACCATGCGCACGACCGCGGTCATCACCCCAAAGAACATCCAAAGGGTTTCATTAGCCTGGTTACGTGCCTTGATGCGCCGCAGATCGTAGTGATTCTTTTCCGTTCCAAAGCTACCCTCCAGCCGGGTGGAACGTTCTTTATTCAACAGGGCTCTCAGGGTTTTCTTTTCCGGCGTATCGCCTCTGCCTTTTTGCACAAAGCCGGTAGCAATCTTCCGCTCGCTCAGGTATTTTCGATTGGCATTGGTGGCATAAATCCGGTCGCCTGCAAATTGATGACAGGTACCGAACAGGCGCCCATGTAGGGCTAGCGAAGCTTCTACTCGCTTACATTCATTATAAGCCGCATAGCTGTAATGTTCAATGATATTGATCCCATCCACCTGCAGCATGTGCACTTTGGCCCCAAATTCACAGGGTTTGTTTTCCTTGCCCCGTACAATGGAACGCACAAAAGGCTTGTACAGGGACAATACCCTGTCGGGTAGTTTCTTACCGGGATTTTCCAACAAGAACCGCTGCTCCTTTAACACTTGCTCCACCAAGTCAAAGCGTTCCCGGAGCCGCCCGGCCAGTTGCAGCCTGTCGCCCATTAAGCGAAAAACATCCTTAATCAGGCCATTCAAGCGGGTGAGTAACTTGATTAACTGCTGGCAGCGACGACGTGACTTGCGCTGGCTTTTCTTACGGAGTAAATTGAAAGTCGATTGTTTGAGTTGTTGTTCATTAAAAGCGTTTTTAGCCCGCTTTAGCTTACAGGATTTCAACAAATCTTCGTATAACTCATGACTGAACAGGCAGCAATCCCACAGCAGTTTCACACTGGTAGGGTATTTCATGTCGCTTTCATACACGGTGGCATCGCAGAGCAAAACCTGCGTTTCCTTCAGCTGCGGCCTCCAAGAACGAATCAGTTCTTCCTGAAACAGCTGCAAATCCAGGTGTTTGGCCACATAACTGCGGATTCTGGAGACCAGGGTGACATCCTTGATTTGTTCATTATCGGCCAGGCGCATGCCGCAAAACAACTGCATTTGCCAATTCCCGTTCAGGTGTTCAATCAACTGCTCATCACTCAGACCGGTATAGGACTTCAAAAACAACAAGGCCAACATGCCCTCTGGGGCCAGCCAGGCTTTAGCGCCACGCGCACTGCCCTTGGCCGGTAAGAGGGCTGCCAAGCGGTCCAGTGGAAGTACCTGGCGGAGTTTGCCCAAGGAAGTCGTCTGAAAAATAATTTCGCGGGGACTTTGCAGTTCGTTGACAGGAAATAAGTAGTTTTGCAGCATATTATTTTGTTGTTTCGCAAAACCAAAATAATGAAAAACCCCGATTTGGCCTCATTTGAGACTTTTTCGGGGTTATTTTTTTGAATTCAACACAATTAATAGCTGTGTTTCAGGGAATTGTAATTTTCAAAGACTCCCTAGGACAGGCGTAGATTTTTACATCAACTCCCGTCTTATTTTGTTAACCTTTAATTCAGTTATTTCTTTTGTTGTTGTTTTGCTGCTTCTTGTTTCAGTTTATCATTAGCAACAATATAAAACTCAACACGGCGATTTTCTTGGCGGCCTGCAGCTGTAGTGTTATCTGCAACAGGTTTAGTTTCACCCATACCCTGTGCCATCATACGGTTTGCTTGCACACCTAATGAAGTTGCATAACTCATCACTGATTCGGCACGCTTCTGCGATAAAGTCACGTTGTACTCATCCGCACCGGTATTATCAGTGTGGCCCTGAATCTGAACATACGTATCAGGATATTTAACTAAAATTTCTGACAACTGCTTTATCGCGCTTTTAGATGCTTCTTTTAAGTCGTATTTATTAACATCAAAAAGCACCTTAGATTCAAAAGTAACTTTTAGGGCCTCTCCGTTATTGATCTCTTCAACTTTAGCATTTGGTATTGTTTCTTGGATTTCCTTCTTCTGTTTATCCATATACTTTCCTATATAAGCTCCACTCACACCACCAACGGCTCCCCCAATTAAAGCTCCAATTGCAGTGTTTCCGGCAGCTTTACCAATAAGTGCTCCAATTGCAGCTCCTGAGCCCGCACCAATTGCGGCACCCTTTTGCGTTCCGGTCATGTTCTTACATCCAGGCATTACGCTGGCAATAGTAATAAGAGTAGCAAGTAACAATGCTTTAATTTTCATAAGAATTTATTTTTTAAGTATAATTTACGAATGTTATTTAACAACAATAAGCGAGCCGCTATAAGAAATTTACCACCTTTATAAAGATGCAATTCGGCTGCAAAAATCGGTATTTTATCCGTTAAATGCAGCAATTTATCAGCAATAATTACCTAAATGGTTCTGTATGTTCTATTTTAGAATCATGAATAGCAGAGAAACTCAACATATAACCGAAAATCATTCCGTTTGGTATTATAATTTTAAATACAGCAAAACTGGGGTGATTATTGCCCTTGCAATTTGTGCACTTAACTATTTCCAAGATTTTGAGCTATCTCGAAAAAGCATTTTCATTTCTTTTTTGTTCTCAATGGTGATTACTCTCACCATTACCAATCTTATTTACCTTTCCTACTGCCTCCTTCAAAGAAAATCAAAACCTTCACGATGGAACATTATACTTGATTTTTGCCTGATGATTATCGGCATTGCTTTGGCCACTGAGCTTTGCTATTTCGTAATTTATTTGGTTTATGGCAACTGGATTCCATTGAATAAACAAGTCGCCTCGCTTGCATTTAACCTTTTTTTAGGTTTTATCATAGGAGGCTATAAGCAGATAAATACTTTGCAGAAGGAAAACTACGAGCTCAAACTAAAGAATGCAGATTATCAACTCACTAAACTCAATGAACTAAAAACCAGGGCTGAGTTGGAAGCATTACAATCCAAAATTAACCCGCATTTTTTATACAATTCTCTTAACTCTATTGCTTCGCTAATACATCAAAATGCTAACAAAGCTGAGGAAATGGTGCTCAAACTCTCAAAGCTATTTCGTTATGCAATTAACTCTTCTGATGAAAACTACGTTTCACTTTCCTACGAAACGGATATAGTAAAGACATATCTTGATATTGAAGCTGTTCGTTTAGGCGAACGGCTAAATATTTCAATTAAAATAGAAGAAGATCTACAGAACGAATGCATCCCCCGATTCCTGTTGCAGCCATTAGTTGAGAATGCTATAAAACATGGAATTGCAAAAATCAGCACCAACGGCCTTATTGAAGTAGGGGCTACTGCATTGACAAATAACAGACTGAAGCTTTGGGTGGCTGATAACGGGCCTGATTTTCCAACCGAAATAATGCCCGGATATGGCTTACAATGCACATTTGACAAGCTTAGACTACTTTATGGCGACGATTATGAATTGAATATTTTATCGGGCATCCACAAAAGAATTCAGATTATTATTCCGAAATTCGTTGCTAAACCTTAATACATGAAATTCATAAACCGCTTCTCGCTGCATATTCATTTTAAGCAGCCTTACCTCGATTGGTACAACTCTATTTTTCCGGCAGAGGCCTTCGCATCTATTGAAGAAATCAATCAGACTGAGAAAACAACCTATTTGATTCCGGTATTTGACAGTGATGATGAGATTGATGAATATCTGCAAGAGAACTTTGAGCAGTTTTTCATTGATGAATTATTCTCAGTTTCAATGGAGCAAGAAAATTGGCCTAAAGAAATTACGTGGGAAACCTTTAATGAATGGTTTGAGATCGATGTAACTCCAATGGTTGTTGATTACGGAGAGGATGAGCTTATAGACGAGGGGGAAGGTTTTTCGGATTTCTGGGAAGACGAGGAACCAGAGAATGAAAGCGACGGTTCTGAGGATGATAATATTGATTTTGACAGTGATGATAAAATCCGTCATTTACCCAAACCTCCTCAAAATTGATGCATCAATTCAAAACAATAATAATAGATGACGAACCATTGGCCCGTAATCGTTTAAAACGGTTACTGGCCTCGTTTCCTAACTTGTTCTTAATTGAAGCAGAAGCTGCCAACGGAGAGGAGGGGTTACAATTAATTGAAGAACTGCAGCCCAATCTTATCTTTCTGGATATTGAAATGCCCTTGCTCAATGGATTTGAAATGTTGAGCAAGCTGTCATACATCCCTTTAGTGGTTTTTACAACTGCTTTTGATCAATATGCAATAAAAGCTTTTGAAGAAAATTCAATTGACTATTTATTAAAACCGATTGAACTTGAGCGCCTAGAGCGTACTGTTGCCAAACTTCAGAAATTTACTCCTCAAACGGTCCATAACAATACTTCTTCGTTAACAGCGCTAATTGAAAGGTTACAACCTAAAAAGGAGCTAAAATCCATTCCGGTTAAGATTGGAGACAAAATTCTATTGATAAAAACAACTGATATTAGCCATATTGAAGCCGGAGACAAGTATGTTTCGTTGAAGACTTTAAAAGGGGATGCTTATTTAACTGATTACACACTTGCAGTCCTTGAAAATAAACTACCCGATAATTTCACACGAATACACCGGAGTTGCATTATCAACACCGAAAATCTGAAAGAAATTCGAAAAGGTTTTAATGGCAGTTTATTTGCCATTATGAATGATTTAGAAGGATCAAAGATTACCACCAGCCGCAGCTACACAGATAACCTGAAGCGTTTCCTTGAAATTTAACCTTCATCCCCGAGTTTAAGCCTTATTTCGTTTTTGTTGCTTCAATTGCATAAACCATTGGAAGTTTATTTCCTATCGACTTTATCCTAAATTTTCCAGCTTCAAACTCCTCCATATTGCTAAAGCAATTGTAAGGCGAATAATCGAACTCCTTGAATGTTTTTATTTGAAGTCCATGAGTTAACAACGCGGTAAATATTTCACTCAAGCTATGATTCCACGAAATGGATTGATTGGTAATCTCTGCTTCCTTATCAGCATAAGAGCCTTGTGTTATTTCTATTATTGGATCGGCATTAAAATAACTGTAATTGATCCGCTCAAAATTATCATCAAACATCCAAAGAGTAGGATGAAAATCAACAAACACGAATCGTCCTCCGGGCTTAAGATACTTTGAAATTAGCGCTGCCCATTTGTCAAGATCTGGCAACCAAATAATTGTTCCGTAACTGGTAAATACTATATCAAACTGCTTGTATAAATGGGAGGGCAAGTCATAAACATCACAGCAAATAAATTCAGAATTTAAATCAAGGCGATTTGTTAAGCTTTGAGCAGCTAAAATCGCTTTGTCTGATAAGTCCACACCCGTTACACTGGCGCCCATCCGAGCAAATGATAAAGAGTCTTGCCCGAAATGACACTGCAAATGAAGCATTGATTTCCCGCGCACATCACCCAACAATTCAAGTTCAATTGTATTCAAAGAAGATTTTCCTTGAAGAAACCCTTCAACATCATAAAAGGCTGACTTTAGGTGATAATCAACCTTATCATTCCAAAGCTTACGGTTAGTTGCAATATAGTTTGAATCAGAATTCATGAGCTAATTTATTGAAGCTACTGCTAAAATAAACTAAATTGTTTATCCTTTAAATCATTTCTAATTGAAATGATCAACATGCCTTATTTACCAGCCTCCTCCTAAAGCCTTATACAATTGCACTGTTGCCGCTAATTGATTTTGTTTAGTAAACGACCGATTTAATTCAGATTCATACAATTGCCTTTCCGACTCAAGCACCTCTAAATAGGTAGTAAATCCTCCATCATAACGTGCGCGGGAAAGCAGAACGATATTCCTGTTGGCAATCACTTCCCGATCACGGGCAGAATACTCATCCCGATAACTTCTTACTGCCTTCAATGATGACTCTACATCTCCTAAAGCGATAAGTACAGTTTTTTCATATTGATACAATAGTTGCTCCGTACGCTTTTTCTCAATTTCAACACGTCGTTTGTTTTGTCCGAATTGGAAGATTGGCCCCAGCAACTGACCAGCAAAGCCTGTTGCAAGAGAGTTGTTTTCTAGTAATGTACCTAAATCTGCACTGGCAACTCCAGCAAAACCTGTTAGCGACAGAGTAGGAAACCGAAGAGCTTGAGCCACCCCAATCAATTCGGTTTGAGCAATTAAGTTTTGCTCTGCAGCGTTAACATCGGGACGCTTTTCAAGTACAGATGAGGGTAACCCGGCAGGTATCTCCAATTCAATCTGCTGTTCTGAATTTTGAAAACCTCTGATTAAGGCTGATGGATTTCGACCTAACAATACATTTAAGGCACTTTCAACAGCCACAATATCACGCTCTATAGCCGGAATGTTTGCTGCTGCAAATGCAACTTGTTGTTCCGCTTGAAATTTATCAATTTCTGCCACATAGCCCTTTTCAAACCTTGCACTAATAAGCCTATAACTTTCTTCTCGGGCAGCCACCGTATTCTTCGATATCTCAAGTCGCTCATCCAGTCCTCGTAATTGAAAATAAAGGCTGGCAACATCTGCTACCACACTGATGGTTATAGCCTTTTGGTTATCTTCATCCGCCAATAATTGGGCGTAAGCCGAACGATTAGCATGACGAATTCTTCCCCATAGATCCACTTCCCAACTTAAGGTCCCCAACAAACTATAGGCTTCTCCATCAATTCCAATGCCTGTTGCTTGTGCATTTTCATTCACTTTATTGTAGCCACCCTTAACGTCATATCCGATAGAAGGGTAGAGATTGGCTTTGCTAAAGCCCAACACGGCCCTTGATTCTTCAACACGTGCCACAGCCGTTTTAATATCTTTATTTTGTTCTAATGAGATTCTTATAAGGTTTTGCAATGCCTTATCCTTATATAGTTCCCACCATTGAATATTGGCAACAGAATCACGACGTAAGGAATCTGATTGTTGAATAAAACTTGAAGGCACCCCTAAATCGGGTCGAGTATATTTTGGACCAACCAGGCACCCTGTGAGCAGGAACAAAATACCGGTAAAGATGAGGAGTCGGTTCATATTAGCTTCCTGTTTGTTGGTTAGTACTATCATTTTTCTTTTTACCCATTGACTCTATCCAGGTAAAGAATGAAGGAACAAATAAAACCCCAAGTATTGTGGCCACAAGCATTCCTGCAAACACGGCCATACCAATCACCTTGCGAGCTTCAGCAACAGCCCCGGAAGCAGTCAGCAATGGAACAACACCCAAAATAAAGGCAAATGCAGTCATAAGAATCGGTCTAAATCTAAGCTTCGCTGCTTCTAGTGCAGCATCCATAACTGGCTTGCCATGTTTTTCATTCGCCTCTTTGGCAAATTCAACGATAAGAATTGCATTCTTTGCCGCCAGACCTATTAGCATTACCAATCCAATTTGGGCAAACACGTTATTCTGATAGCTGGAACTAAAGAAGCTGCAAAGCCATAGTCCTAAAAAGGCTCCCAAAACAGCAAACGGCGTTCCCAGCAATACGCTAAATGGCAGCTTCCAACTTTCATATTGTGCTGCCAGAATTAGGAACACAAACACAAGTGCTGTGGCAAACATAACTCCTGCAGTACCTTCTGCAGCCTTCTCCTGATATGACATATTGCTCCACGAATACTCCAGATCCTTTGGCAAGACCTGGGCCGCAGTTTCTTCTAATGCTTTTAATGCTTGTGAAGAGCTATAACCCTCTGCAGGCGTTCCATTGAGTTCGGCTGCCCTGTACATATTAAAGCGATTAGTAAATTCAGGCCCTATGGTGTCAGTTACAGTAACCAAAGTACTTATTGGAACTATTGAGCCATTTTTGCTTCTGACAAAAAACAGGTTTAGATCTTTAGGACTGGTCCTGTAGTTAGAGTCGGCCTGAACATATACCTTATATTGTCGGCCAAACTTATTGAAGTCGTTAACGTATGCACTACCTAAATAAGAAGATATGGTACTGTTTAATTCAGACAAATCAACTTCCAGTTTTTCTGCTTTATCAAGATCAACCGACACTTTTTTTTGTGGCACATTAGAGCGGTAGGCGGTAAAAATTCTTCCAATCTCAGGTCTTTTTGAAGCTGCTGCAATAAATTTCCTCGATTCGTTAAACAGATATTCAGGAGTATTTCCTGTTTTATCCTGAAGCATAATGGTAAAGCCGGCGCCTGTTCCCAAGCCAATAATTGGAGGAGGACCAAATGCAATTGCAGTAGCTTCTGTAATCTCACGAGCAAATTCAGTATTTGTTTGCTTTATAATGTCAAAAACTGTGTGTTTCCTTTCATCCCATGGTTTTAGAGCCACAAACACAAACGCAGTATTGGTTGTATAAGCTGATGTAACCATACTGTAACCCATAATTGTAGTATAATACTGAATCCCATCAATCTTGCTAAGAATCTGTTCTATTTTATGAGCAACTTCATCGGTCCTGCCTAAAGATGATGCATCCGGCAACTGGATATTAAGCATATAATATCCCTGATCTTCTTCCGGAACAAATCCTGTTGGAATTAATTTACCCAGCATAACCACTCCAATAACAACAATCGCTGTAAAGATTATTGCCCGAAAAGATTTCTTTACAAACCCCTGCACAATGCTTACATATTTATCTGTGAATGACCCAAAAACTCGGTTGAACCAATCAAAAAACTTATCCAGCCACCCTTTGCTTTCCTTTTTGGGGCGAAGTAACATTGCTGATAAAGCTGGACTTAGAGTTAAAGCATTGAATGCCGAAAAGCCTACAGAAATAGCAATGGTAATTGCAAACTGCTGATACAATCGACCGGTAATACCTCCTGCCAATGCAACAGGAATAAAAACGGCAGCCAGAATCAATGCTATTGCCACCACCGGCCCTCCAACTTCTTGCATCGCTTTACTTGTAGCGTCCCTCGGACTCATGCCATGTTCGATATTATGCATCACAGCTTCCACAACCACAATCGCATCATCAACCACTATCCCGATGGCAAGCACTAAACCAAGCAGTGAAAGTACATTTACTGAAAAGCCTAATAACGGAAACACCATAAATGTTCCGATCAAGGAAACTGGAACTGTGAGCAGCGGAATAAGGGTGGCCCTCCAATCCTGTAAAAAAATAAACACCACCAGGATTACCAAAACAACTGCCTCAAAAAGAGTGTGAATAATTTCTTCAATCCCTACAGTTACCGATGCAGTAGTGTCAAGCGAAACATCATATTTCAAATCAGGAGGAAAACTTTTTGACATATCATCTATAGCAGCTTTTACTTTACCTGCAACATCCAATGCGTTGGATCCAGGCAATTGATATACGCCAATAGTTGCTGCTTGTTTTTGGTTAAGTCGGCTATAAGAAATGTAGTTTTCAGATCCTAGTTCAATGCGGGCAACATCTTTCAGTCTAACCATAGCACCCGCAGCACTTGATTTTACAATGATATTCCCAAATTCTTCTTCGGTAGCTAAACGATCTTGTAAACGAATAGTATATGTATTGTCAACTCCTTTTGGTGAAGGAGGTCCTCCAAATTTTCCTCCAGGAACTATTGCGTTTTGTTTTTTTACAGCGTTAATAATATCATTTGCAGTCAAATTTAACTTCGATAATCTGTCTGGATTTAACCAAACGCGCATAGAATAATCATAACCTCCGAACAGAGTGACATTCCCGACTCCTGAAATACGCGCAATACGGTCTACAATATTTATATTGGCATAATTGCTTAAGAAAGCGCCATTATAAGAGCCATTTGGAGAAGACAATGAAATCAATAGCAAGGGGAAAACAAGGGACTTTTTAGTAGTAACACCATAGCTTTTCACTTCAGAAGGGAGTTTAGCATTGGCTTGTGAAACCCTGTTTTGGGTGAGCATATTCGCATTGTCGAGATTTACACCAACTTCAAATGAAACCTGTAAGGTTAAGGAACCATCGCCGGCATTTACTGATTTCATATAAAGCATTTGCTCAACACCGTTTACCTGTTGCTCAATTGGAGTAGCAACGGCCTGTTCAACATTCACAGCACTAGCCCCTGTATAAACCGACGTTACCTGAATCATTGGCGGGGTAATTTCGGGATATTGAGCAATAGGGATATTACGCAGCGTTAACAATCCCATTAAAACCATTACTATTGAGATAACCATGGCCACAATGGGCCTTCTGATAAAAAACTCGCTCATGAAGTTGTGTTTTAGATGCGATTAATAAGCAGAAGCATTTTTATATCCCTTTCCCAGGAAATGTTGGCGTCCATTTAGCTTCAATTGGTGTAACTTTTGAATTATCGTTTAAGGCCATTGTACCGATAAGGGCAACTCTCTCATTTGGCTGAAGACCTTTAGTGATAATCCACATGTCGCCAACACGTGGCCCAACTTCCACGATACGTACCTTAAGTGTATTTGTTTTGTCTACTACAAAAACCTGGTACAAACTCTGGAGTTGATTTATGGCTCGCTGTGGCACCACAACAACGTTGGGATAGTTACCTGTAAGTAATTCCACTTTTACATATAATCCCGGTCGCAATAAGCCTGATTGATTAGCAAATGATGCTTCGATTGTGATGGAGCCAGTTTCCGGGTCAATTTGACGGTTGGCAAAATCAACCTTCCCCTTTTCATTAAAGATCGTATTATCAGGGAGAATTAAGGTGACGTCTTGCCTACTAGCTTGACTTTCTTTGTAGTTTCGTACAAACTTTAAAAACTCGGTTTCATTAACCTGAAAGCGAACCCTTATTGTTCCTGTTTGTGAAATTGTAGAAAGAATATTTGAACCAGCCCTACTAACATAGTCTCCAACTCGTACATTGGAAATTCCAATGATTCCATCAATAGGAGCATGCACCTTGGCATAACCTAGTTCAATTTTAGAGTTTCGTAATGCAGCTTCAGAGACTTGTTGCCGAGCAACAGCAGCATTATATTCAGCTTTAGCATTATCCAAATCCATCTTACTAAGTGCATTCATGTCGGCAAGGGGCTTTACCCTGTTTAGCTGACTTTTAGCCCGGGCTACCTCTGTTTTTGCTGAAGCGACATTGCCAGCAGCTTGATCAACCCGAGTTTGATACTGAATATCATCGATAGTATAGAGTAAGGAGCCTTTCTTTACTTTTGTTCCTTCTTTAAAGTACATGCCGGTAACCCAACCTTCTACACGAGCTCGAATGTCGACATCAGCCAACCCATATGTCTGGCCTACATATTCCTGGTAAACAGGAACGGATGCTTGTCGTGCAGTTATCACCGAAACTTCCGCAGGAGGGGAAGCTTTTATAGTTTTGTCTTTACAGGCAGATAAGGTTGCTAGAATTGCAAAGCCACAAATAGTCTTTCTTAAGATTAGGCAATTATTCTGAATCATTTTGAGAGCATAAACTACCTTAATTTAATAATTTATAAATTCATTTACTATAATCCACAGAAGTAAATATTAATTATTACGCAATAAACCTCTATGCTTTAGCAGTTTACCCTTTTACACCTTCAATTGTGATGCTTATTTCAGCTCTATTTTATTCTAAGCCCTGTCTCAATAATTCTTTTAGGGCAAAGTGTACTCACCGATATAATCTTACCATTCATCAGAATATATCCCTCGTTCATCGGTAAAGTGTTTATTAAGGAAGCTTTTGTTATCAACTTTGGGTCACTAACACTGACACAATTAATGAAAACTTTTTTTACCGCTTTTACATTCCTGATAAGCATTTTAACAATGAATGTTTTTGCACAAACAAAAATTTCGGGCATAATAAAAACCCAAACGGGAAAGCATCTAGCCGGAGCAGGTATAGCAATCAAGGACTCATATGACGGAGCAACCTCTGATAAAGAAGGAAAGTTTACATTCTCTACCGATGAAAAAGATTCCAAACTGTTAGAAGTAACCATGATTGGTTATGAACCCTATTCTAAAACCATTTTGCTCAATGGCACTAATATTAATCTGATAATCGAATTGGTTGAAACGGCAACAGAACTTAATACCGTTGTGGTAACAGCCGGAACAATGGAAGCCAATGACACCCGCAAAATGGCTCAATTGAAATCATTAGACATTGCCACTACTGCAGGAGCAGAAGCAGATATAATTTCTGCCCTCCAGACCTTGCCCGGCACACAAGCCACTAGCTCTGAGCAAGGTCTTATGGTACGTGGCGGCACCGCCAGCGAAACGAAGGTGTACTTTGATGGCATGATGATTAAGAATCCTTACCTAAATGACTTGCCAGATATTGCTTCTCGCGGACGTTTTTCACCATTTATGTTCAACGGAGTAAGCTTTAGTGCTGGCGGTTATTCAGCTCAGTATGGCCAAGCCTTGTCATCTGTATTGGTTTTAGACAGTAAAGATCTTGAAACGAAAACTACAACAGGTCTTAGTTTGATGAGTGTGGGTGGGGGACTTTTACAAACTAGCAGGTTCAAGAATAGTTCACTTCAATTTGGAGGACAATACATCAACTTAACACCTTACTATGGATTGATTAAGCAACAAGCAAAATGGAATTATGCACCGCGCAGCTACAGTGGCTCTGTAAACTATAAACTGAAAACCGGAACTACTGGTTTGTTTAAGTTATATTCAGAGTTTGCCAGCGGTAAACTTGGACTGAACTATGACAATCTTGACGCCCCAAACAAGCCCCACAGCTACTTCAACAAAAACAACAATTTACTTATAAACAGCACTTATCGCCAGTTTTTGTCAGATAAGGTTAAGATTGATGCCGGACTTGCCTTTAGTACTGACAACGATAGTATGAAGTTAAGCGCAAATAATATCGGTGACTATGATAGGATGGGAGAAGCACGTACTATGGTTACTTATTATTATGGTACTTTATCAAGCTTAAGGGTAGGGGCAGAGTACTACAATTCGTATAAGCATCAGCGGTTTGATTACAAAACACGAAGTATTACAGATAATCAATCTGCTGCATTTGCTGAAACAGATTATTATTTCAGTCGTTCACTAGTTGCCCGTTTAGGTTTGAGAATCGAAAATTCAAGCCTAATGGAAAAAGTCAACATTGCACCTCGTTTATCACTGAGTTATAAGTTGAATGCAAATTCGCAATTATCATCAGCTTATGGAAAATTCTATCAAAGCCCAATCGATACAATTCTAATAGCCCACCAAAACCCTGATTTGGGATATCAATCTTCGGACCATTATATTCTTAATTATCAATACACAACTGATAAGCGAACTTTTCGTGCAGAATTGTACTATAAGGATTATAACAAGCTCATTAAAAGCGACGGTAGTTCACATACCAACAATGGAAGTGGCTATGCGCGTGGCATTGATATCTTTTGGCGCGACAGAAAAACCATTCCTACAGCTGATTACTGGATAAGCTATTCATTTTTAGACACAAAACGCAGTTATAGAAATTTCCAGACTACTGTTCAGCCTTCGTTTGCCGCCAAGCATACATTGAGCCTGGTTTATAAACAATACCTTACTGCTATGCACTCCCAAGTAGGCTTTACATACACTTTCGCTTCCGGACGCCCATACTACAACCCAAACAATGTCAATTTTATGGCAGACATTACCAAAGACTATCACAACCTTAGTATGAATATCAGTTATTTGACCCGTCTTTTAAATCAGTTTACGATTGTTTATCTATCTGTAAATAATGTTGCCGGATTTAAGAATATATATGGTTATAACTATTCTACAAATGGATCCATTCGTAAAGCAATTGAACCTCCAGCTCGACGCACTGTATTTTTGGGTATGTTTATTACCATTGGAGGCTCTGACTTTAACGCCATGTAATTCCGACTTTATTAATCAATAGACTAATACTAAAACTTTATTCACTTATAACAACCACAATCATGAAAACTACTTTTTTAACTATTGCAGCAATAATTTCTACATCGATAGCCTTTGCCCAAAGTCCTAACTTTGAAAAAGGCATGAACCAAGGCTTTGAAATGATGAAAGCCGCCAAAAGCAGTGAAGAGTATTTATCCAGCTCAAACTTTTTTGAGCGCGTTGCTACAACTGAGAAAAACAACTGGTTACCCTTCTACTACTCTGCCTATAATCTGCTCATCAGTGGAGTCATGGAAAAAGACAACTCCAAAAAAGACGGCATCTATGATAAGGCTCTTGACCTTACCTTACAAGCATCGACATTGCAACCGAATACCTCCGAAATTGAAACATTAACTGGCTATATTAAATTGATGAAGGTATATGTTGACCCAATGAACCGATATATGGAAATTCAACCAGCAATAACTCATTTACAGAAAGCTAAGGAACTGGACCAATCTAATCCACGTCCTGTATTTATTATAGCTCAGAACACTTTTTATACCCCAGAAGCATATGGTGGAGGTAAGAAAATAGCACTCCCTCAGTTGAAAGATGCTATGGAAAAATTTGAAAGCTACAAACCGGCTAATGCATTTGCCCCTAATTGGGGAGCCGAGCGCTGTAAATTTCTTTTAGATGAAGCTCAGAAGTAGTTTTGAAGAACTAAAATAAACAAGGCGCGTTTACAGAGTTGAAAATGCGCCCGTTTTATTATTTAAGAAACGTTATTAATGTTTGAAGCTAATTTTATCTCCTTCAGATATGCCAAATTTATCACAAAACCCTCCGATAACCTCCACAACATATTGTGCATTTTTTTCTGAGCTTAAGTCTTGTTGTTCGTTCAATGGTTCTGCATTTTTACGAATTTTAACAATTTCCTTATTCTCATTCACATAAATAAGATCTAATGAAATAAAGGTATTGTGCATCCAAAAATTTTGCGGCTCAGCTTTATCAAAAGTGAAAAGCATCCCTTGTGTATCAGCCATTGATTTTCTGTACATTAACCCTTGAGTTCTTTGCTGCTCATCATCGGCTATTTCAATATCAATTTTTCTAATCTCATTGCCGTTTTTGCCAATAAAAGAAAGTTCCCCTTCTTTCAAGAACTTTGGCTCAGGTATCTCAGACAAACTCTCATTTGACTTAATATTTTCTTTTTTAGTTTCGCCTGTACAAGACGCTAAAAGCATCCCGGCAATTATAAACAAAGGTATTTTTTTGCTCTTCACGCTGTTAAAAATTAGTCATTAGATAGTTAAACGATTTTGCACTGTATTTATGATGGTAAATATAAAGTAAAAAGACTCTTACTTATTTTTCTTTTGCAGAAAAAAGGGCAAGCACGAAGCTTATGATTAGCCCAATAAACATGGTCCCGGCAAACGACTTTTGCATAAAACTCTTTAAGCTATAATACTTTTGGGCTTCAATTCTTACATGGGCAACATCTTTCCCCGCTCCGGCAAATTTATCCACTGTATACTCTACCATAAAATGGGAGTATTCAGGGTTAATAAACTTGAAATATAGCATTATACTGAATATACTTATAACGGCACAAATTACCGTAATCAACGCTCCAACCTGCATTGATTTCCAGAATCCCAGTTTCTTTCCCGATTCAAATAACTTCTTCTCAATCAGCGCCTTTCTAATACCCAGTATTGGAATAGTAATTGACAACAGAGTAATATAGGGGTGAATAGCAACATATCGATCATGGAAACCCAAAAGGTATTCAGCTACTAACCAACAAAAGTTTACGAAACTGATAATCAACGCCCATTTAAACTCCGTTTTCATCGTTCTTTAATTCATTACTTTCAGCCACCACCGTTTTTAAGCGTATTTTGTAGAGTAAGGTATCCACATTTACGGAACAACAATCTACTTTAAATCGCTTAAAAATTATAGCTATGTCAAAAAAGAAAAGAGCACTTTGGCAATTGGATTAGACACAGCTAAAATCAGGGAGTTCGCAGAGAAGTTAAATACTCTCATTGCCAGCTATCAAGTTTTTTATCAAAACTAACGTGGCTTTCAGCGGATATTAAAGGTGAAAAGTTTTTTTGAATTACACTTAAAAATTGAGGAAATTTACACTTCATGAAATAGCTGAAAAGGGATGGATGAAACTAGTCTGCACCTACTAATGATGAAGGAACCTGCTCGATTATGAGCAACTATATCTCCCTGCAGGAAAAACGGGCTTGGGTGTAATCTGCCTATGTGGCCTAGTTTGTAATATGTTCTTGCAGACACGATGCATAAAAAACTCCCGAAGCTTTCCGGGAGTTTTTTTACTATTTTAATATCTCAACCACCACTGCAATTGCTGCGTCTGGTTTATTAGCCGGCGCTTCAAACGAAATTTTCTGCCCGGCACTAAAACTTACATTCGAAACATTCATTGAGCCTAGAGCATTTCTTAACTTGTCAGGATAAGAGCTTCTTCCGGCAGCATTTATGGCCTGATTCAACTGTACAAAATCAAGCGGCTTTTTGGTCACAACAACCGCCATTATGTCTTTTCCTCCAACTTCATCAATTTGCATAGAATAATCCTTGGGAAATAATCTTGCCCCTGTTATACCACAATAAGGAGAATGTTTAGATGTATAGGGAAACAGAATAGTGCTTTTCCCTAATGAATCCTGGAACACATAAGTGTAGCACTCTATACTATTATTTACTTCTATTTTAAACTTAGTCCCCTTTTTTACGTGATTTGCAGTAGTAAAGACATTATTGCTTTTAGAATTTAGCGGGATATAACTCTTAGTACTATTATCAACTAATGCCACACTTACCTTAAATTCATTAGGCTTTATCTCGCCCTTTGAACCCATAGGATAAACGCCGTAAGCTTCCTTGGCAAAACGAACAAAATCATTATAGCGCACCCATCCAAATCCATTTTCTCCCCACTCCGGCCCCCAGCTATTCATAATTTGAAAAGCTCCGCCTTCAAGGTAATCATCATAACCGACGATACACATGGCATGTCCTCCAAACCCACGCATCGAATAATCTGCATTTGTTGGATGCCATACCTTTTGTCCCATCATATCCTGCATGAAACTTCCTCCCACCATCATTCCAATTACCACCGGGGCCCCCTGTGCAAGATTTTGACGTATGGCATTTAAGTCAATAGTATAATCATCCCCTCCTAAAGTAAGACGATTGTAGCCCAACATAGAGTACTGCTCGGCAGCATTCAATTGAGATGAGTTGGGCATTTTACTGCAATCTTTATCTGTATACGGAAACTGGTTGAATGGCAGGGCTCCGGTCTCTTTTAGTGATTTCATTGCCTTGATAATGTACGACCCTTGGCAACCATCCATTTTTATCTGATTATAAAGGAAAGCCGGACTAAATGCTATTTCATTTGGATTGCCTCCTGTTCTTTTCGATTCAAGAATTGTTCGGGCACCATATGCACTTGACCACGCCACACACGAACCTTGCTCTCCCTGATTTAAACGATCAGGACAAAAGTCTTGAAGCGTCACTCGTTCAGGCAAGGGGTTTTTATCCTTGTCATAAGCCAAAGGCTCAAAAACTTCTGCTTTATCATATTGTTTAATGTCGAAATTGGCTCCGGTGCTTAGCACATGTGCTGCAATTTGAGCTATATTTCCGCCACCAGAGCATCCTCCTTTAAAAAAATAGAATGCGCCACCAATAACCAACACCACTAACAAAAGCTTGGGATTTTTCAACAACAGGCTTAAAAGCAGCGCTATTAATCCTCCACCGCCTCCACCGCCAGAAAATCTACCGCCACCACCTGGAGGGCCTTGTGATGAGCTATCCTCATCTTTGACCATTCTTATAGGCATAGTATTAGGGTTTACTTATCCTAATTTATTGATTTTTAACGAGTAAAATATGACCCAAATGATGTTTTCCATGCCAAGCATATATTAACACGACTTCTGCAAGGGTAAGCGAACTACCTTTTTCTGGATGAAAGAATGTACGCTGAGAATCCTCATTATTCATAGATCTTAATAGAATTACCCAGCGCTGGTGCAATGCTTTTAGCAACTGAACGGAGACATTTACCGGTGTTAGAGTAGTGTCCTTCAAATTAGCCCAGCGATCTTCGAAGTACGGACGAATAGTTGGATTTTCTTCTGTAAGTGCTAGCTTAAATCGGACATAAGCATTCATATGGCTATCAGGAATGTGATGAACCACTTGCCTGATTGTCCACCCTTCGGGACGGTAAGGGGTATCTAATTGCCTATTGCTTAAGCCCTCTAAGGCAGCTTCTATTTGTATTGGAAGTTCTGCAATTTCTTCTATAGCATTTTTTATCTGCTGCGGGGAAACAACATCCGGTTTTTCAAATTTTCCAATTGGATATTTCAATTCTTCTAAATTTTGAGTGCTCATATTTCAAACCGATTTATTTAAGACCTTAAATTACATCTTTATCAATTCTATTTGCTCCTTCGTTTTTTATAAATTCGTTCCCAGACGAATCGAGATTAACAATCAACAGCATGAAGAAAACCACCTCAGCACTTTGCATTGCGTTGTTGGCCGGGGCCTGTAGTAACCCGGATAGTAAACACGAAGAAAACTCAGTAGCATTTAACAAAATGCTCGATCATTACTGGGAAGAGCGCATGAAGCTATTCCCGCTCGAAGCCACTGCAAACGGAGATAATCGATATAATGATCAACTTCCCATTGATGGCAGCACCGCGTTTCTAAAGGAATCGAAAGCATTTTTCACTAAATACAGCAATGAGGTTAAAAGTTTCGACAGAGAGAAACTAACAGACGAGCAGAAAGTCAGCTTCGATATTTTCAAAAGGGAAATGGAAATATCCATTGAGGGCTTTAATTACCATAGCGAATACCTGCCAATCAATCAGTTCACATGCATGCCTTTGTCTTTCCCACAACTTGGATCAGGAAGTGGTAACCAACCTTTTAACACAGTGAAAGATTATGATAATTTTTTAGGCAGAATTAATGGGTTCACTATTTGGGCGGACACAGCAATAGCCAACATGCGAATTGGGATTTCGAAGGGTTATATTTTACCTAAATCGTTGGTGGTAAAAATTATTCCGCAAATGGATGCAATACCATGCAATGATATAACTAAAAGTATTTTCTATGAGCCCATTGCAAAACTTCCGCTCGATTTTAGTGAAGCCGACAAAAAACGTATAATGACGGCTTATACAAAAGCCATTAGTGAGCAAATTAATCCAACTTATCAAAAGCTGGCAACATTCTTTAAAAAAGAGTACTTGCCTAAAGCTCGTACCACCTCTGGCATTGATGCCATTCCTCAGGGAAAAGAAGCTTATCAGTATTTAATTAAGTATTGGACCACCACTAACAAAACACCTCAGGAGGTTTACAACTTAGGCTTACAGCAAGTAGCTAACATTCGATCAGAAATGGAAAAAGTGAAAACTGCGGTTGGTTTTAAAGGGGACCTTAAATCATTTTTCAATTTTGCCAATACTGATAAACGCTTTATGCCTTATAAAACTCCAAAAGAAATTATTGACGCATTTTGGGCAATAAAAGCAAAAGAAGATCCTCAATTGAAAAAGCTGTTCAGCCACACCCCAAAAATGAAGTTTGAAATTCGTCAAACAGAAGCATTCAGAGCTGCATCAGCAAGCCCAGAGTATTTGCCAGGCTCTCCAGATGGTAAGCGTCCCGGGATATTTTATGTCCCGATTCTTGATGCTACCAAATTCAATACTGTGGGCATGGAGACTTTATTCTTACATGAAGCCATTCCGGGTCATCATTATCAAAACGCTCTTCAAATTGAGAATACGTCCTTGCCGGCTTTTCGTCGTTTTGCATGGTACGGAGCTTATGGTGAAGGCTGGGCATTGTATGCTGAAAGTTTAGGCAAGGAATTAGGCCTATTTTCAGACCCATATCAGTATTTGGGTCATTTAAGTGATGCCATGCTACGTGCCATCCGGCTGGTAGTTGATGCAGGTTTACACACCCAAGGGTGGACAAGAGAACGGGCTATCCAATTCATGATGGATAATATGCGTATTTCTGAGGCAGAAGCTACCTCGGAAATAGAGCGCTATATGGCTATTCCTGGACAGGCCTTATCATATAAAATAGGGCAGTTAAAAATTCGTGAGTTACGGGCAAAATATGAAAAACAAATGGGCAACAAATTCAATATTGCCGAATTTCATAACCAGGTGCTAAACGATGGGTGTCTGCCATTGGACGTTTTAGAGTCAAAGATGGACAGTTGGGCGGCAAAACAATAAACTGCAGATATATAAATGAAAAGAGGCTTAGTTGATTTTAAGCCTCTTTTTCATTTAATTCTTGCCCATTTCTGATTTTAAGTGCTTCGCGAAAAATTTCTCCATTGCACCATAAAAGTCCATTCTGTTTTCCTGATTCGAGAAGCCATGCCCCTCGTTGTCTTTTACTATGTATTCAACTTCAATGCCTCGCTTACGCAAAGCCTCCACCATCTGGTCCGACTCGTTTTTGTTTACCCTTGGATCATTGGCTCCCTGGGCTATCAATAGCGGAACCTTAATCTTATCGGCATGCATCACAGGTGAAACTTCTGCCAGCATTACACTATCCGCTTTTGGGTCACCCACCATCTCATAAAACATTTTACGATAAGGCTCCCAATACGGAGGAATTGTTTTCATGAACGTAAACATATTTGCCACGCCCACATAATCGACCGCACAAGCGTACAGGTCCGGCGTAAAAGTTATGCCGGCAAGCGTTGTATACCCACCATAGCTACCCCCATAAATAGCAATCCGATTTTTATCGGCAATACCCTCCTTAATCAACCAGGCAACGCCATCACTTACATCGTTTTGCATGGTTCGACCCCATTGCTTAAATGATTTGGTCCAGAACTCTTTGCCGTAGCCGGTTGAACCTCTAAAATTCATTTGTAAAACCGCATAACCTCGATTTGCTAAAAATTGAACTTCCGGGTTTAACCTCCATTCATCCCGAGCCCATGGTCCACCATGTGGGTTGATGATAACCGGCAAATTCTTGGGCTCAACCCCTACAGGAAGCGTTAGATAACCGTTAATCGTTAAGCCATCTCGCGAAGTATATTTAATTGGTTTCATTTCGGCCATATGCTCTTCTTTTAACCTGAATTATGCATTAGAATAGGAGAACTTACCATCCAGCAGGTCAATTTTAGCAAATAATCCATCCATCCATTGCCGCTTTTTGAGGGGCAATGAGATTTTTAGCACTTTTCTGTTGGCATGAGTTGCAGTCCAGGCTCCTAATGCAAAGCAATAGGATTTTAGTGTTTGGTGGGTAGCTTTATTGTGTTCATTTAAAGCAAAGTGTCTAAAAAGACTAATCAGGTTATAGGCTACCATGATGAACCGGAAGGAGGCTTCTGTTGCCCAAAAGTTTTGCATGCAGAAGTTTTCCAGACCAAAATCTTGTTTGAGCTCTTTAATCCGATTCTCGCAATCGGCCCTTGAATTATAAATGTTCCATACCTGGTCAAGAGGTAAATCCAAATTGGTCACATAGCAACTAAACCGATACCCTGGCATATCCTCAAAAAGAAGTTTACCTGTGCAATTAGGCCGATCCTCTACCCGTTTTTTGACAATAATATACCGCCTTGGCTTACCTTGTGAATGGCTGAAAGTCATTTCACTCAACTCTATTCCTTTGCTAAGGGTAATCCATGCGCTCCGGCAGAGTACTTCGCTTTTTATATTGGGATACATTCTGACGGCTACCACGTAGTTTAGCCGCTTTTGCTCAAGGTAATCAAGGATTTCTTCGGTATAGAAGCCACTATCTCCACGAACCAAACCCACTTTCTTCCCCTGCAGACAACAATCAAAGGTTTCCTGCATAAATGCTACGCAATTAGAACTGGCCGCGGCATTTCCGGGTCGCAACCAGGCATTGGCCACCATTCTGGTTTGGCTGATAAAAGCCATCAGAGGATGATGGGAGTTCCTGCCCTTTTTATTGGGATTATAACCTACGGCACTGCCTTCCTGTTCTCCATACCGGGTAATAACGGTACTGTCAAAATCAACCGTAATTGTGTTGATTTCCAGCTGCTCCATGAACCACTGCTGCAGGGCAGGGAATACTTCTGTATTTTTGGCTTGATTGAATTTATTGAAAAATCGACTATAGGTGCTCTGAGAAGGCATCTGCTTCAGACCGAAAATGTCTTGAAGAACCGTATCGTATCTTACCCAGTCGCAATGAATGTAACGACTGGCCCCCGTCCAAATACCTAACCAAAAGGACCGAACAATATCCGATGGTAAATATCCCCGATTGGAGCCTGCAACTGGCAGTGCCAGTTTATTAAGCTGTTCATAAATCTGGGTCTTATCAAGCATGCGCTTTAGTAAACTCATCCCGCCAAATGGGGTTACGGGTTTGTCTGAATACTCTATGGGCAAATTAACCATCAGGGTGAAGTTGTAAATCGCTTTGGGTGACTAATATAAAGACACTTATCGATTACTTTAATAATCTATTGCATAATTCAGGTTTAACCAAGGGCGAGTATTTGCTAATAGCTCAAGCTTTCCTGTATTAACATCATAATAGTAGAATTTATTAAACCGATCTGCTCCTACGTAAAAAACAATTTTATCCTCGTTTTTATTGAATGACATCACGCTAATATTCTTATCTCCCACCTTTGATTTAAGGTCGTCGAGAATTTTCTTCGCCTCATCATCCAAAGCCACCAGCTCACTTTTCCACGAAGTATAACCTACCACCATCAGTTTCTTTTGTTTCCTTGAATAATCGGCAAATTCAATGTCATAATCGGGATTTGAATAAACAGTTTTTATTTCTTTGCCTTTTTCCAAATCAAACACCACAAGTTCATTTTTATCACGGCCTCGGTTTGAAATAGCATAAACATATTTGTTATCAAAAGTGAAAAACAAGGGCATAACAGATTCCTTAAAATCCGTAGTAATTGATGTTTTGAAATTATCGGTTTCGTTATTGCGATAAAGAATTGAGGTTTGAACACCATCCGTGACCGCGGCCACCCTCAATTTTCCATCGTGATCAACCATCCATCCGGTTATATTTCCAGGATTCTCGTACAACATAGTTGCTTTTCCGGTGGCTAAATCAATTTTATATGGATCAAACACTTCTGCATTCCGCTTATTGGTTTGAATAATCACATGTTGATCATCAGAAGAAAGATCATCAACCAATTCAGTACGGTAACCTGCCTGGGTAATTTCCATTGGTTTAGTTCCATCGGCATTTACAGCAAAAAGCTGGAAGTTCTCATTGCCTCCTACATCCTGGAAATACATGATCTTATTAGCTTTCCAAAAGTAATTTCTGATATCGCGTTTAAGGTCATTCGTAATCCTAATGGCCTTATCGGTCCCGATCTTCTTAACAAAAACATTTAGCCGGGTTTGATAGGGTGCTAAATACGAAATGTAGTTGCCGTCTGGGGAAACCTTAAATCCGGTCATCGCCGGATTTTTGAAGAAGTCCTCAAGAGGAATTTGCGGAACCTGATCCACCGACCTTTGCCTTGCTGCAAAAGCAAAAAATAGCACCACCAAAACTGGAAGTGCTATTTTAAGTTGAGTATTAAATTTCATAGAAAACAGGATTGATTTACTATGAATTTAATAATTTACATTTGATTTACAGATGTTAAAATCAAATCCCTCTTGTTTTATTTACGATTAAGAATATAAATCAAAGAAGAGTATTCTCCAGTTTGTTGAGCCTTGATATTTGATTCGAGCCCCATTAAGAATGCTGAAAACCATTTTTTACGTCCACATTTATTTTGCTCACTTAACAAGCTCACATAAAATGAATCAAATATCATTGGTTTAGTTTCTTTTAGCTCAAACTCATGATTGCCAAAAAGTTGTTTAACTGATTGTTGAGAAAAGTGATAAAGATGACGAGGAACATCATAAGCAGCCCAATATTTCCCGTAATGCAAGGCATCATACGAATTATAATTAGGCACTGCTATAATTAATACCCCAGTTGGAGTAAGCAATTCTTTTAATCGTTCAATAGTGGCATTTAAGTCTGGCATATGCTCAAGAACATGCCACATGGTGATTACATCAAATTTCTGCCCGTTTAGTTCAGCATCAAAAAGTGATGGGTAAATGGATTCCTGCACTTTTTCTTTTGCCAAAGCCGAAGCTTTTGCGCCTGGCTCAACACCTTTAACTTTCCAACCAGCCTGCTTACAGACCGACAAAAAAGCCCCTGTACCGCACCCTATATCTAGCAATGCGCCCTTAGGGTGCTTCGATTCAACCAAAGCGAGCTTCTTTTTTAATGAATAGTTTCTTATCCAATTATAGATCTTTTCAAACAAACTCTTATTTCCATCAGTATGAGAAATATAATCATCACTCTCATAATACTTGCCCAGGTCTTCAGCCTTTGGTCGTGGTGTGGTTATCAGCAACCCTGTTTGTTCATCAATTTTAATTGAAAACTCATTTCCACTAACCGTATAATCTTTAGCAGAAATAAAATCCGAAAGTGTATTGTTGTTTATTGGTGAATGCAAAATATTTTCCATTAGTTTGGTTGGTTATCCCTGAAAAAGGGAGAGCAAAGAAAATCAAATTCCGAGATTTCAACAAGCAACCTTACTTAATAAAACAGGTCGAATGAAATATATCATCCGACCTGTTTCTATTTAAGCTTTTAGCTTTTACTTTTTAGGAAGTGTTTCTGCAATTGTATTAGCAACTGACTTGTTAATCAGCTCAGCAGTAATTTGCAGACTTTCATCTTTCACATAATCATTTTGAAGCGGAACTCTATCGGAGCCTTTAGCAACAGGTTTTTCTCCTAAAAGTTTTCTTCGTTGATTATAACGAACCAACTCCTCCTCCTCTTTCAAATCACGCTCCTTCTTCAATTGGTCTATATTCAGCACAACTGTTTTGCGATTGGTATTTAGCTCAAACTCCTTAATATCTTCAAGCATATACTTATACTCTGAATTTGCTTTCATACGCTTATCATGATCTGCTTCGATGACTGGTTTCAGCACATTTAGCTGCCCAACAGGTTTATATGGCGCTTGTGAGATTTGGTCCCATGGCAAGGCAGTAGGCTCTGAACTTTCACCAAATAAATTAGCCGGGAACATGCTTGGGAATGTAATATCAGGAATTACCCCCTTGTGTTGAGTACTTCCACCGCTAATACGGTAAAACTTAGCAATGGTAAGATTTAATTGACCCAAGTTATCAGGTTTATTTACCAGTTCATTAATTTGAGCAGCAGTTTGTACAGTTCCTTTACCATAGCTTTGCTCGCCGATTACCAATCCACGTTGATAATCCTGAATTGCGGCAGCAAAGATTTCAGAGGCTGATGCACTGAAACGGTTGACCATCACTGTCAATGGCCCTGAATAAGCAATTTCAGGATTTAAATCTTCATTAACCTTTACGTTGCCATTTGCCTCACGCACTTGTACAACCGGTCCGGTTTTAATGAACAATCCGGTTAGCTCTATTGCTTCTTGTAATGAACCTCCACCATTATTGCGCAAATCAATCACAACACCGTCAACACCCTGTGCTTTAAATTTGATAAGTGCATTCTTTACATCGCGAGAAGTTGAGGTATAATTCGGATCTTTTTTGCGCATTGCATCCCAATCAATATAAAACGCAGGAACGCTGATTACACCAATCTTATAAAGTTTTCCGTTATAATTCACCTGTTTAACTTCACTCTGCGCTTGTTGTTCACTTAAAACAACTTTTTCACGCACAAGAACAATGGTTTTCGGTGCTGAATTTACGTCAGCACCTGAAGGAATGATCTGCAGACGAACAACAGTGCCTTTAGGTCCGCGAATTTTACCCACCACATCATCGATTCTCCAACCTACCACATCTTCAAATTCCCCGTCCTTACCTTGTGCAACAGCAATAATTCGGTCGTTTGGCTGAACTTGCTTGCTCTTTTCAGCAGGACCGCCTTTTGTCAATTGCACAACCTTGGTATAACCCTCATCGTAGCGTAAAGTGGCCCCTATACCTTCCAGCGCTCTTGACATTTCAATTTTAAAGTCTGCAGAATTTTTAGGCGACAAATAAACCGTATGAGGCTCTACCGTTGAAGAGAACGCATTCATATAGGCCTCAAAAACATCTTCGCTTTTCAGTTTCGACAACTGGGTTTTGAGGTTTTCGTATCTTTTCTTAATGATATTATAAGCCTTTTGCTCATCTTTACTAAGCAACTTCTGTGTTATAAGCTCATAGCGGAGGCGCTTGTTCCAGTAACTATTTAAATCGGCTGTTGTACTGAACCAAGGCTCTTTTTCTCTATCCAACTCATAAGAATCCGTAGAGTCAAGGTTCATTTTAGTTTTAAGCAAACCAAGTGCGTAATCTATCCGCTCACTTAATCGATTTGCATAATGGTTGTAGATATAATAACCCGCAGTTAGATCGCCTCCTTCGAGTTGATCATCAAGCTTGTATTTATATTGTTCAAAATCTTTTACGTCCGAAGCTAACAACGAAGATCTGCCTCCATCAAGGTCTTTCAGATATTTATTAAAAACCTGCACAGACAAAGAATCATCCAGTTTAATTTTTTTATAATGGTACTCTTCTATTGCACCTGTAATTACTTTGGCCACTAAATAATGCTTAGGTTCGGGCTGCAAATTGAACTTCCCCGAGCCTACATCAGCGGTAACTTGTGGAGGTGTTGCCGAGCAAGAGCTGATTACGAACGAAAACGCCACAGCTTCTAACATCAATTTTCTTATCATTCTCTTTTAGGATTAGGATCTTGTATTCTATTAGTTTTAACGTTTTTTTACCAAAAACGAATAATTACGCAATTTTAATATTTAGAACAAATAATCTACAAAAAAGTATTCATCTAAAGTAGATTTTTATTCATTACAGGTAACAATGTTGATGTACAAAACCTGGTATGTTCTATAGAGTATTTATTTTTACAACTTGCAAGTTGTTTTTAACTGGAAAATGACGAACAAACCATTAAGGAGGCATCCATCACTGGTTCCCATTTCACAAATGCACCATGATGTTTTACTGCTAGCACAATTGCTCAGCCCCAAAATGCCAATTTATAAAGGCTTGCCTCAATCCAAAGCTGAGCGTAAGGACTATGCAATTAGTTTTTTAATCATCGGCTTAAACCCTATTTTAAAAACGACCAATACAAACTATTTACCCATTTTAGTGGTCACGACGCTGAAATTGATCAATTATTTAAAGAGGTTTCAGAAGAACAAGAGCTGATTATTCAGCTTTTTGAAGAATTGTCTGCAAGCAAGGACGACGAAATACTGACGACAAAAATCAGCACTCATTTAACCCACAATGTTCGCTTACAGGAACGAAGACTTTTCCCACTTATACAACAACGCATTGAACACACTATTTTAATCAACTTTAAACTATAACGTATGAACATTCGAAAATCATTCTTTTTGATTGCGGCTTCAGCGCTTTCCTTCTCTGCTAAGGCCCAACTGATGGATGGCCCCCGTCATTTTACCCGGGCCGATACACTAAGGGGAACTTTAAGCGCCGAACGTTCTTGCTATGACGTCACCTTCTATCATTTGGACATTAAAGTTGACACCGAACAACAATCGATTGAGGGATATAATGATATTACTTTTAAAACTGTTAGCGATTTTAAACGTATTCAGGTAGACCTTTTTGCCAATATGAAGGTTGATAAAATTGTTTGGAAGGGAAACGAACTCCCTTACAAACGTGAGTTCGGAGCGGTGTTTATTGATTTCCCGGAAAAGATTAAAGCCAATTCAACCCAAACCCTGCGTTTTTATTATTCAGGCAAACCAATGGTGGCCAAACGTGCTCCATGGGACGGTGGTTTTGTCTGGACAAAAGACAAAGCTGGCGATACTTGGGTCGGAGTGGCTTGCCAGGGAACAGGAGCAAGCCTATGGTGGCCTAACAAGGATCACCAAAGTGATGAACCCGACAGTATGATGATCAGCATTGCTGTTCCAAAAGATCTGATGGACGTTTCAAACGGAAGACTACGATCAACACAAGACCTTAACAATGGTTATGTAAAATACAATTGGTTTGTAAGTAATCCAATAAACAATTACGATGTTTCTGTAAACATCGCCAAGTATGCTCATTTCAGCGACAAACACAATAACCTCGATTTAGACTATTATGTACTGCGGGAAAATTTGTCCAAGGCCAAAGAACAGTTCAAACAAGTGAAATCAATGCTAACCTGTTTTGAATACCGTTTTGGTCCTTATCCCTTTTATGAGGATGGGTATAAACTGATAGAAACTCCTTATTTAGGAATGGAGCACCAAAGTGCTGTAGCATATGGCAACAAATACAAAAACGGGTACTTAGGAAATGATTTAACCCATTCAGGAGTGGGGACCAAATTCGACTTCATCATTATTCATGAAAGCGGGCATGAGTGGTTTGGCAACAGTGTTACCTCTAAGGACATTGCCGACATGTGGATACATGAAAGTTTCACCAATTACTCTGAATCTATCTATGCTGAATGCGAATTTGGATACCAGGATTATCTAAAACACATTAATGGTTACAAACAAAGCGTACATAACGACAAGCCAATTATTGGCCCTTATGGTGTAAACGAGGAGGGGTCGGGAGATATGTATTACAAAGGTGGATTAATGTTGCATACTATCAGAAGCATTGTGGGTGATGAAAAATTCTTCGAAATGCTTAAAGGTGTTCCGACTAAATTCTGGCATCAAACGGTAACAACCGATGACATTGTTAATTATGCCAATAAAAAAACAGGAACGGATTTAACCAAAGTGTTTTATCAATATTTGAAGTATACCAATATTCCAACGCTTGAGTTAAAAGAAATAGATGGGAATGTAAACTATCGCTGGAAAGCTGATGTTGCTGGTTTTGATATGCCAATTAAGGTTGCTTTAGCTGATAAAAAATGGAGAATTATTAGGCCAACCTCAACATGGCAACAACTTTCAGCTAAAACCACAGCTGATGTAAAAGTTGCCGAGGATCTTTATTATATCAATGTTAAAAGATTTTAAGTAATTCGTACTGTATGAATACCACCCAAAAGAAATACACAGACCTTGCCATTTGTCTTATTATGGACATACTTGGCATGAGTACTTACTCTATTCCTCTGATTGGTGAGGTAGGCGATCTCTTTTGGGCTCCGTTTTCGGCCACAGTTTTCTTTTTTCTATTCAAACGAAAATTTGGATTGATTGGCGGTGCATTTAATTTTCTTGAAGAGATTTTGCCAGGTTCCGACGTTATCCCAACCTTTACACTTGCCTGGGTAGGTAAATACCTGATTGGTAAACAGCAAGAAGAACCGGACGAAGGATTAAAAAAAATCGAGTAAAATACTTTTTGTATACAAAGCTCGTTCTACATATAGAAAATTTAAGTATTATTGGGACGAAGATTTAAATATTACTGGGTTGAAAGATTATGGTTGCAGAATTACATAAATTGGTAACACCGGTTAAAAGCCTGATTAATCGTTTTTACCGTTGGATGAATAAATAATATTAATTGATAAAAAAGCTTATCTGTTGCTTTTTGGGTAATTTTTCTATTTTTGTGGCTGAGTATTTATAAACAGGTAATTAACCTTTTCAACCTCAAAAGGAGAACTATAAATCAGATGAATAGAAAAGATAATTTGATTCCGAGACTGATGACATTTAATTTAATTATTGCCATCATTTTATTTATTGTTGCATTGGCAATATTTAGTTATAGCGGTCATGCCGCTCAAACAACATTTATTGAAATATTGGGAAAAGTTTACTTAACCATGTTTGCAATTGAACCATTTGCCGTTGCATTTTATTTATACTGGCCAGAAGGAGAATAATCCTTATTAATCCATCATATTAAGGTAAATAAAACCCGCTTAGTATTTAACACTAAGCGGGTTTTATTTTTCTGCACCTCGTTTCTACTAAAATTCAACTTCCACGTTCATAATTTGAGGGTTTATTATAGCTTCTTTCATAGAATATTTTAGAACCCCACTCTTTTTATTGCCACTAACAGTCATATTAGAAGCATTATAGCGTTTTATTGGTTTTGGAAATATTAATTCGAGTGTAAAGTTGGCATCCATTCCAGCATTATTAACCATATCATAAACAGCTTCGTTCTGTTTCATGTTATTCCTGAATAACACCGTATCCACTTTTCGTTTAAAATATCCTTTCCTATACTCATATGTAAAATAGTCAGACGTTAAACCCGATGTATTCCCGCTAAATTGAGCGCCTCCGGCCGGCATTGCTCCCCCAAAAGAAGCCTCCTTGTCAAAGTTTTGCAACCAAAAACGAAGTTCTTTCTCGTTAGAAGCCTGTCCGTTAAAATTGATCTTCATTAAATTGTTCATCATATCAACCTGAGCCTTCATTGTTGTAGATGCAAGCATCTTCAGCGCGTCCTCACTTTTTTGCTTTTTCACACTGTCCGGCACGGTTTCAATCATGGTAACCGTTGTGTCGATTTTCCGCGAAAAACTGACTGATTGTTGAACCGAATCTGGAATAAATGCCTTAAGCATACCAATACCTTTACTAAAATCTATGCTGTAAGCAATGGTCCCCCCTCCGTTATCCTTAAATTCTATTCGTTGAACTGAATCGTAGCAAGAAGTTAATAATATTGTAAAAGAGCAAAACAGTGCGAGTAGTTTAATGGCTTTCATAGCGCAACTTTTGAGTTATGGCTAAAAATGCACAAAAACATTCAATATCGATGTGCTTGGTCACAAATAATTGTAGCAAATATATAGCCTCTATGCAGTAAATGATTCCTAATTAGCAATAAAATATTAACTTTGCAGCCCTTGAAATCAGATTATTACTGAAATTATGTTTGATAATTTATCCGATAAGCTCGACAGGGCATTTAAAGTTCTGAAGGGCCACGGCAGCATTACAGAAATTAACGTGGCTGAAACTGTAAAAGAAGTGCGTAAAGCCCTTCTTGATGCCGACGTAAACTATAAAACCGCAAAAACCTTTACTGATACGGTAAAAGAAAAAGCGTTGGGTATGAATGTGCTCACCTCTGTTTCTCCGGGACAGTTAATGGTAAAAGTTGTAAATGATGAGTTAGTAGAATTAATGGGAGGTAACGTTTCAGAACTTGACCTGAAACAAAACCCATCAATTATTCTAATTGCTGGTTTAAATGGTGCTGGTAAAACAACATTTACCGGCAAATTGGCCAATTTTCTAAAAACTCAAAAGGGGAGAAAGCCTTTTCTTGTAGCCGCTGACGTTTATCGTCCGGCAGCTATTGACCAATTGAAAGTGCTTTCTGACCAAATTGGGGTTCCCGTACACACCGACTACGGATCTAAAGACCCAGTTAAAATTGCACAGGAAGGTATTGCTCAGGCAAAAGCCCAAAATTGCAATGTTGTAATCATTGATACCGCAGGCCGATTGGCTATTGACGAGGAGATGATGAATGAGATTGCCGAAGTTAAGGCGGCCACTAAGCCACACGAAATTTTATTTGTGGTAGATTCAATGACTGGCCAGGATGCGGTAAATACAGCCAAAGCATTTAATGATCGTCTTGATTTTACGGGTGTTGTTTTAACCAAATTAGATGGTGATACACGAGGAGGTGCGGCACTTTCAATTAAATCGGTAGTACACAAGCCTATCAAGTTTATTGGTACAGGAGAAAAAATGGATGCAATTGACGTATTCTACCCTGACCGTATGGCTTCGCGTATTTTGGGAATGGGTGACGTGGTTTCACTCGTTGAGCGTGCACAGCAACAGTTTGACGAAAAACAAGCCGCCGAACTCCAAAAGAAAATTCGCAAAAACAAATTCGACTTTAACGATTTCCTTTCTCAATTGAATCAAATCAAGAAAATGGGTAACATTAAAGATTTGATGGGAATGATCCCTGGAGTAGGAAAGGCCATTAAAGATGTTGACATTGACGACGATGCATTTAAGCATATTGAGGCTATTATTCAGTCGATGACCCCGCTTGAACGCGAGAACCCTGAATTAATTAACGGAGGTCGCCGTAACCGAATTGCTGCAGGCAGTGGAACTTCCATTACTGAAGTAAATAAGTTATTAAAACAATTCGAGGATATGCGCAAAATGATGAAAATCTTTGCTGACCCCGGTCAAGCAGCTAAAATGATGCGTAATATGCCTAAAATGAAACGATAACAATATTTTAAATACTTAAAAGCCCGTCAGCCATTAATTTCTGACGGGCTTTTTACATTTTATCCCATCCAGTCCTATTAAATTTCTATTTCTATTGAAATATCATTAACCGGACTTCGATTCGTTATATTTAAAAAGATCATGAAGAATTTACTGCTATTTGCTTTACTTATTATCGAAATTTCTTGCTCCGGCCCAAAAGTCACTGTTCAAGACACTCCAGCCAATACCGACTGGAGTCAATTTAAAACTTATGCGTTCTATAAACTCGATGCCAGTGGTGATACAATTTCTTCAAATTTTAGTGAAAGGACTCAGATAATTAAGTCCGCCCTAACAGCAGAACTGAATAAAAGAGGCTTAGTACAAAATGACAGTTCACCTGATTTGTTAATTAATATTGGCTTAGTGGTTAAAGAAAAAGTAAGCACCCGGCAAACTAGCTTTACCGACCCTGACAGACCAAAGTACATGGGGACTCGTAATTATTCGTGGAAAAGCGAAACCGTAGAGACCGGCCGTTACCGTGAAGGATTTGCTACATTCGATTTTGTTGATACAAAGGCTCAAAAATTACTATGGAGTGCCGGCGCAAACGGAATCATCCCTGAGAAAACCGAGAGCATAAAAAAGAATGTTGATAAAATAGTTATGGAAATTTTAAAAGATTTCCCTGTCAAACCTATTACGACAGAAAATAAATAATTTTTATTGCATCAAAGCCAAATTTTGTTTTATTTTTTTATTTTTCGGCGCAATAAACCAAATCCACTATGAAAACCTTTAACAGGCTAATTATTTGGACCGGCGTAATCAGCTTATTCCTGTTTGTGTGCGGTATATTCCTGAAAATTAATCAATGCTCTATCTCTGATGAAGCCTCCTTTGTAGGTCTCATAAGTATGGTAGTTTTTCTTTGCAGCGGCTTATATTTATTATGCTGGCGCCTCTATTCAAAAATTAACAATCTCGAATAATTTCCCTGCTTTACCGTATTTGGCACGACTTAAAACAGGTCGTACCATAATTCCTATTGGCTTTTAATTGCAATATTTCTAACTTTCCCCATAGATTCTATTCATGTTTATAAAGCTATTCAATAAACCCAAACCGAAAGAAGATTCGGAGTTACTTGCCTTATACCGCCGTACCGGTGATATTTCGCATTTAGGGGAATTGTATGGACGATATATGGAGCTCATTTTTGCAGTTTGCTTTAAATACTTTAAGGATGAAGAGGAAAGCAAAGATGCAGTGATGCACATTTTTGAGAAAATCTCGAGAGACCTTTTACATCAGCATGTAACCAATTGGAAATCCTGGATACATGTTGTGGCCAAAAATTACTGTCTTATGCAGCTCCGGTCTAAGAAGTACGCCATCGAGCAAAGTATGGCGGAAATAAAAGATGAGGATGATGAGTATATGGAATTTGCTTCTGACGAGCATCATAATGGTATAAATGACAAGGAGTTTGCTCTCCAAGCTATGGAAAAATGTATCCATCAGCTGCCGGAAGAGCAAAAAATATGTATAAACCTTTTCTATTTGCAGCAGAAAAGCTACAAAGAGATTGTGGACATCACGGGTTTCGATGCCAATAAAGTGAAGAGTTATATTCAGAATGGCAAGCGTAACCTTAAAATTTGTGTAGAAAAGAACAATGGCTAAGTTGCATAAAAATATTGATCCTGAACTTTTAGCCAAAGAGCTAAAAGAATTAGCTGGGCAAGATATTGCTCCGGAGGAACTGCAACGCATGCTCGAATCGGACCTGGAGCGCGATGCACTTGAAGGATTTATTGCCATGAAGAAAACCGGCGTTAATACCAATAAGGCGATTGTTGATCTGCAACACCAATTAAATCAAAAACTCAAGGACCGAAGCCGTCAGCGAGAGTTGCCATGGCATAAGTTAAGTATTGCTGCAACAATTGCGGCCGTAGTAGGGATTGGTGCTTTTTATATTATTAAGAAGCAAAACAATGACAGGTTAATGGCATCACGGGAAATTGACGAACTGTTTCTGGTTCATTCAAATGACACACTGTTAATTTACTTACCGAAAGAGGCATTGGCGCATCAGCAAGAGATCACTCAAAATATCGTAAAAACATCGATTTCTGACTCTAAACGTCAGCTTACAGTTAAAGACAAAAAGGATATTGTAAACCCTAAGCCAACCACTCCGGCTGCTGTTATGACTGCTCCAACTGCAGCACAGGCTGCTGCTATTGAAGTTGATACCTCAAAAGCCATTCAAGGGCTCTTGGCCGAAACCGTTATTGCAAAAAGGAGCGTGGCTAAAAGTGCCCTCCGCGAAACTTTGATTAATAAACAGTTGGGCATTCACATTCAGGCAATTGATCTTTTAACCAACAAACCGATTGAGAATGTTAAAGTACAGGTGTCAGGCACACAAACCACTGCGCTAACCAATACCGAGGGAGAGGTTAATCTGCCTACTTCGTCGACAAAAAGCGAGGTTACCTTAAGCAAGGAAAATTATATCACTGAAACTATTAAACCGAAAGAAGCCCAGCAAAAGTTTATTTACGGATTAATGCCTGACGTTAAGAAACTTGCCAAAGTAGCAGTTGAACAGTTTCTTACCAAACCCAACCCGGAAAATGCACCGCCTAAACTGGCGATAGAAGACGCTTCATACCGTATTTATATAAATAAAAACATTGCATACCCAAAAGAATTTACAGAAATGGGGCGGGAAGGAACTGTTGAGCTGGAATTTACTGTTAATACGAATGGAATGTTGAGCAATTTCAAGGTGTTAAAAAGTATGGGGCCTGAATTTGATCAGTCATCAATTGAGGCACTAAAGCATGGTCCTCTATGGATTCCTGCTATAGTTAATGGAAAACCTTCAACGGCGAAGGCTCGCTATTATGTTAACTTTATTCATCTGTAATAATTAAACCAAAATAGATAGTACTAACCCAAAACCATGAAAATAAAATATATTGCTTTGCTTTCGTTGGCAATCTTAGCCTGTAAGCCCGAAAGAAAAAGCTCCCCAAGAGAGAAAACACCTATTAGACCAAATGATATTCACAGTTTTTCCAATCCAACGGAAGCATGGGTAAAACACCTTAACCTTACCCTTAGTGTAGATTTTGAAAACAGGCAATTATTGGGAGTTGCCGTCTGGGATATAGAAACAAAAGAAAAAACAGAATCCATTGTTTTTGATACCAACAATTTACTGATTGATAGCGTTAAGGTGGATAATCAAACAACGGCATTCAGCTTAGGCCATGAAAAGAAATATTTAGGGCGTCCTTTAAATATTACAATTGGCCCCAAAACAAAGAAAGTGGCCATCTGGTATAAAACGTCACCTAAGGCCGAAGCCCTTCAATGGCTTAATCCCCAACAAACTGCCGACAAAACTCATCCTTTCTTATTTACTCAGTCACAAGCCATTTTGGCCCGAAGCTGGATTCCATGTCAGGATAGTCCGGCAATACGATTTACCTACGATGCTTCTGTCAAGGTTCCTTCGAACTTGATGGCATTAATGAGCGCGACCAACCCTATAGGCAAAACCAGTAATGGACAATTTCAGTTCAAACAAAAAAATCCTATATCGTCATATTTGTTGGCACTCGCAGTTGGCGATCTTGAATTTCGCAGTTTGGGTAAAAATTCAGGCGTATACGCTGAGCGAAGCATGATAAAAAAATGTGCCTGGGAATTTGCTGGTTTACCCAAAATGATAGAGGCAGCAGAAAAACTATACGGACCTTATAGATGGGGACGTTATGATGTATTGGTGTTACCACCAAGTTTTCCATTTGGCGGCATGGAGAATCCGGAACTAACCTTTGCTACGCCAACTATTATTGCCGGCGACCGCTCGTTGGTTAGCCTGGTGGCACATGAACTGGCTCATTCATGGAGTGGAAACCTGGCAACCAATGCCTCCTGGAACGATATGTGGCTAAACGAAGGCTTTACCGTTTATTTTGAGCGCCGCATCATGGAAGCAATGGAAGGAAAAGATTACACGAATATGCTTTCGGTGTTAGGATTTCAGGAACTTCAGGCAACAATTACTGATTTAGGCCCCGCCAGCGCAGACACCAAACTCAAATTGAATCTTAAAGACCGCAATCCAGACGATGCAGTAGGAGATATTGCCTATGAAAAAGGATTTTGTTTATTAAAAACGATAGAAAATAATGTAGGCAGAGCACAATTTGATGCATTTTTAAAGAAATATTTTAGCTCATATGCCTTTAAATCCATTTCCAGCGAAGAGTTCATTGACTATTATTACAAAGAACTTATTGGCAACAAAAAAACCTTAGCTAAAAAAATTGATATCGAGAATTGGGTTTTTGAACCCGGACTACCGGCCAATTGCCCTAAGTTTACTTCGTCACGATTCATTGCTGTTGATACTGCATTAAATCAATGGGTAAGGGGGAAAGGCGCTGCTTCCTTAAACACTAAAAACTGGAGCTCGCATGAGTGGCTGCACTTTGTCAGGCATTTACCCAACACACTTTCAACTGAAAAAATGAAAGAATTGGATAAGGCCTTCGGATTTACAAATACCGGAAACAGTGAAGTATTAACGGCCTGGTTAACCTTAGCGATTAACAACCATTACGTAGAGGCTTACCCTTCACTTGCTCGTTTCTTGAATCACGTTGGCAGAAGGAGATTCTTGCTTCCCCTTTACAATGCGTTGACAACAACAGAAGAAGGAAAAAAAATGGCCCGCGATATTTATTCAACCGCCAGGGTAAACTATCATTTTGTATCTCAACAAAGCATTGATGAATTACTGAAATAGTTACTCAAAAGTAAAATCATATTTAACCTTATCCTTATTTAAAACAATGAAAGCAGTAATAATAGGAGAATCCTCAAACGCAACAATGGATACCATTATGTCAGTTTATCCAAGGCATAAATCAATTGTAGATAAATACATAAAGAGTGGTGATGTAATTGGGATAGGTCCTTTTAGCGATATGGGAAACATGGCCATATTTAAAACTCGCGCGTCAGCTGAAGCATTTGTTAGAGAAGATCCATTTATTCTTGAAGGAATTATAAAATCGTACGTAATTAAAGACTGGAAGGATGAATTAATTTAAGGAAGGGCAGTAGCTCACTCCTTCTCGTGCGCGTCTAACGCGCACGAAAAACCTCTGTAGCCAAAGTGTTCGACGTTGGCCATTATGCTGAATTAAAGTAATAATTCGGCAACTTCCTCCCAATTATTAACCCGTTCATAATCTTTAATAAAATGATTATGCGGAGAACTATATAAGATAGGACGTCCTTTAAACTGAGAAAAGTTACGGATGCGGTCATCAATCATAATATCGGCTCCAATTATTGATTTATCTCCACAAAAAACAATATGGCGCCAGTCAATAAACGGAAAATATTCAGCTAACCAGTCATACTTATCTTCATAAGAATTTCTAAATTCCGAAGCCGCACTAGCAACAAACACCTCGTACTTTTTATTCAATTCTTTCACCACTTTCTGGGCGTCTTTCATAACCGGCAAATCTCTAAAGAAGCCTTTTTCGTTTATCCATTCATGAACTTTTGGCTTTAATTCGGCAGGCACTGCTTGCGACAACTCTTTTCCGGTAAGCATCTCTGATGTAATTTCAAACCCTTCTCTTTCCTTAAATCGGTGGATGAATTTGGCCCAGGTATCGGCCATTACCTCATCCATATCAATTGCTAATTTTATCATACATAAACTTTAATAGTGTAAATATAACCTACAACTTGCTCAAATTATTGTTAGTTTATCATTAATAAATAAAACCTCTGCCGTTGGCAGCTGGAAATAAACTTCCGTTTAAAATCCTTCATAAATAGTTATCTTTTTTATCCTTACACTGTTATGTGAACAAAAAAATGCTTACTTTTGCGGTCCCTTTAGCGGAGATAAAGGGGATTTTTAAACTTTAAAAACTTAAAAAAATGCCTGCAAAAATTAGATTGCAAAGACACGGTAAAAAAGGTAATGCTTTTTATCACATTGTGGTGGCGGATTCACGTGCTCCGAGGGATGGTAAATTTATTGAAAGAATTGGTTCTTATAACCCAAACACCAACCCGGCCACAATTGACCTTAACGTAGACAAAGGTGTTGAATGGTTACAAAACGGTGCGCAGCCTACTGACACTGTACGTGCTATCCTTTCATACAAAGGTGTATTGTACAAAAAACATTTATTAGGTGGTGTTACCAAAGGTGCTTTAACCCAAGAACAAGCTGAAGCTAAATTTACTGCTTGGATAGAGGCTAAAGAAACTAGAGTTAACGCTAAGAAAACCGGTTTAGTAAACGCTGCTGCTGACAAAGCAAAAGCACGTTACGCTGAAGAGGTTAAAATCAAAGAAGAAAGAGCTGCTGCTATCGCTGCTAAAAATGCTCCTGTTGTTGAAGAAGCTCCTGCCGAAGAGGCTCCTGAAGCACCAGCAACTGAAGAAACCAACGAAGCTGCTGCTGAATAAGCAAAACTTCAATAGTATTATAAAAATAGCGAGGCTCAGTGTCTCGCTATTTTTGTTTATATAAAAACGGATTGAATTGATTCTTTTTAAAGTTAGTTCCTAAAGTATTGCCCGCTCAGACTCAGGACCACTATTTATTAAACTATTTAACATGAAAGCTGAAGATTTTTTTTCAATAGGATACATATCCAAAACTCAGGGATTAAAGGGAGAAGTGCAGGTTTATCTTGAAGAAGATATTTTAGACAGTTACTTTAGTAAAAACACCCTGTTTGTTGAGTTAAACGGCAAGCCCATTCCTTATTTCATTGAGAACATGCGCTTTCAAAAATCAGTTGCTTATTTTGGGCTAGAGGATGTGAACTCAATTGAAGAGGCAGCAAAGTTAGTCGGCAAAAAAGTGTTGATTCCTAAAAAATTGCGCCCGAAACGAAAAACAGGTGAATTAACCTATAAAGACTTAACCGGTTATTTTGTAACTGATGAAACTAAAGGCGATCTGGGAAAAATTTCAGAAGTTTTTGAGTACCCAAAACAATTTGTGGCTTCAATTTCAGTTAATGATACTGAGGTTTTATTACCCCTTAACGAAGACATTATAAAAAGCATTGATGTCAAAAGCAAAAAACTCACAGTTTCAATGCCTGAGGGGTTACTTGATATTTATCTTGGGAACCTGTTTTAAATGTAAATCAGAAACGATAAATTTAAGGATGATTAAGAAACTGAGATATCTGCTAGCTCTACTTGTAGCAGTGTGTGCCGCATCTGCTCTCTACGCCCAAACTCAACCTGTTCAACAACCGGTAATTCAGTTTTCGGGCACCATTTACTCTGCTGATAGTTTAAGCGAGAAGATTCCGTTTGTAAACATAAGAGTGAAAAACTCTCGTCGCGGAACCGTTAGTGATATCAATGGGTTTTTCTCTATTCCTATGTATAAAACGGACACGTTAGTATTCTCGGCATTGGGCTATGGAAATTTTGAATTTATCCTTCAGGATGAAGTGCCAAATAATCGCCTGTATTTAAACATACGTATGCACCCTCAGATATACACGCTGAAAGGAGTAACTGTTTACGGGCTAACCAAAGAAAACTTTAAACGCGCTTTCTTAGAACTAGAGATTCCTGAAAACGCATACGCCTATAAAGTAAACCCCAAAACAATCCCAACAGAAGAAGAACTTAAATTACCTCCACCTGTTGGAATACGGGTAAGCCCGAGCGAATTACTTAAGGAGATCCCTTTTATTAAAAATGCCAGCGACAAGAAAAAGCACAAGAAGCGAATTGAAAAAGTCGAAAAAGACGGCGAGGATATCCCCAAAATGGAATAAGAATATTAAAGAAAGGGCTTTCAAACAGAAGGCCCTATTTTTTTACACATAGACTATTTTTCGGATTTACCATTTCCAATTTGCCCTTATCTTTGCTCCATGCGTATAGACATTATTACCGTATTGCCCCAGTTACTTGATAGCCCATTTGCTCACTCCATCTTAAAGCGCGCCCAAAGCAAAGGTTTGGCCGAGATTGTTGTGCATAACCTGCGAGATTATTCATCAAACAAACATAAAACCGTAGATGATTATCCTTATGGAGGTGGATCAGGAATGGTAATGATGGTTGAGCCTTTTGTTCTCTGCATTGAAAAACTGAAGGCTGAACGTGATTACGATGAAGTCATTTTTATGACCCCTGACGGGGAAGTGCTTAACCAAAGCATTTGCAATCAGCTTTCAACCCAAAAAAACTTTATTGTTCTTTGCGGTCATTATAAAGGAATCGATAATCGTATACGTGAGCATTTTGTAACTCGCGAAATCTCAATTGGTGATTATGTACTTTCTGGGGGAGAGCTTCCCGCCGCGATCTTAGTTGATGCAGTAGTTCGGTTGATTCCCGGAGTATTATCAGATGAAACCTCGGCTCTTTCAGATTCATTCCAGGGTGATTTATTAGATGCTCCAGTTTACACCCGCCCGGCCGAATTCAGAGGATGGAAGGTTCCTGACATTCTACTAAGTGGGAATACCCCGGAAATAGAGAAATGGCGCTACGAACAATCACTTGAACGCACACGCACTCGTCGTCCGGATCTTTTAGAAGACTAATGCATCATGGAAATCAATCAATTGATCGCCAAACGACGTAAATGGTTGAAAAAACTTTTTAATTCTGGGTTGTCTTTAATTAGTTTTCAACTTTATCAACATGCGTTTTTTGAGGTTAAAAACCGCTTTAATAAGCTAATTTTCAACCTTATTAACCCAGTTACACAAACCGACCATTGTGGATAAATTTCTTTTTGAAAATTCGCTTTCATAATTCAAATAATTTATCTATACTTGCAATCCGAATTCTAGACGATTAAAATTCGTTTAAAGACCCTAATAAGATGGATTTAGTAAAATTTGTTGAAGAGCAAAGTATAGCGAAGAACAATATTCCTTCGTTCAAAGCAGGTGATACAGTAACTGTACACTATAAAATCAGAGAAGGTAACAAAGAGCGTATCCAATTATACCAAGGTGTTGTTATTCAACGCAACAGCCAAGGCGCTACTGAAACTTTCACTGTACGCAAAGTATCAAACTCAATCGGTGTTGAGCGTATTTTCCCTATCAACTCACCTAACATTGAGAAAATTGAAGTTAACAGCCGTGGTGCAGTTCGTCGTGCTAAGTTATTCTACTTACGTGGCTTAACTGGTAAAAAAGCACGTATCAAAGAAAAAAGATCTTAATTGTTTTCATAACATACGTTTAAACCCTCTTAGCTTGCTCAGAGGGTTTTTTTATTACAGAAATACCATTTCCCAGCCCATTTCGTTCATTTAGTAACTGCTTAGCAGCTACTTTCTTTTATCATCCGTATTTTTATTGTATGATTATACTGCAATTCCTTGATCAGGTTTATTGGGGCAATACCATTCAGAATTACATCTGGTTTGGTGGCATCTTCTTTTTCGGACTAATTTTCAAACGTCTAATCTCAAAATTAATAAGCCGATTTTCTTTTAAATTATTTAAACGGTTTGCTGGCGCAGAAACTGCCGAACGATTTATTGAATTATTGGTTAAACCTATTGAGGTCCTGTTATTAATCGTTACAATCTACTTAGCAATTAACCAGCTTGATCATCCACTTAACAAGCCAATCTTTAACCGAAAAGCTGCTGTCGAAACTACAATAAATCAAGCTGAGCAGGCGGTTGAAAAGAGCACATCAGTACCAAGCGAGAGGAAAAAAGAGCCTATATTCCAATCAAATGGAGGCAATAAGGTAAAAACCTATGCTGATTTCATTGATCGATTGTTCTTATTATTTGCTCTTGGAGCATTTTTCTGGATTCTATTGCGTATTGCAGATTTTATAGCCTATGTGCTGTTAAATAAAGCTGAAGAAAGTGATTCAAAAGCCGGCTTACAAATCATACCATTTACACGCGAATTAGTTAAAATCCTTGTAGGTTCTTTAGGCTTCTTTGTAATAATGAGTGTGGTGTTTAATTTAAACATTGGCCTTATTGTAAGTGGCTTAGGAATAGGTGGACTTGCGCTTGCGTTGGCCGGCAAAGAAACAGTTGAGAACTTGTTTGGTGCTTTTACCATTTTTATCGATAAACCCTTTGTGGTAGGTGATCTTGTAAATGTTGGCGGGGTAGAAGGGACCGTTGAAAAAGTAGGCTTTAGAAGCACTCTAATTCGCACAACTGAAAAGAGTTTGGTCTCAATGCCCAACAAACGTATTGTTGACAACCCGATGGACAACTTAACACTTAAAACTCATCGTCGTATAAAGTACAACCTTGGCTTGGGCTATTCAACCACCCAGGAACAAATGAAACAAATCATTGCTGATATTAAAGCTTACTTTAAAACAGTTCCACAAATTAGCGACGATAGCATTGTGGCTTTCGACAGCTTCGGCGAGTCGGCTTTAAACATTATGGTGATGTACTTTATTGAAATGCTGCCTTATGCAGAACACGTAAAAATAAAAGAAGAAACTACCTATAAAATACTGGAAATAGTGAATAAATACAAGGCTGAAATTGCCTTTCCAACCCGAAAGGTACTCCATGAAAATATTGATGGCTCTAACCCCCCAATTACATTTGTAGACTAACAATAAAGGCCTTGCAGTGACAATACTGCAAGGCCTTTATTGTTATGTTAACAAAACCTATTTAGATTTAGTTGAAGATTTAGGTTGAGTTGAAGCTGCTTTAGCACTTTCAGCCTTACAGCATGCCTTTTTCTCAGTCATTGCTTTAGAGCAAGCCTCTTTTTGGTCTTTAGAGCAGCTAGCTTTAGCTGTTTTATGACAACAAGAAGCAGTTTCTTTCTTAGTTACCTGTTTTGCGTCCTGAGCATTTACAAAAGAAAAGGCTCCAACCAATGCAACAATCATTAATATTTTCTTCATAACTGTTTTTGTTTTTTCAAGTATAAGAATTTAACCCTGGAAAACTAAATCTCAGCTAAAACAGTACGACCTCCCTTAACAACCTGATTTAACTCTACGTTAATCTTGGTTCCGATCGGTAAGAAAACATCTACTCTTGATCCAAACTTAATAAAGCCCATCTCTTCCCCTTGTCCAACTTTATCGCCTTCTTTTACATAGAATACAATACGACGGGCTAAGGCTCCAGCAATCTGACGGAACAACACTTCAACTTTTGGCTTTTGTTCAATTACAATAGTTGTGCGCTCGTTCTCTGTTGATGATTTTGGATGCCAAGCTACCAAATACAATCCCGGATGATATTTAGCATATTTCACTAGTCCCCCTATCGGGTTACGGTTTACGTGCACATTAACAGGTGACATAAATACTGAAACCTGTATCCTGCGATCTTTAAAATATTCTGATTCTTCAACTTCCTCAATTACTACAACTTTTCCATCTGCAGGAGAAAGTACAAAACTTTCGTTCTTATTGATTTTAATTGCAGGATCTCTAAAAAACTGCAAAATTGTAATAATAAGTACCACAGCTAAAGTATATGCAAAATAATGCACAAACGCGGTTTCTGGAAAAAAATAACGGGCAGCCCAAATAATAGCTGCACTAACTACTATTACTAAGGCTAAACTTGCATAGCCTTCACGATGAAATTTCATAAATCAAAGTTAAAAATAAAGGTTGCAAAGTTAATAGTTTTTCAACTTTCAACTTCGCAACCTTAAGTATGTTTTTGGGTACGATTTGCTTAGAATCCGCCTAATAATTTACGTGTACTTGCTACTTTATCAATAGCTACAATGTAAGCTGCAATACGCATATCTACATTAAATTTGATAGAAGCTTGATATACCTGTTCAAATGCTTCTTTCATAGTACGATCAGCACGACGGTTTACACGTTCCTCAGTCCAATAGTAACCTTGATGGTTTTGCACCCACTCAAAATAGGATACTGTTACACCTCCGGCGTTAGCCAAAATGTCCGGAACGATCATAATGCCTTTTTCTTTCAAAATAGCATCAGCGTTTGCCGAAGTAGGACCATTTGCTCCTTCAACAATTAACTTAGCTTTGATATTCGCAGCATTATCTTTAGTAATAACATCTTGTAAAGCTGCAGGAACCAAAACATCAACGTCTAATGTCAATAACTCCTCGTTAGTAATTTTCTCAGCATTTTTATACCCTTCTAGTGAGTTTTTATTAGCCTGAGAATATGCTATTGCTTCTGAAACGTTAATACCTTCTTTATTATAATAAGCGCCGGTAACGTCAGAAATAGCTACGATTTTAATTCCTTGACTTTCTAGCAATTTTGCTGAAATAGAACCTACATTGCCAAAGCCTTGAACTGCTGCTGTTGCATTAGCAGGGTTAATTTTTAATTTGTTTAAGGCAGCTCGGCAGGTAACCATTACACCACGGCCAGTTGCCTCAACGCGTCCTTTTGAACCGCCAAGCACCAAAGGTTTACCTGTTACAACGCCTGCGTTGGTAAAGCCTTTAATTCTTGAAAACTCGTCCATTAACCATGCCATCTCTTGCTGACCGGTTCCCATATCAGGAGCAGGAATGTCTTTCTCAGGACCAAAAACGTCGGCCATTGCTTGTGTGTAAGCACGTGTTAAACGCTCTAGCTCTCCCTTAGACATTTTGCGTGGGTCACATTTAATACCTCCTTTGGCACCACCAAAAGGAACGTTTACCACTGAACACTTCCAAGTCATCCAGGCAGCTAAGGCCTTTACCTCATCCAGATCAACATCCATTGCATAGCGGATACCACCTTTACCTGGACCCATGTAGTTATTGTGAATTACACGAAATCCTTCATACACGTTAATACGTCCGTTATCCATAGTTACCGGCAGATTAACCATTACCTGTTTAACAGGTGATTTTAACATGTTATAGGTGTCTTCGTCCAATCCAAGAATTTTGGCAGCCACGTCAAAACGTGACATCATTGACTCAAACGGATTAGAATGTCCGATGAGCTTGCTCTCTTTAACTTCCATAAATGAAATAAGGTCTATTAATCAATAATTGGTGATGCAAATCTTGCAATCTTTATAGAAATAACAAAAAAAAGCGACTCCGCTTAAGGAACCGCTTCTTAAAAATTAACAGATTGTTAATCTTATCGTGTTATCAGTGAATCAGAATCATATTAAAGCTACATCTGTTAGCTTAATTGAATTAAACCCCCAGAAAAATTAGATAAGCATACACAAATGGCGCTGCAAGCAATAAACCGTCAAATCTATCGAGTAAGCCACCATGGCCAGGAAGTATGTTCCCTGAGTCTTTAACATTTAAACTCCTCTTAAACATTGATTCAACCAAATCACCTAAAGTGCCGAAGCATACGATGATTAAGCTTACAATAGCCCAGTTAACGGAATTAAGTGTTTGAAAGTATTGAGCAATTACTTGGGAAATAATTGCTGCAGAAATCATCCCTCCAAAGAATCCTTCCCAGGATTTCTTTGGTGAAATTCGCTCAAATAAACGATGCTTTCCAAACTGACGGCCAAATAGGTAGGCAAAAGTGTCATTACTCCAAAGTAATAACAAAAAACCCAGCGGCAGCTCGTAATTATAAATCATTCCATGGGTAAACCCTAAACTTATAAAGAATACAAAGGGAATTACGGAATATACAGGACCCAATAAAGTAATGGCTACATTTTCGAAAGGTTTCTCCTGTTTTCTATAAAGTTCACGTAAAAAGAAAAAGAATAACAGAGGGAATAACAACACCAAATATTTATCTGAGACCTGTGTGTAGGCGCGTAACACAATGAGCGCATAAAGAATAACCCCAAAAGCTAAGCCCATCATCTTATTGGGGTTGTATCCGCCCTGTTTTATTAATCCGTAAAACTCGTATAAACTTAAAACTGAAATAAGGAAAAACAGGGCAACCAGTGAATATCCACTATAAACTACACAAAAAACAAGAACGGCAACAAAGAAAAATCCGGTTATGGCACGTTGAACTAAATTACTCATGGGTTTTATTTGACCGCTAAAATAGGGTTAGTTTAACGGAAATAAGTTGAGAATGACAAAATAGTTAATTGAGCGTTTAAACGCTGTCTATGGATTACTCCTCATTTAAAACAATTATTTCAATTGCTTTTGTGAAATCAACATTATGAACGTATAACTCGATGGTCCCAAAACTCATGTACGAAGAATCCTTCTTATTGATCTGCACCAAATCAATATCCTCTTGTTCAAGTAAATGACTTATTAATTCAGCTTTGAACCATTCATGTGTACTGTAAATTTTTATCCAGTTAGCCTCCATCTTGTTAATTTGCTTGCGTCCTTTTATAAACTATGCGATAAAACATTATAATTAACAAAGCGCTAAGTGCAGCGCAAACCAGATAACTTGTAATCGACAAACTTCCGGTTGCTTCAATATTAAAATTAATGACTTTATGTTGAAACAAATATGAAAACACCACAACCGTTGCATTGTTTATGAAATGGGCCAGTATTGCCAGCCAAATATTACCACTCCAATAAAACAAGTAGCCAAAAAGCACACCTAACAACATTCTGGGTAAGAATCCATAAAACTGAAAATGCAGTGCACTAAATACAATTGCCGCCACCCAAATACCAATATGTGCATTCCTGAACCACTCGATAAAAAGCCGCTGAGTTACTCCCCTAAACAAAAGTTCTTCTCCAATTGCAGGCAAGACTGCCATCATAAGTAGATTTAGCGCAAGCTGATTGAAATTATCCATTTTCAAAAAAGCCTTCGTTAAATCGCCGAGCTGTTGTTCCTTGGCTTTCATCCAATCTTCTAACCCACTCAAAAAAGAAGGGAAGCTCATTTTTTGGTTCAATTGATTACTAAACTCAAATAGTGGCGACGAGAAATAGGCGATCAGCAACACTAAAACCAACATTAATAGTGTGGGCTTTTTATCCATTCCCAAATAGGATAGCGTGTTCTCTCCACACAGAACCGGAAAAATAAATGCAGGAATTATAAAAAGAGTGATAGCTTGAACAATCTGTAAAAACTTGTAAGCTCCAATAGCATGTGCGTTGGATAAATCCATCAATGCATTGGCATCAGCTACTATGTTAATCCCGAACAATGGCTTTAACAATAAAGCCGATAATGCTGTAAAAATGGACATGCTAAAGATTGCCATTCCAACCAAAGCCACTAACTTAACCCAAAAAGATTGTCCTTGTAAAACTCCTCTGAACACCGTGTTAATTATTATTTCCTTTAAGATAAAACATTATACAGAAAACATTGCCTCCTTTCTCAAAACAACAAACAAAAATGCTGCAACTTGCTTTATTTCAGGCAAATAACATTGAAGTTATTGACCCTGTCGGCATAAATATGTATTTTTGCGCAAATTTAAAGCTTTGGTAAAGATTGAAAATATTGAATTAGGAGAGTTTCCTTTATTGCTGGCACCTATGGAAGACGTGAGCGATCCGCCGTTTCGTTACGTGTGTAAGCAAAATGGAGCTGATTTAATGTACACGGAGTTTATTTCTTCTGAAGGATTAATTCGTGATGCTGCAAAGAGTATTCAGAAGCTTGATATTTTTGAATATGAACGCCCAATCGGCATTCAAATTTTCGGAAGCAATATTGACAGCATGCGAGAAGCAACTGTTGTCGCTACAAAGGCAGAACCTAACCTTATTGATATAAACTATGGTTGTCCGGTAAAGAATGTAGCTTGTAAAGGAGCGGGAGCCAGTTTGTTGCAAGACATTGACAAGATGGTGAAGATGACCAAAGCCGTTGTAGAGGCAACCCATTTGCCTGTTACCGTAAAAACCCGTTTAGGTTGGGACGACAACACAAAAAATGTGTATGAAGTTGCCGAACGTTTACAAGAGGTTGGCATTAAGGCTTTGACGATTCACGGCCGTACACGCTCTCAAATGTATAAGGGAGTAGCCGACTGGACACTAATTCGTGAAATAAAACGAAATCCTAATATTGAAATTCCAATTTTTGGCAACGGCGATGTTGATTCAGTTGAAAAAGCATTCGCTTGGAGGAAAGAATTTGAAGTGGATGGAATTATGATTGGTCGTGCATCTATTGGCTACCCATGGATTTTCCGTGAGGTCAAACACTTTTTCGAAACTGGAGAAATTCTGACGGGCCCAACTATTGCAGAACGAGTAGAAGTTTGCCGTACTCACTTCATGAAATCAATAGAATGGAAAGGCGAAAAAGTAGGAATTTTTGAGATGAGAAGACATTATGCCAACTATTTTAAAGGTTTACAGAACAGTAAAGAACTTCGTAATAAGTTGGTTTCTCTAAATTCAGTTGATGAAATAAATGCGGTTTTAGATGAAATAAATTCGGTTTACTCAGAAGTGCTGGCATAATGCATACTTTAGCCTGATAAGGTTTATTAATTTTTTACATAGAAGGCAGAATTTTCTGTTTGTATAAACAGTTTTTTTTCTAATTTGCCCCAAACTTACAACACTGGTATGGTTACTAAAATTACAGACGGTGTTAAAATTTCGGTTGAAACCGTATACCAACCGGAATACTCAAATCCGGCAAACAATCATTTTATGTTTGCCTATAAAATCACCATAGAAAATTTAACAGATTATACGGTACAATTGCTACGCAGGCATTGGTACATCTTCGACTCAAGCGGAACGAACCGCGAAGTTGAAGGCGAAGGCGTTGTTGGACAACAACCTGTAATAGAGCCTGGGGAAAGTCATGAGTATGTATCAGGCTGTAACCTTAACACCGAAATGGGAACTATGAAAGGAACCTACGAGATGACCCGTTTATTTGATGGCTCTCATTTTGAAGTAAACATTCCTGAGTTTCAACTGGTCTGCCCGTACAGGCTTAATTAGACTGCACATTAGTCAAATGGTGCAAAATGCTGATTTAGCACTTACCATTTTGTCAAAATATAAAAGAGCGGGTTTGAATTATCAAACGCCGCTCTTTTTATTCAATATATATTATTTAATTTCTTCTGCTTCCGCTTGTTGCAATCATTATGTAATAAATCAGCGTTGCAAGTGAACCTAAAGCTGCAACCACATAAGTCATAGCAGCCCACCATAATGCATCTTTAGCATCTTCATGCTCTCTAGAACGGGTTATTCCCGAATTGTCAAGCCAAGCCAGTGCTCTGTTGCTGGCATCAAACTCTACTGGAAGGGTTACAAAGCTGAATACGGTAGTAGCAGCAAACAAGGCAATACCTATCCATAAAACGGTAGGATTGTGTGTCATTTGCAACAAGATCAATCCTCCCATAATTATCCACATCATCCATTGTGAAGCCACACTTAACACTGGAACCATAGCCGAACGAAAACCTAACCAAGCATAGGCTTTCGCGTGTTGAACAGCATGTCCGCACTCGTGTGCTGCAACAGCCGCTGCTGCCACACTAGCACCATGATAAACATCAGGACTAAGGTTTACTGTTTTATTTGCCGGATTGTAATGATCGCCCAGATGCCCTTCAACTGATATAACTTGAACATCTGTTATTCCGTAATCGCGTAACATTTTCTCAGCAACATCACGCCCGGTTAATCCTGCTGAAAGCGGTTCATTCGAATACTTGTTAAACTTACTTTTAAAGCGCCAGCTAACAAGCATGCTAATTAAAAATGTTCCTCCTATTAAAATCCAATACATGTCTTATTTGGTTTATCTTTTTCACTAAGTTAGTCAAAAAATATTCCATGGCGAAAAGCCCCTGTAATACCCTGAAATTTTTACATTTCATACGCCATTTTTTCCGATAACACTATCTTGAACTTGTTTTTAATCTTATAAATTAACTTTGAACGTTATTTAAACTTCACCCCTCACTTTAATATGGATATCATCTCACTTTTAACAGGCACTTTGATAGGTTCACTTGCAGCATATTCGATCTCAATTATTATTAGCTCCAAAAAGTACCAGAAAATTGCTTTGGAAAAAACGAAACTTGAGGAGCGGGCGCGCTTGCTAGCAGAAGAAAATAGTCGATCATCGGCTCAGCATAGTGAAGATCGTAGTCGGTTAGTTCGCGAACTTGATGAGGAACGTGAAGCTGCTCAACAAACCCGTATTGAATTGGTAGCACTACGCGAGAACGTAAAAAGCCAGCAACTACGGGTTGACGATCAAAAAGCCGAAATTCAAGATATGCATAAAAAGCTGACAATTCAGTTTGAAAACATTGCCGGAAAGTTGCTTGAAGAGAAATCCGTGAAATTTACAGAACAGAATAAACTAAACCTTGACTTGCTTCTTAATCCTTTAAAAGAAAAAATCAGTGACTTTGAGAAAAAAGTGGAGAAAACCTATGATCAGGAATTACGAGATAAGATCAGCCTTAAAGAAGAGGTCAAAAAACTGTTTGAGCTGAATCAAAAAATAAGTGAGGAGGCCAATAATTTAGCCCGAGCTTTAAAAACCGACACCAAGAAACAAGGCAATTGGGGTGAATTTATTTTGGAACGAGTACTGGAGCGTTCGGGGTTAATAAAAGGTGAAAACTATACCATACAATCCCACGAGATGACCCTAGTTGGCGCTGATGGAAACCGCTATATTCCCGATGTCATTGTTCATCTTCCCGAAAACAAACATTTAGTGATTGACTCAAAAGTTTCATTGCTAGCTTATGAGCAATGGACTAATACAGAAAACGAAGAAGACCGTGAAAAGTTTGGACGTTCACATGTTGGTTCAATTCGAAATCATATTATAGACTTGAGCAACAAGAACTATCATCAACTCAATGGCCTAAATGCTCCTGAATTTGTATTGATGTTTGTTCCAATAGAATCTTCGTTTAGCATGGCTGTTCAAACTGATCAGGATTTATTCGGTTATGCCTGGGATAAAAAAGTAGTGATTGTAAGCCCTAGTACGCTACTGGCAACGCTTAGAACGGTTGCTTCGGTATGGAAACAGGAAAAGCAAAACCGGAACGTAATGGAAATCGCACGATTAAGCGGTGAGATGTATGACAAATTTGTTGGCTTTATTGGCGATATGGAGCAAATTGATAAGAACTTACATCAATCTCGTAATGCTTTTGACAAAGCGGTCAATAAGCTTTCAACTGGTCGGGGAAGTTTAATAACTACTGCTGAAAAAGTGAAAAGCCTTGGCGCTAAAGCAAGTAAGCAGTTAGATGCAAAACACTTAGATGCCCAACCTTAGTTGAATCATGATGATCTCAATGGGAAAATCTATCAAACAAAAGAAAATCCTAATGTTAAATACTACAACATTTCTTTTAACTAATTAACCTATTAACCTAGTGAAAACTTATATGAATACACCGCGATTACTTTTTTGCTTTTTACTAATCATTTTCTCAAATTCATCAGCTCTTGCCCAAGATGACTTGACAAAATATGTTAATCGTCTAAAAAAATCTCAAACCGTTAGAGGAGAAGAAACTGCATTCATGACAGCAGGGTCATCATTTATGTATGGCTGGGAAAATTATGAGTTGAAAAAATATGAAGAAGCCTCCTGGAAGTTTGAAGATGCAATGAACAAACAAAGCGACAATGCATTCGCTACTTATATGTACGCCATTAGTTTAATCAAGCAAAATGATACGTATAAGACTCAAAAAGCGCAGGCATTTTTACAGAAAGCCTTCAATCTAAATCCTTCCTTAAAAGATTGTTACAACAAAGAATTCCCGGCAACTGCCCCAAAACCTGCTGACACTTTGTCTCCCAAAAACGATTCTAAAGATGGCTTAGATGCCTACATTGAACGCATGAAATATTCAAAGGCTACCGGTGGCGAAGAAACCCGATTTTTAACTCCAGGAAACAACATTATTGGCGGAATTGAATATTTTGAGGGTGGAAATTATCATAGTGCGCAAACTCAATTTGAGTTAGCCGTAAATGCTGACGGGCAAACCGGTTTTAGTAATTATCTGCTGGCCATTTCGATGATAGCTCAGGGAAAAACTAATGAAGCCAAGCCTTATTTAAACAAGGCTTTCAGTTTAAACCCCCATTTAAAAAACCGATATGGAACTGATGCGGATATTGCCCAAAAAAAACATGTAGCATACCGCGCAAAAAGAGATAAAGAGACCTTTGGAAATATTAAGCCTTTCACAAAGACGAAGGAAACAGGGGGAGGAGTACTGATCTTTGGAAAATATGCCTGTACACAAACTGTTTACAACGGCAACTACAATGCTCAGGCTGGCGCACCAACATTCAGCAATATATACAAGGGCAATTTTGAATTAAAAGCCGATGGGACCTACCGCTGGTTAGACAATGGCGAAACCGGCCGTTATAATTACAACAAGCAAACTGGTGAAATTAAGTGGCTTTCAGGGTATTTTGCAACACTTAAACCGCAATCATCCATTTTTCAACCGGCGAGCACGGGTTCTCAGATAACAGTAAATTTTAGCAACTCATACCGATGGGAGTGCGGATGTAATAAAAAATAAAGCAAAAGCAGCTTGCAGAAATTTCTGCAGGCCGCTTTGTATTTATATTTATTTTTTGATCTTTTTATACTTTATTTCCACGCGGGCAGTACCTGCCGACTTTAACCCCAACTGATTAGCAGCAACTCCCGATAAATCAACAATTCTTCCAGCAACAAATGGTCCTCGATCATTAACTACCACCTTAACTGTTTTTCCATTAATTAGATTTTTTACTTTTATCTTAGTTCCAAAAGGCAAAGTTTTGTGCGCTGCAGTAAACTTTACTGCAGAATATTTTTCTCCACTTGCTGTTTTTCTTCCTTCAAAGTTATCAGCATAATAAGATGCCTTACCCGTTTCTGTCACTTTTGGCGAACATGCCGTCAAAAAAAGACTAAAAAGCATTACAATCCATTTATTAACATTCTTACTATCAATCATTACAAAAGCAATTACCATTTAATTAAACATTGTGGCGTTGAATTCAACCTTGTTTTAACCAACTAAAATCAATCCAAACATCTTTAAAATCGCCACCATTTTTTGTCAGGTAAGCATTCTTCTAAAACTATTGGTTCGCCAATTAAAGGGGTAGCAACCTTCACATTCAATTTTTCAGCTTCCTTTAATACTCTTTCAATGGGTTCGTCCCAGGCATGTAACGCCAGCGTGAATTTACCCCAATGAACAGGCAATAATACTTTAGCTTTTAAATCGATAGTAGCCTGAACAGTTTGTTCTGGCATCATGTGTATGGCGGCCCACTTTAAATTATATTGCCCCGATTCAAGGATAGCCAAATCAAATGGACCATATTTTTCTCCGATTTCTGTAAAATGCGTATCATAACCGCTATCAGCCCCAATGTAAATTTTCCATTTGCCGACTTGTAACACAAATGACGACCATAGCGTTTGCGCTCTTTTTATTCCGCGTCCGGAGAAATGGCGTGCAGGGGCGGCGGTAATGATCAAATTTTTAATAACTTCAGCAGTTTCCCACCAGTCAAGTTCATGTATAGCCTCTTCTTTAAATCCCCAATAGTTTAAATGAGAACCCACTCCCAAAGATGTAACGATCTGCTTAACCTTTGGTTTTAGTTTCAATACCGTCTCAAAATCCAGGTGGTCATAATGATCATGCGTTAATATAAGCATGTCAATTTCAGGAAAATCATCCACCTTATAAACATCGCTGCCATCAAAGCTCTTTACGCCTAAACTAAAAGGAGCCGCACTTCCGCTAAAAACGGGATCAACCAAAATAGCTTTACCTTCTACTTTAATAAAATAGGATGAATGGCCAAACCACACAATTACCGGATTTTCTGATTTTATATTCTTCAAATCTGTTCTTATTGATGGAAGCTTCTTCTCCGGCGTTGTATTTTTTGGCTTGTTCAAAAACTCTATCATTGTTTTCACCATAGAACCCTTTTCTGTCATCACGGCTGTATTCGATAGGTTTTTAAACGCCCCTTCTTTATAATTAGGTGAATTATTGATTTTTAACAGGCGATTCCCCGAAGGTTTTTTGCCAAATGTTTTGAATGACATGTTTAAAATAAAAGGTTAACTAAATTAACTAAAGAATGTTTTTCTCAACTAAAAGCCCTTGAAAATTGTTCATCCAATTCCATTTTAAAAATTAAATGAGCTCAGCTCTTATTTAGTTCAATTTAAATACGATATCCTCAATTGAGTTTGCACATACATGAATTCGCTTACTCACTTCTTTCAGTTGCGTAAGAATTTCCTTGTGCCGTATAATGTCTCTGATATTTTCTTTCAGAAGCAGAACTGATACCTGCACAGAATATTCTTTTATCAATTCGTCATCCATCCTAATGATTGAATTTACCATGCTCAGCAGCTCACCATATTTTTTTTGTTTCAAGTTCAGAAAGCAATCGTTCATCTTAATCATTTGTTTTTTAAGCAACAAAATCATTCTCTCATATTCCTTCAAGTTAGAGATATGATGTGCTGAAATTTCAATATTCAAATGTTTAATACTTAATACAATCCAGTCAAGCTCAACATAAATACGGCTTATCGCTTCTTTGTCAACTGGTGTAATCATAACCGAATTAAGTTCAACCAAATGACTCATACGCATTTTATTCGCTTCCTGAATTTTTGCAATCAACTGCTCATTTGTTTTTGACATATCAACGTAAATATTATGAAGTGTATCCAACACTTCCTTAGTTATTTCACTTTGATGATGAAGATTGCCAAAAAAATCAATCTCTTTCGGGAGGATATATTCTAAGAAACTTTTCATGGTGCTTATGAAAATATCTTTATAAAAATAAAACAAAAAACAGCACCCAGTAAAATGCAGGAGGGAATATTGAACAACCATCCTACTCCAATTAATTTTGCCGTATTCCATCGCACATGTTTCGGCCTTTCACCAGCACCCACTCCCATCAACGTAGTGGTTACTACCTGGGTGGTTGAAACAGGGGCGCCAATGAATGATGATAAAAGAATAACAAAAGCAGAACCGACCTGGTCGGCAATGGAATGAACGAGTTTTACTTTGTAGATACCAAAGCCCACGGTTTTGATGATGTTCCACCCTCCAAATAATGTTCCTGCTGTGATGGAAGATGCACAAAGCAGAATCACCCATGCAGGCACCTGAAATGATGGATAAACCCCACTTGCAAGCAATAGCATCGATAGCACTCCCATTCCTTTTTGTGCATCGTTTGTACCGTGACTAAATGCAAGCCACGACACAGTGAGGTATTGCGATGCGATGAAAAATTTCTTTGATTGGATAGTTAGTCTCCTCATCAATCTTATCATCAGTTTGATTAGAAGGAAGCCTACAAAAAATCCTGCAAGCGGAGAGAAAAATAGACCGACAAGGATTTTCATGAAACCGGTAATTTCGCCATTTAGCAATTCTGCAAATCCCCAACGAATATGATTGCTGTTAAGTGCAAATAATCCTGCCCCTACCAATCCGCTTACAAGCGAAGTAGACGATGAACTCGGCAGTGAAAGTTTCCAGGTGATGAGATTAAATGAGATGGCGGAAAGCAATCCTGCTATCGTTATGCTTTGTGCAATTATTTGCGATTCACCCTTGATGCGAACAAATTCTCCAATGGTGTCAGCCACTGCAACACCGCCTGCAAATGGTCCGATGAAAGTAAATGTAGTTACTAAAACAATTGCCACCTTAGGAGTCATTGACATGGAGGCAATTGCAGTGGCAATCATATCCGATGCATCATGAAACCCATTGGTGAAATCATAAACCATCACAAGCAAAACTCCGACAATTAATATGAGATGAGCTGATTCCATTTCAATAGACCCGTAACCTCTAATTTAAGAAAAAGCATAGTTTGAATAAGGAGTTCAGGAAAATTCTACTCAAAAATAAAAACCCTTGAAAATTAATAGACAAAACTCAAGGCTTGAAAAACACCACATTTTTATTATTTATAATATTCGTCAAGATTTTATTTAAAGCGGACTTCAAAGTCCTTGTGATATTTTTCTTTATATGTACTTGCCCATGCGTTGTATGCTCTAGTCGATGCAAGCTCTTTAATAATTGCATTCCTTACACTTTCACCTTCTTTTGCCTGAGTTAATATCCAATCAACTGAAATACCACATAACATTCCTTTTGAATCAGCTGCAGAATAAGGCACCAAAAAACTAATTCAATACAGACTATTTTAACCCTTTTGGAATTGGAAGATCTCATCCCCTCACTATGCTTTGAATTAGGCGAATAAACCTCTACTATTTCGACATCAATAATGCTGATTTAAACTTCTATTAAGATTGCATCAAAAGGGAACCATACTTTTATGATTGGTGAAATCAACATTACCTAACTTATATTGTTTAATAAATAACGAGCTCTCTTAAATATACAATGTCAAAACTAAGATTAACAGGAAAAGACCTACGTACAATTGGGTTTCCAGAGAATAGAGCAATAAGCATTGCAATTAATGATTTGCCAAAGCATTTCAAAAAGGTGTCACACTATGTTGTACTGGACTTATTAAAACCCGTGATTGAAAACCCATTTGATTATTTAGAAGATCAACGCTTTGCCAAAACGGCTGCGGCTCTAGTAGAATATCATCAACAGCAACTAAAGAAATCGCCAACCGGGCATACCGAGGTTTCGGTTGAGCTGTTGGAGAAACTAAAATTACTCCGCGATAATTCCATTCAGGATTTGCGAGATGAAAAAACACCTTATACTACTTATGGACATGATCAGATAGAACAAGGTGCCATAAATCAAATGGAAATTGCTGCTCGTTTACCTATAACTGTAGCAGGAGCCTTAATGCCTGACGCGCACCAAGGTTATGGTTTGCCAATAGGTGGCGTGCTTGCTACTGAGAATGCTGTTATTCCATATGGAGTTGGGGTTGATATTGGCTGTCGGATGTGTCTATCCATCTATGACATGCCTGATAAACTGGTAGACATCCGTAAACAGGAGCTTGAAATATTGCTTAACCGAAATACTTTATTTGGCGCGGGCAAGGAGTTTTCAAAAGCCGAGGATCACGAAGTACTGAATAACAACGCCTTTAATGAGAACCCTTTATTAAAATCTTTGCAAATGAAGGCAGCAAAGCAATTAGGCTCTTCGGGTTCTGGAAATCACTTTGTAGAGTTTGGTATTGTAGAAATTACTGATCCTCAAAACGAATTGAATATTCCAATAGGTAAGTATTTGTCCGTATTATCTCATTCCGGCTCACGTGGCTTGGGGGCTACGATTGCCAACCATTATACTAAAGTGGCTATGGAGAAATGCGTGTTGCCGAAAGAAGCCAAACATTTGGCTTGGCTCGATTTAAACACTCAGGAAGGGCAGGAGTACTGGATTGCCATGAATCTTGCAGGCGATTATGCGTCGGCGTGTCATCATCGTATTCATGAAAAATTGGCAAAAGCCTTGGCCGAAAAACCGCTGGCGATGTTAGAAAACCATCACAACTTTGCCTGGAAAGAAGTTTGGAACGGGAAAGAGGTAATTACGCATCGTAAGGGAGCTACTCCTGCTGGCAAAAATGTGTTGGGTATTATTCCGGGTTCTATGACTGCGCCAGGTTTTATTGTGCGTGGTAAAGGAAATGAAGCATCTATTCAATCTGCGTCCCATGGAGCAGGTCGTAAGCTATCTCGTACTCAAGCGGCTAATAGCATTACTCGCCAAGAGCTATCAAAAATACTTACCAATGAAGGAATTACTCTTATCGGAGGAGGCTTGGATGAAAGCCCACATGCGTATAAAGACATTAAAGAAGTGATGAAAGCGCAAACCGATTTGGTGGAAACCATAGGATTATTTTATCCAAAAATTGTGAGAATGGATGAGTAGGTTCATCCATTCTCTGTGTAAGTTTTTACTTATATGCAATTGCTGCACTACAAGGACCTGTCAATGGCATTATCTCCACTTTTTTAAAACCTGCCTGGTTGGTCCATCTTTGAAAATCGTCAAAAGTATAGTCAAAGCCATCGCCATTTTCAAGCAGCATATTCAAACTCATCATTAGTCCAAAAGCATTCTGCCGTCTATCATTGTCAATTATATTTTCTATGGCAATGAACACGCCATTAGACGGTAGTTTATCATAAATTTTGTTTATCAACTTCTGTTTTAACTCTTCGTCTAATCCATGTAAAATATTGCCCATAGTTATGACTTCAGCACTTGGTATTCCATCATTCATAAAGTCACCCGTTTGATGCTTTATACGATCTTGTAAATTAAACCGAGCAATTTTAGCCGTAGCCAATGGCCCAACCGGAGCAAGGTCAAAGTTGACACATTGTATGTTCGGGTGCTTTAAACACACTTGAATACTCAACCATGCATCAGCACCGCCTATATCCGCAAGGGTTCTATAGTTGTCAAAATTAAATTTATTGGTTAATGCCATGAAGTTTCCACTCTGGATCCCACTCATGGCATCCATAAATTCCTGCAACTTTTGAGGATCTTCGTATAAAACATGAAAAAGCTCCATGTTACCAGAGCCCGCCTCATTCTGTGGCTTCCCTGTTTTCAATCCGTTTTCTAGGTTGCTCCAAATGTTATAAATGCGGTTATTGCTCATCTGCAAAATTCCGCCTATGTAAGACGGCTTGTTTTTATCAAGAAATAAGTCGGTATCCGGCGCATTGCTATAAAAGGCGTTGTCATAAATACCTTCTCGTTGCAAAAACCCTAAAGAAACCAGTGCATCTAACCAATCATAAATATGTCGATCGGTAGTTTTCAAATCCAGTTTCTCTTTTATCTGACCCGCGGATAATTTACCGGAGGCCAAATTGGTAAATAAATCAAACCAGGTTGCAGATAATAAAACCTTAGAGGCCCAAAAACCCATGCCAACTTGCATGATTCGGGAAGGATCGGGAGATGATTGAAGATTCATAGAGCATAAATTGATGCAGTAATTTACATAAATCCCTTTTAAAATTTGCGTTATGATATTTATATTCAAACATGACAGTTTTTGAAGAACAATACCAATTGATAAAAAGCAGCCGGGAAGTAGTTTTCGGTTTTTGTGAATCTATGACACTTGAGCATTTTAACCAACCTGTTCCCAATTTTGGGCGTGGTAGTATAAAAGCGACTCTACTTCACGTGAGCAACGCCTATGTTTCCTGGTTATCAAGGTTTGCTCTGCAAACGCATGAGTATTTTTTGCAGAACGACGAAGTTGAAAGTCTTAGCGACATAAAAAAAGAATTTCATAGAGCCGACGAAGCTGTTAAGACAATTTTATCTATTTATAAAATTCCTGGCCAGCGAATAATTGGTATGCGCAATGACGTTCAAATGAACTTTTCATTAATGGAAATTTTCACACATGTTATTACACATGAATTTCATCATAAAGGGCAGATTATGTCGATGGGTCGAATTTTGGGTTATGTTCCACCAGACGCTGATATAATCCGATTCTAAAAAAAAGGGCCGAAGGCCCGAAAATTTTTTTTGAAAATCAACTTTACTTAATCACTGGTATCATTCCGCGTACCCCCATATCTTCAACTATCTCCCCAATATCAGGCTGAAAATATCCATCTGCATTTACTTCTCTCCATTCAAAACTATTATTGGTTGATAAACGCACTTCAATAACAATATCTTGCGTTTCATTGCCCGTTATAGTCAGCATGTTGTTAAAGGATCCGGTAACCACACAACTACCCTGAGGAATAGGAGAGGAGCTATTGATCGGATTTACTACGGTTGTTTTTGATGCATCGCCCGAAAAATTTAAACCCATGGTTTCAAAAGCCCAAAAGCCTTGTTTTTTATTTGCATTAACCTCTATAGAGGTATTTTTAATTTTAAGTGTTCCGATGTAAGTATTAAATCCGATAAAAGACGCCAAGGTTCCATTGGTCGTTAAGGTAGTATTTTGATCTAAAGGATTTTTTGCCTTAAACAAAATGTCATAATTCTGGTAAGCTAAACTAACACGTAAATATTCATAGGTTCCGGGTTTTACCTCTTTTATTGGAATGCTAAAAAATTCTTCACCATCGCCTACTGCTTTATTTTTAGAAAAGTCTATTGCATTACTACCCCCCGCAGCTGTTTCTGCAGCATGAAATAAAACTGTTCCAGATCCAAGTGCCGTAAATGCATTTGGAGCCATTTCGATATAATGCGAACTCATCAAATTAAACTTTGGTGATTGAGCGGCGTTACCGGAAGCTATAACGGAAGGCTGGCCGATATTATTCAACCTAACCTGATTAGGGTCAAATTTAAATTTGAAAATTAATCGGGGCGAGCCCGGTTCTTCAATACTGTTATTATTCGACTTTGAACAAGAAGAAAACAAGAGAGCTAAAGCTGAAAAAGCCAGGGCTATTTTTATCGGTTTCATTTGTATTTGATTTCCTTTACTTATACTGAAATAAATACAAAAAGTTAATGTTCAAAACGAGTAACTGAGGGATGTAATTATCCCAAAATCATTCTTGCCTGTGGCACCTGATAAAGGCTTGTTGTCGAAGTTATCGTAAAATGTAATGCCTATAAAAAAGTCAGTAAATATTTCCACTTTGGCAGACAGATTGGCCTCTATCCTAAAACGTCCCAATTGTGATAACCCTGTAAAAAAACCTAACTGGGTATCAATATTTATTTTGGGAGAGGAATAATGAAATTTTTTAAATCTCAACCCCGCAAATGCTTCCAGATTTATAGTAATGTCCTCTACGTCATCCGATTGTTCGCGGTTTCCGGATAAACCTATAGCACCGCTAAAGCGGTTATGATTATCATAAATTAAATCCTTGCCTGCGCCAAATTGGGTAGAAAAACGGCTCTTTAAACCAAGTGCAGTATTTTGCTGCCAGGCAAGCTTAGAATCAAGAAAGTAATTGTTGGTTAACAAACTAATGAACTGCAAAGAGGCATCTTGCTTTTTTGTTACCGGATGGCTGGTATCAGCAGGCTGACTGGTGAGTATGGAACTTGCTTTTAATATGGTTTCAAATTTAGGCATGCGATAATCAGCCATTCCACTCATATTAAATTGTGCTAGCCTACTTGAATACGTATAATTGAAGCCTGCATCAACATTCCCATCAATGCGTTTAAAAAAACGGTCTTTTATTGGGGTTATTTCAACAACGTTATTTAGGTTGGCCAGTTTATCATTATAAATTACCGAATCCAGCCTGCCTACTCTTAACTCGCCCCATCTGAATTTCACTTCATAATTTTTTGACGATTGAAGCCAAACTATTTGCTCCCATTTAACATTGATGGTGCTCATAGCATCGGTTTTAAAGCTGAGCATGGCAAACTTTAATCCTTTAATTTCTCCGGTAAGCAAATCGCCGTTTTCGAGCAAAATTTTATCTGTTTTTTGTCCGAAAGAAATCAAAGAAATAAGGAAGAAAAGGACAGTAATTCCTACTGATTTTAGAGAGCACATGCAATAAAATGAAAAGACAGGTGTGTTACTGTTTTAATATTTATCGCCGGAATTTATCTCCATATCATACCCTGAAGGTAAACGCTTCGGCGATTTACCATTAACTTAAGAAATTTTAAGGAGATTTTAAATGTCTAGATGAAATAGAGGGAGGTATAAGTTTAGTGATTAACATTACGGCTTTGTATCATTTATCATGAACAAAACCGCAATGAAAATATTTTTAAATCAATTTATGAATTAGATTTGAATGCATTCCAACCCTGCGCTTTGATTTCATGTACGTTACCTGATTTACTTACCAGATAAGTTCCTTCACTTTCATCCGTAATATGGCCTATAATAGAAATATCCGGTTGACTTTTAATCTTATCATAATCAGCTTGACTAACCGTAAATAATAACTCATAGTCTTCTCCTCCATTTAATGCACAAACTGTAGGGTCGAGATTAAACTCACGGGCTGTATTATATGTTAGCTGATCAATAGGGATTTTTTCTTCGTATAACTTACATCCAACATTTGACTGTTTACAAATATGCAAAGTTTCTGAAGCTAAGCCATCGGATATGTCAATCATAGCTGTAGGTTTTATGCTAAGCGCTTTCAATAACTCTACAATATCCATACGAGCATCTGGTTTAAGCTGGCGCTCTAAGATATAGTCTTTACCTTCTAAGTCAGGTTGAACGTTAGGTGTTTGTAGAAAAACAGCTTTTTCGCGTTCCAACATTTGCAAGCCCATGTATGCGCCACCTAAATCACCAGAAACACAAATTAAATCTCCTTTATTTGCCCCATTCCTGTATACGATTGATTCTTCATTGGCCTCACCTAAAACCGTAATGCTAATGATCAGACCCTTTTGCGAAGTACTAGTATCGCCACCAATCATGTCTATTTTCCATTTATCACATGCCAGCAACATCCCCGTATAAAGATCTTCAATTGCTTCAAGTGAAAACCTGCTAGACATGGCTATGGAAACCGTAACTTGTGTTGGAGTGCCATTCATAGCACATATATCAGAAAGGTTAACCATTATGGCCTTATAGCCTAAATGTTTTAAGGGTACATACATCAAATCAAAATGCACACCTTCAATCAATAAATCTGTTGAAACCAGCGTTTTTTTCTTCCCATGGCTCACAACTGCAGCATCATCGCCTATCCCCTTTATGGTTGAATCGTTATAGATTTTAACGTTTTTTGTCAGATGATCAATCAAACCAAACTCACCCATTTGAGAAAGTTCAGTACGATCTGTATTTTCAAAAAGATCACTCATTGGAAATAATTAATTAGAAATAAGATTATAAGCAATCCCCTCTTATAACCACATTATGTTAGAAAAATAAGAAGCAAAGGTAGAAAAGAACAACGAATTATATTTGATTACCTTTCAATTAAGGGTAAATCGTAAATTTCAACTAGCTTTTGCTGCTCTGAAAGAGGAAACTGTACCAACAACGGATTTTTTTCTTTGTCGAGAATTTCCAAAAGTTTCAACATATTTTCTTCTGTCATAGCAGTACAACCGGAAGTAGGCTGGTTGGCACCACGCCAAATGTGCATAAATATACATGAGCCGGCACCTGCTACAATTGGATCTGTATTGTAATTAACAATAATACCGAATTTGTATAACACATCTGCCCGACGCATTTCTTCTGCCGAGTTCCATGTTTTTTCTACTTGTGTTGTGTCTACAATTTTGTTGTAGTACACTGATGATGGATCATCAACACAAAACATGGTATTAGTAACTTTTAAAAAGTCCATTCTTGTTTGAATTGTTTCATATCCAAACAATCCACCCAAACTATAGATACCAGCAGGCGATTTCCCATCACCCTCTTTTTTAAGGTCTCCCGTATTTAATTTATCATCATGTAAACCCTTGCCCCAAACCAAGCCTGTTCTTCCCAATGTAATGGGTAGTTTCTCTAACTTTAAATGCCATTTTTGGTCATCCCATTCGTAAACATTTAAAACGCCTTCAATACTTTCCAATGATTTTGAGGTAACAATAAGTAATTGCTTAGTATTAAAATGCTTTACGAGATCAATCCTTTGTGCGTTCATTCTGTTAACAAAAAAGAATAAAACTAGAAATGGGATAAATACCTTTTTCACTTTAAGCGTATTATGTGGCTTGAATTTGTTTGTTCATCCAATTTTTCCCTTCCGATAAACGGGCAATCATCATGGATGCTACAGTATCGCCGGTTGCGTTTAATAATGTTGCCATCGGATCAATTAAAGTTGAAATAACCATTAAAACTGATAAGGCTTCAATTGGAAGGTGGAAAGCGGTAACAATAAATAACTCTCCAACATAACCACCGTTAGGAATTCCTCCTTCAACTATACTTGTCATCAAGGCAATTCCTAAAATTATCAACATTGTATCTAACCCTGCCCATGATTTATTAAAAATTGCAAAAACCATCGCCACTTTAATTACACCACCAATACTTGAACCGTCTTTATGCAACGAAGCTCCAAGCGGAATGGTAATATCGCTAATTGGTTTTGAAACTCCCATTTTCTCAGCCGCTTGCATATTTACCGGAATAGTAGCTACACTACTACAAGTACCCAAAGCTGTTAACGATGGTACAATGTTGTTTTTCCAATAAATCGGAATTGTCTTTAAACCTCCTGCCATAAAAGCATAAACCGAAAACATCACAAAAAAATACACAATACCAAAGCCATAATACAACCCCAAGGAATGAGCATATGAACCAAATAACTCAGGTCCGAATACACCAACCAGGTAACCAAAGTATGCACCCAAACCAAGTGGAGCCGCTTTCATTATTAATCCAATAAGCCATTTGAAAACCTCATTTCCTGAGTTTAAGAACTGTTTGAAGAGTTCACCAGATTTACCTGCTTTTAAAGTTGCTGTTCCAACCAATATTGAAAATATGATCAGTGCCAACATACTTTGACGTGTTAGCAGTTGCGAAAAATCAGTAGTAGTGAACAATGCAGTTAGCTGCTCGCCAAAACCGGCAACTCTTGTGTCTGACTCTTTTGGTAAACTCAACTGAAATTGATCGGTTATGGGAAAGAAAGTGACAGCAATAATCATTAAAAATGCCGATAGGAGCGTGGTGAATAAAAACACAAACAGCATCGAGCGCATCACCTTTCCAAATGAGCCCATTTGCTCAATATTGGCAACCGATGAAGAAATAGCGAAAAAAATTAAGGGAATGATTGAGGTGAATAAAAGGTTTAGAAAAATATCGCCAATCGGTTTAATAATGGCGATTTCTTTACCAAAAAATAACCCGGCCAAACTGCCAATTATAATTCCACCGAGCAATAAAATGATACTGCTATAATTTTTATACAGCATTTTTAATGATGAAGTCATTGGGGATAATAAGTTTCTTGTATATGGTGCAAAAGTGAAGGCAATTTTACTATTTTGATTTCAGCATTTCCACAAACTTATGCACATAATTTTCATTAATGTCGCTAGAAATGTAACGATCTGCCGAAGGCGGCGAGAAAGCTGAAAATCTTAGTGATAAATTATCCCGTAGCTTTTTATTTTTTCCATCTGGTAATTCAGTTCCTGTAGATACAATACCTCCATCTGCATATGATTGTGAATATCCACAATGCAGTGAAAATTTCTCTTCATCAACAATAAACTTATACTAATTGCTTTAGAGATTTACTTTTCTCCATTCCATTCATCAAAAAACTGTTGAAGGAAATTTTCTAAAAATTGATGTCGTTTTGCAGCCAATTTTCTCCCCGTTTGAGTGTTCATTTTTTCCTTTAACAGCAACAACTTCTCATAAAAATGATTAATGGTTGGTGCTTCACTTTTTTTATATTCTTCTTTTGACATCAAAAGTTTTGGCTTTACATCTGGATCATAAATTGTGCGATTTTTAAACCCTCCATAGTTAAATGCCCTTGCAATGCCTATTGCTCCAATAGCATCCAACCGATCGGCATCCTGAACAATATCCAATTCCTTAGAACTGAAAATATGACGCTGATTGTCATTTTTAAATGAAATATGTCGAATAATATTTACTACATGTTCAATGGTATTATTATCAATATCATTAGTTCTCATAAATTCACTAGCTTTTTGAGGACCTATTTCTTCATTACCATTATGAAATTTAGCATCAGCAATATCATGGAGTAGTGCTGCTAATTCAACAACTAACCTATCAGCCTTTTCATATTGCATTATTAATTGAGCATTTTTCCACACCCTGTAAATGTGCCACCAATCATGTCCACCTTCGGCACCAGCCAATTCAGTTTTAACATAGGCTATGGTTTTTTCTATAATATCATTTTTTCCCATGTTAATTATCCGCGAAGCGGGAAAATTTTTTAAATTTTTAGCATTTAACTAAAAAAGGAACTATTGAATAATTATCAACAGTTCCTTTTAAAAAATCTATTTAAATTACTAATTATAAAATAATTCCAAGTTGTTTCGAAATATTTCCCTGATCAAAACTTTCTGTTTTCTCGGTATTCTGTGCAGTAGCACCGAAATTATACTTCACGGTAATTACATACGTGCAGCTAATAGTTTCATCTTTGTCAATGATGTTGTTAAACACTTTTTCAACAATAATAGGATGATTTGCTAAGGGGTAATTTTTAATCTGACGTTCTGCGATGCTTGTATCCCAAACAGTTGCTGTCTGATGGTTTGCCATTTTATGGCTGTTTACTTTTATGGTAATTAAAGCCGAGGTACCATCATTTTTTGTATCGCTATAATCTTTATTTGAGTAAATGTTGAATTTTAATCTCTTTTGAACAGGAAGTGTAGTCGGATCAGGTTCGGCTTGTTCAAATTTGCTGCAAGAAGAAAATAAAATACCCAGCCCTAAAACAAATAATAGTTTTTTCATGTAAATAGTAAGTTTGGTTTTTATCCAAAAATATAAAACCTATATTAAAACAAAAAGTAAGTAACTGAGTACTTACTTTTTGTTAACTATTATTTAAAATATCACTATTTACAAACCGTATTTCGCCGAAATTTCAAGCATTCGTTCAATAGGCTTAACTGCCTTTTCTATCAATTCTTTAGGCAATGTAACTTCTGGTAGTTCATACTTCATACACAGGTATAATTTTTCAAGTGTATTGAGTTTCATATGTGGGCAGTCATTACATGCACAACTGTTATTTGGTGGCGCCGGAATAAATACTTTATCAGGAGCTGCTTTTTGCATTTGGTGAATAATTCCTGATTCTGTTGCTACAATAAACTCTTTTTTCGGACTGTTAATAGCATATTTTAATAAACCTGTTGTTGAGCCAATGTAATCAGCAATTTTCAAAACAGCATCTTCACATTCCGGATGAGCTATAAATTCAGCTTCAGGGTGACGGTTTTTTAGCTTAGTGATTTTTTCCAGGGAGAAAATTTCATGCACCATGCATGATCCTTGCCATAACACCATATCTCTGCCTGTTTTTTTTGCAACATAGGCACCAAGATTTTTATCCGGACCGAAAATGATTTTCTCATCTTTTGGTAAGCTTTCCACAATTTGAACCGCATTTGTTGATGTACATACAATATCACTCATGGCTTTAATCTCTGCGGTTGAGTTTACGTACATAATCACTGTATGATCCGGATGTTTTTGTTTAAAGTGTGCAAACTGATCGGCAGGGCAGGTATCAGCCAATGAACAACCAGCTTTTAAATCAGGTAATAATACCTTTTTATGTGGAGAAAGTATTTTAGCTGTTTCGGCCATAAAATGAACACCGGCAAATACAATAATATCTGCATCAGTTTTTGCAGCCTGTTGTGATAAGCCCAAACTATCTCCTATATAATCAGCAATATCCTGTATATCAGGTTCCTGATAGTAATGTGCTAAAATAATAGCGTTCTTTTCCTTTTTGAGTTTTTCAATTTCCTCAAACAAATCTAAAGTAGGATCCACATGGTAATCCAAATATCCCTTCTCAAGCAGGGCCGCGGGGGCTTCGGCTGTCATCATTTTTATTGTTGTTGATTAACTAACATTGTAAATAAAAATAAAAGATTTAAAATTTTTAAAATGTTGTCTCTTATTATAGTGTTAGTTTGGTGAATAAGTTTTTAAAATTCTACTTGTCTTTTTGATTGTTCTTAAGTTATTAACATTCTTTTAACATTTCCTTAAATTCAACTTATTGATTTATTGGAGCTTAAAAAAATCAATTTTAGTACTTACTTTTTTTCCTGTTAAATTTTTGTTGAATGTGGATTATGGTATATCATGTTAATATCTATAAAGCTCAATCTTGAAGTTTTTGTTTTGCATGTTTAAAAATCGTCATTTTTCACGCTATTTAAAACTTGCTTACAAATTTCAAACGCAAAATTAACATCTTTGCTATACTTATTAACATGTTATAAATAGAAATGAAATAAAGCTTCGGTTTGGTTCATATTTTTCAATTCCAAGCGATAAATTTTATCCACTTTCATAATTTGTTTAATACCTGTTACTTACATTATATTGATGAAGAAAGTAGATTTCTTAGTAATTGGTTCGGGGATAGCAGGTTTATCCTTCGCCTTAAAAGCTGCACGACATGGTACTGTTTGCATCGTTACCAAATCTAATGAAGATGAGTCTAATACCAAATATGCACAAGGTGGCGTTGCGGTAGTTGTGGATAAATCTGATTCTTTTGAAAAGCATATACAGGATACCCTGATTGCTGGTGATGGTTTATGTGATCAGCATATTGTTGAAATTGTTGTAAAAGAAGGTCCAGAAAGAATAAGAGAGATTATTGATTATGGAACTAATTTCGATAAAGACCGGTCGGGTCATTATGATTTGGCAAAAGAGGGTGGTCATTCTGAACATCGTGTATTACATTATAAAGATATTACGGGTTTTGAGATTGAGCGTGCCTTGCTTGAACAAATACATAAACATCCTAACATTGAAATTTTAACCCATTATTTTGCTGTTGATTTAATTACTCAACATCATTTAGGTGTAGTTGTTGATAAAAAATCAACCGATATTACTTGTTATGGTATTTATGCATTAAACACCATTAATAATAAGGTTGAAAAAATATTATCTAAGGTTACTTTAATGGCTTCGGGAGGTGCTGGGCATATTTATTCAAGTACTACTAACCCAATTATAGCTACAGGTGATGGTATTGCTATGGTATATAGGGCAAAAGGTAAAGTCAGAAATATGGAGTTTATCCAGTTTCATCCTACTGCATTGTATAATCCTGGTGAGTATCCTTCCTTTTTAATTTCTGAAGCTGTTCGTGGTGCTGGGGGTGTGTTGAGAAATCGTAAAGGTGAAGAGTTCATGCATTTATATGATGAGCGAAAATCATTAGCTCCGCGTGATATTGTTGCCCGAGCAATTGATGCGGAAATGAAGAAGTCCGGAGATGATTTTGTTTATCTTGATATAAGACATGAACCTAAAGCTGAATTATTGCGCCATTTTCCTAATATTTATGCGAAGTGCTTAAGTATAGGAATTGATATGAGCAAGGATATGATTCCTGTGGTTCCAGCAGCTCACTATATGTGCGGTGGAATTTTGGTTGATGAATATGGTAATTCAAGTATTCAACGGTTATATGCTTGTGGTGAGTGTGCTTCAACTGGTTTGCACGGGGCTAATAGATTGGCTTCTAATTCTTTATTAGAGGCATTAGTTTTTGCTGAAAGAAGCTATCAATCAGCAATTGCCGGTTTTGATTTAATTAATTTCCAATTAGATATTCCTGAGTGGAATGATACAAACACTGTCCAATCGAATGAAGATATTTTAGTTACTCACAATATCCGGGAAATGCAGCGTTTGATGAGTGATTATGTCGGTATTGTCCGTTCTGATTTCCGTTTGGAAAGAGCTAAACGCCGCTTGGAATTATTGTTTATTGAAACGGAATCATTTTATAAGAATACCAAACTTTCTATGAAACTTTGTGAATTGAGAAATTTAATACAAGTTTCTTTTTTGGTAATAAAGGGAGCAATTATCCGTAAGGAAAGTAGGGGGTTGCACTTTACAACTGACTATCCTGAAAAGGAAAAGGATGTTAATAAAATTGTGGATACCATATTTTAATTTTGTAATAGTATATCAATTAGTTTTCAGAGGATGGCTCTTATTAAACCTGTTAAAGAAAAATTTCCAAATTTTGGAGAAAACTGCTTTTTAGCTGATAATGCTACTGTAGTTGGTGATGTTGTAATGGGCGATAATTGTAGTGTTTGGTTTAATGCAGTAGTAAGAGGAGATGTTAATTTTATTAAGATAGGTGATAATACCAACATTCAGGATGGAGCAATTATTCATTGCACTTATCAAAAAGCTCCAACAGTTATAGGAAATAACGTTAATATTGGACATAATGCAATTGTTCACGGTTGTGAATTAAAAGCTAAAGTTCTTATTGGAATGGGTGCTATTGTTATGGATCATGTAGTTGTTAATGAATATTGTATTATTGCTGCAGGAGCAATTGTTTTAGAAAATACAATATGCGAAACAGGTTATTTATATGCTGGAATTCCAGCGAAAAAAATTAAACCTATTACTGAAGCACAAAGAGAATTATTGGATTCATTGCCTGGTAGATACATCATGTATTCCGATTGGTTTAGGGAATAAAAAGAAATGGTCGGACTAATAATCCGACCATTTCTTTTTATTGTTTGTCAACTACTCTAAATTTACATTTACTTCCATATCCCAACCTGCCCGTACAGCTATTTCATCTGGATAATAGCTAATTTTTTCAGGTTGTATTTTATGGTAAACATTTCCAATATCCCACTTTTTGTTTTTGTTTGCATCTTCGATAAATCGCATTTTGTATCGTTCTGGAGTAAGATTTATGAATTTATAAACCTTGTTTTCATTTGCAATTAATTGTCCAACAATTTCTTGATTTGTATTGAGTAATTGAACTATATACTGTTTATCCTTTGGAATGGTAAATTTTGCTGATACTATTCCATAATTAGCACTCGTATCTTGTATAAATGTTCTTTTGTACTGAGCATTGAAAGCATCGTAAATATCCGTGAATTGTCGTTCCTTAATATTAATATCATACTTTTTAGTACTGTCCCATTCATATGTTACGATAT